>CABRZA010000001.1 GCA_902475285.1 uncultured Porphyromonadaceae bacterium
TGTGGAAAAATGTCGATTTTTATGGCCCTTTACAGATTTTTTGGACAAATAACGGGAATTGGGGAAGGCATAATGAGGAATGGGATTGGGAATGGAGGCTTTTTGTTTTATGCTGCGAGCTTCAGCGAGCAAATCCCCAATCCCCAATTCTCATTATTTTTTGCGCAGGTACAAAAAAAATGCTAAATTTGTAGAAAATTGCCAATCTCCACCATGAAGCAAGATCCTGAAGACCTCGACCCATCCGACATCGACACCCCCGTTGCCGCCTCCAACGACGACGATGACGACGCAGCCGAAAACCTCCCCGCCGGCCACCGCATATTCACATCACAGGAAGACCTCGAAAAGCTGCACCTGCGCGGCATGTACCAGACTTGGTACCTCGAATACGCTTCCTATGTGATTCTCGACCGTGCCGTGCCGCACATCGACGACGGTCTCAAACCCGTGCAGCGCCGAATACTGCATGCAATGAAGACTATCGACGACGGACGCTTCAACAAGGTGGCCAACATCGTGGGCACTACCATGCAGTACCATCCCCACGGCGACCAATCGATAAAGGACGCCCTGGTGCAGCTCGGACAGAAAGACCTGCTTGTGGAGACGCAGGGTAACTGGGGCAACATAATCACCGGCAGCGCGGCGGCCGCGGCCCGATATATAGAGGCGCGACTCTCGCTCTTCGCATCCGAGGTGCTCTTCAACCCCAAGGTGACCGAATGGACCATGAGCTACGACGGCCGCAAGCGCGAGCCCGTGACGCTCCCGGCCAAGTTCCCCCTGCTGCTCGCGCACGGCGCCGAGGGCATAGCCGTGGGCCTCTCGTCGAAGATTCTGCCGCACAACTTCAACGAAATCCTCGACGCCGCCGTAGCCTGCGTGCGCGGCGACGACTTCACACTCTACCCCGACTTCGCCACCGGCGGCCTCATCGACGTGGCCGGATACAACGACGGTCGCCGAGGCGGCCGCCTCAAAGTGCGCGCACGCATCGAGAAAATCGACGCTCGCACCCTCAACATCACCGAGCTCCCCTTCGGCCAGACGGCCGCAAGCCTTATCGACAGCATTCTCAAAGCCATCGACCGCGGACAGATTAAAGTGCGCAAGGTCGAGGACTACAGCTCGGCATCGGCGTCAATAATGGTGCACCTCATCCCGGGCACATCGAGCGACAAGACCATCGACGCCCTCTACGCCTTCACCTCGTGCGAAGTCAACATCTCGCCCAACTGCTGCGTGATACGCGACGACAAGCCATGCTTCATCGGCGTGTCCGACATCCTGCGCCACAGCGTGGCCACCACTCGCCGCATCATCGCCGCCGAGCTCGAGGTGAAGCTCGCCGAAGACCGCGAGCAGCTCCTCTACGCCTCCCTCGAAAAGATTTTCATCGAGGAGCGAATCTACAAGGACAAGGCCTACGAAGAAGCCCCCGACATCGACGCCGCAGTGGCACACATCGACAGCCGCCTCGAACCTTACAAGGCACGCTTCGTGCGCGAGATAACGCGCGACGACATCCTGCGCCTCCTCGAAATAAAGATGAAGCGCATACTCCGCTTCAACTCCTCCGACGCCGACCGCGCCATCGAGGCTCTCGAAACACGCATCGCCGACCATATCGACCGCCTCGGGCGCCTCGACGAGGTGACAATCGAGTGGTTCGAATACCTCAAAGAGAAATACGGCGCCGCGTATCCCCGCCGCTCCGAGCTCCGCAGCTTCGACACCATCCAGGCCGCCAACGTGGCCGACGCCAGCGAGAAGCTATACATCGACCGCAAGGAAGGCTTTGCCGGAACGAAGCTCAAAAAGGACGAGTTCGTGTGCAACTGCTCGCTCCTCGACGACGTGATTATCTTCTACCGCGACGGCAAATACAAGATTACCCGCGTGCAGGAGAAATTCTTCGTCGGGCCCAACGTGCTCTTCATCAACGTATACAAGCGCAACGACCAGCGCACAATATATAATGTAATCTACCGCAACGGCGCCGCAGGAGCATTCTACATGAAGCGCTTCGCCGCCACGGGCCTCACGCGCGACAAGGTGTACGACCTCACGCCGGGCCACGAGGGCTCGCGCGTAGTGTGGTTCACAGCCAACCCCAACGGCGAGGCCGAGGTCGTGAAGGTGTCGCTCAAACCCAAGCTGCGCCTCAAAAACCTCAGCTTCGACGTCGATTTCGGAAAGCTCGCCATCAAGAACCGTGGCGCCGTGGGCAACCTCGTCACCAAGAACGAGGTATCGCGATTCTCGCTCAAAGAGCGCGGCACATCGACCCTCGGCGGCCGACAGGTATGGTTCGACCCCGACGTGCTCCGCCTCAACTACGACGGCCGCGGGGACTACCTGGGCGAGTTCGCCGGTACCGACCGCGTGCTCGTGGTGATGGACAACGGAGAGTTCTTCACCACCTCCTTCGACATCTCCAACCACTATGAGCCGGGCATACGCCTCATCGAGAAATTCCGTCCCGAGACAGTGTGGACCGCCGTACTCGACGACCCCGACGCGGGCTACCCCTACATAAAGCGCTTCACCTTCGACGACAGCCAGCGCCGCCAGCGCTTCGTGGGCGACGACGAGCGCTCCAAACTCCTTCTGCTCACCGACCGCCCCGACCCGGTGCTGATCCTCCACTTCGCCGACGAAAACCGCGTCGACCTCGAGCTCAATGCGGCCGAATACATAGGCGTGAAATCCTATAAGGCCCGCGGCAAACGCCTCACCACCTATCCTCTCGCGAGCATAGAGCTGCCGGAGCTTCCCGAGCCTGAATCTGAGAACTCCGAGAGCTTCGAGAACTCTGACATCTCAGAAGAAAGCCACGCTTCGGAGTTCTCGGAAAACTCCGACCCCTCCGAGAGTGCCCCTGCCCCCGAGTCGCCTCACACCCCCTCGCTCTTCGAAGATGAAAGCTCTGATAATTAGTCTTCTGCTCGCCGTGGCCTTCACGGTCGGCGGCCGGGAGCCGGTGGTGCGACCGGTGCTGTCGGCCTACACCATAGAGGCCGGTTCGGCCCATGTGGCGCAGACCTATCTCTCGCCACTGCGGCACAGCGGCTGGGACCTCGCCCTATCCTACGAACGCATGCAGGCCATGCGCTTCAATCCCGACGACTTCGTGATGCGCCTCTCCGGCCGCCTCTCCGGCGCGCGCACCACCAACATACCGGCCCGCAACGCCCTGCTGTGGAAGCTCAACCTCGCCCTGGACTGGAGCATGATGTGGCGCCGCAGCTTCGGCGCATGGAGCATCTATGCCGGCGGCTACACCGGCATCGACGGCGGCGCGCTCTATCTGCCACGCAACGGCAACAACCCCGTGGCGGCTCAGGCATCGTGGACGGTAGGCATCACCGCCTCGGCGGTATGGCGCACGAAGCTCGGCAGCGTGCCCCTCTACCTGCGCTATCTGGGGCAGATGCCTCTCACCGGCTTGTTCTTCTCGCCCGAGTACGGCGAGCTGTACTATGAAATCTATCTGGGCAACCATCACGGGCTGCTGCGCGGTGCATGGCCCGGCAACTTCTTCCGCCTCGACAACCTGCTCACCGCCGACCTCCGCTTCGGCGGCACCACCCTGCGCGTGGGCTACCGCTGCCGCGTGGCCTCGACGAAGGCCTCCCACATCGTAAGCCGCGACATTGAGCATATGGCCGTGGTGGGCGTGGTATCGGAATGGATATCCCTCTCGCCGAAGCGCGGCATCGACCCCGAAGCACGATATATAAGCGCAATGTATTGACCATGAAATCCGTCCGCAACATATTCGCCGCTATGGCGCTTGCCGTGCCCCTCGCCGCCGGCCTCGGCGCCTGCCACTCCATCGAAGAGTGGGACAACGACTACTACGGCAATTTCGACGCCCTATGGACCGTGGTCGACGAGCACTACTGCTTCTTCGAGCAGAAGGACGTCGACTGGCAGGCAGTGGGGCAGCAATACCGCGCGCAGATAAAGCCCGACATGAAGGCCGGGGAGTTCTTCGACCTCTGCTCCGACATGCTCGCCGAGCTGCGCGACGGGCACGTGAACCTCATGTCGTGGTTCGACGTGTCGTACTACCGCAAGTGGTGGTCCGACTATCCCCAGAACTTCGACTGGCGCGTGATTCAGGAGCACTACCTCGACTTCGACTACTCCAACGGCGGCGGCTTCAGCTACAAGCTGCTGGCCGACGGCAAGGCCGGATACTGCCGTTACTCAACCTTCTCGGCCCCAGTTAGCGACGCCTTCGTCGACAACATGATGCTCAGCATGCGCGACGCCAACGGCCTCATCCTCGACCTGCGCGACAACGGAGGCGGCGATCTCACCAACGTGGAGCGGCTGGTGTCGCACTTCATCACCGAACGCACCCTCGGTGGATACATATGCCACAAGACGGGCCCCGGGCACAACGATTTCTCCGAGCCCTACCCCATTTACTACGACCCCGCCGAAGGCGTGCGCTGGCTCAAACCCGTGATAGTGCTCACCAACCGAAGCACATTCAGCGCCGCCAACAACTGCGTGCAGGCCCTGCGCACATTGCCGCAGGTGCTTCTCGTGGGCGACACCACCGGCGGAGGCTCGGGCACCCCGTTCTCGTCCGACATGCCCTGTGGCTGGGCGGTGCGCTTCTCGGCATGCCCCCTCTACGACGCCGACATGAACCTCACCGAAGGCGGCATAGAGCCCGACGTGCACATCGACAACACCCCCGAGCTCGTGGCCAAGGGCATCGATACAATTCTCAGTGCCTCGATTATCGCCCTCGAAAAACTCGACGAAGAGAACGAACCCGAGGCCGTAAAGCAGTGCCTGATGCGCCAGGCGAGCCTACATGAACCTTAACTTACAGTCGTTGCGGGGCCTGTGCGCGCTGGTGATATTCCTCCACCACGCCTGCGCGGTGACGGCGTTCAGTTCCGACGCCGCCGACATGACCATCGCCGTATTCTTCATGCTCAGCGGCCTGACACTGAGCATGGCCAACGACGGGCGCCACATATCTCTGCGCCCCTTCATGCGTCGGCGCCTTGCGCACCTCTATCCTCTCTACATAGTGTGCCAGTTTGTGGCACTGGCAGTGTTCCCCATCGCGGGTGTGGCGGCGATATTGAAGTTCGGCGTCAGTCTGGGCATGGCGCAGACATGGTGGTATATGCCCTACATGGCCCTTATCGGCAATCCGGTGGCGTGGTTTGCGAGCTCTCTGATGCTGATATATTTCTTCTATCCGTTTATGCACAACGCATTGCTGCGCCACCCGCGGCGGTTTTCAGCCGCGGCAGCGACGGCCTTTGCCATATACTTCGCCGCAGTGCCGCTGGTGCCCGAGAGTAAGGCCTACTTCTATATATACGTTTGGCCGCTGTCGAGAATGTTCGATTTCGTGCTCGGCATGCTGCTTTGGGAGGCCATAAAAGTACTAAGAGCCAAGAAAATGACGGCAGGTGACGGCGCAATAGCCCTCTCGGCGGTGCTGACGGCAATATTTCTTGTCGTCGGGCCCTGCATTGAGCAAAACTTCCGCTACGCATCATGGTGGTGGCTTCCCGCAGCCGCATTGATACTCTCGCTCGCCCTTTCCGACGACAGCGGGGCTAAGACAACGCGCCTTCTCCACAGCCGCATCACGGTTGAGTTCGGCAACATCAGCTTCAGTTTCTACATGGTGCATATGATTGTCATACATACCCTTGACAAGTGGCTCGGCGGTGCATGGCTTATTGCCGCGGCATTCGTGGCGAGCACGGCCGCGGCATATGCCTTGCAGCGATGGTTTGTGGGGCCCCTGAACCTGAGATTGAGATAAGAAATGCTCCGCCCGCGCAGGGCGAAGCACCTCACATCTCGTAATTTTACCTTATATCAAAGTTTCCACTCCACGCCGTCGCGGGTGTCCTTTATGGTGAAGCCCAGACGCGAGAGGCTGTCGCGGATGAGGTCGCTCGTTGCCCAGTCCTTGCGGGCCTTGGCATCGGCACGAATCTGCAACAGCAGGTCAACGGCGTCGCGGTATGGTTTGAGATCGGCGTCGCCGGCGCCACCGGCATCGACCTTTATGCCGAGAATCTCAACAAGGAAAGTGTCCATCACGCGGCGCAACTCGGCTATGTCGTCGGCCGTGGCGGTGGCGTTGCCGTCCTTGATTTGGTTTATGATGCGCACGGCGTCGAAGAGCACGCCTATCACCACGGGAGTGTTGAAATCGTCGTCGAGGGCCTCGTAGGCGCGCTCGGCGAGCTTGCCCACGTCGACGGTGGAGGTGTCGGATGCTTTGAGCTCACCCAGACGGCGGTAACCGTCGAGCATACGGCCGAGCGCCGTCTCTGCGGCCTGCAAAGCCTCGTTGCTGAAATCGACTGTGCCGCGGTAATGGGCCTGGAGGATGAAGAAACGTATGGTCATCGGCGAATAGGGCTGCGCCAGCAGAGGGTGCGAGCCGGTGAAGAATTCGTCGAGGGTGATGAAGTTGCCCAACGACTTGCCCATCTTCGTGCCGTTGATGGTAATCATGTTGTTGTGCATCCAGTAGCGTACGGCCGGGGCGTGGTTGTGCGCCACCGACTGCGCTATCTCGCACTCGTGGTGGGGAAACTTGAGGTCCATTCCTCCGCCGTGGATGTCGAAGACGGAGCCGAGATATTTCTCGCTCATCGTGGAGCATTCGAGATGCCAACCGGGGAAACCCTCGCTCCATGGCGACGGCCAGTGCATGATGTGCTCAGGCGCGGCTTTCTTCCACAGGGCGAAGTCGGCGGGATTTCGCTTCTCGGTCTGGCCGTCGAGCTCGCGCGTGGTGGCCAGGAGCTCGTCGATGTTGCGGCCCGAGAGGCGGCCGTAGCCGTAGTCGGCGTTGAACTTGGGCACGTCGAAGTACACCGAGCCGTCGCTCACATATGCGTAGCCCGCGTCGAGGATGGTCTTGATGTATTCGATTTGCTCAATGATATGGCCCGAGGCATGTGGCTCTATCGAGGGAGGCAGCACGTTGAGGGCCTCCATAGCCTTGTGGTAGCGGCCGAGGTAATGCTGCACAACCTCCATTGGCTCGAGCTGCTCGAGGCGCGCCTTCTTGGCGATCTTGTCCTCGCCCTCGTCGGCGTCGTGCTCGAGGTGACCTACGTCGGTGATGTTGCGCACATAGCGCACCTTGTAGCCCAGGTGCGTGAGATAGCGGAACACGACATCGAAGGTGATGGCCGGCCGGGCGTGACCCAGATGACCGTCGCCATACACTGTCGGACCGCATACATACATGCCCACCATCGGGGCGTGGAGAGGCTTGAACGGCTCTTTGTGTCGGCTTAAAGAATTGTAGATTTGGAGGTTGTGCTGTATCATCGGCGTAGGAGGTGTGAAATGTGCCGCCGGCGCCGGAGCACCGGCGGCATTATTGCTGTATTAAGCTATTAAGCTTCGAAGGGGTTGGGTATGCCGCCGTTGTTCTTGGGAGCGTTGACGGGCTTGCGCTGCTCGATTTTGCCGAAGTTGGCCTCGAAGCGGGCGATGTTCTCGTTGAGGGCGCCGAGGAGGGTCTTGGCGTTCTCGGGAGTCATGATGATGCGGCTCTGCACGCGTGCCTGGGGCATGTTGGGCGACACGGCGATGAAGTCCATGAAGAATTCACCGGGAGTGTGCGAGATTACGGCGAAGTTCGAGTAGTGGCCGGCGGCTACTTCGGGAGTGAGATCAATTTTGAGTTCTTTCTGTTGAGGTTTGTCCATTTTTTCTTATTGTTGATGGCACCGGCACTGATGCCGGTACCGGGGTTAGTGTTCAATAATTCAGGGTCGCACGACGGGCACATCGCCGCTGTTGACTTTGGGAAAGTCGACGGAACGTGTGCCGGTGGTCGATTCGGCGTAGACCAGACGCAGCGACTCGGTTGCGGGATTGTCCCACAGCTCCGATATGTCGTAGGAGGCGTAGAAGAAGTAGGGGTTCACCATATTGCCGTTCGAGCCCTCGAAAATGAGGTAAACGGTGGGCTGTGCGGTTCCCACGGTTGCGTCGTCGACATAGATGGCGCACTCCTCGGGGCCGGCGCTGCTGGTTACGCCGTTGAAGATGGCGTTGAGGTATGGGCCGGTACGCCAGGCTGTGTACATGCTTACGCCGTCGGTGGCCCAGCCGGAGGTCTCGGTGGCAGTCTTGGCCTCGGGTTTCGCGCCCTCGCCTTCGGTGAGCATGGCCTGAAGGATGGATATATTGCCCGACTCATACTGTACGCCCGACTGGGGCACGTAGTTCACCACCACACGCTTGCCCTCGGTGAAGACCGACTGGCTGAAAGTCTGGTTGGTTGTGAGGGTGATGAGGGGCGAGTCGTTTTCTTTCTGAAATGTAAGGACGGTGCCGTCGGCTGTCTTATCTTGAATGGTCATGATGTCGATGTACGACTTAGCCTGCGGATCGTCGGGGTCGTTGTTGCTGTTGCAGCCGGTGAAGGCGATTGCAGCCGCGCCGAGGGCGGCGAGCAAAAGGGTTGGGTACTTCATATTGTTTGGTTTTGGGAAGAGTTGCCGACAGTATTGTCGGTAATGGATGTGATACGTCCGTCGGCCATGTTGACTATTATGTCGGAGTCGGCGGCAAGGTGTTCGTCGTGCGTCACAACCACGAAGGTCACGCCGTCGTTGTCGCGCAGATCGAAGAAGAGGCGGTGCAGCTCGCTGCGGTTGTGCATGTCGAGGCTGCCCGACGGCTCGTCGGCGAGGATGAGCGACGCGCCGTTGACGAGGGCACGCGCCACTGCCGCCCTCTGGCACTCGCCGCCGCTGAGCTGCGAGGGGAGGTGCGAGCAGCGGTCGGCCAAGCCGAGGCGTTCGAGGCGGCAGCGCGCCTCGTCGAGGGCCTTGGCGCGCGGCGTGCCGCCAATGAGGGCCGGCAGAGCCACGTTTTCGAGGATGGAAAATTCGGGGAGCAGGCGGTGCGACTGGAACACGAAGCCCAGATTGCGGTTGCGGAAGGCGCTGAGCCGGCGGTCGGGCCATGCGGTGAGGTCCTGGCCGTCGAAGAGCACGCTGCCGCCGGCATCGGGCGCCGAGAGGGTGCCGAGAATCTGCAAGAGGGTAGTCTTGCCGGCGCCGCTGGGGCCGACGACGGTGGTGAGACGCCCCGGCGCGACATCGATGTCGATGCCGCGGAGCACCTCAAGGTGGCCGTAGGTCTTGTGTAAATTCCTTGCCTGCAACATGGTGTGGAGGTCGTGGATAATCAGCAGCCTCCGCAGCAGCCATTGCCCGAGCCGCAGCCGCCGTCGTTGCAGCCGCCGTTGTCGCCGCAGCCGCCGCAGCATCCGCCGCCGCAGCCGCTTTCTTCGGCCTTGGCTTCCTCGATTTCTTCGACGGTGGGCTCGCGCACGGCGAGCACTTCGCCCACATAGTGCACCTTGTCCTTGGCCAGGGGGTGGTTGAGGTCGATTACCACGGCCTGGGGAGTGAGGCTGAGCACTGTGCCGTCGATGCGGTATCCGTCGGGTGTCATCAGCGGAATTACCGCGCCGGGGGCGAACATCTCTTCGTCGAACTTGCCGTCGACTGTCATGCGCTCGCGGGGGATGGTGTATATTTCGTCGTCGGTGTAGGGTCCGAAGGCCATGGCGGGGTCGGCGACGAAGTCGAACTTATATCCCTGCCCGCGGCCGTTGAGCTCGTTTTCGAGAGCTTCTACAAAGCCCAGCGTGTAGCCCATGATGGCGCGGTCGGGGTCGTCGGGGGTAACCTCGTGCACGAGGGTCTCGCTGCCGTCGGGGTTGATGCGGAAGAGCTTGTAGGCTATTTCGAAATATTTTCCGGGTTCTATTTTTTCCATTGTATGCGTATGCTTTTTTGTTTCTGTCAATATATAGGCAAATACCGTGCCAAAAATATTCGTGTCAGTCGGCGGCAGGCTGAACCACTTTGAGACGGTCGCCGGCATCGCGGACTATGGAGCGGAAATAACGCTCGTTATATCCGCCGAATACGGGCTGTACGGGCATTCCTTCGGGGGTGCGCTCGAAGGCGCCGTCCTTTTCTTTCTTGATGTTGCCGTCGAGATATTTCACCAGAAGATAGTCGCCGAGCTGCTTGTAGCGCTCGGTGGCAGTCTGTGCCAGTACGTCGGTGACATTGGTGAGAAGCTCGGCGGCCTGAGGATAGCCGAGGCCCGCCACCTGCTCCACGGCGTCGCGCGCGGCGGTCTCGCCGGCGCTTTCAAGGGCACTCTGCACGCGGCGTATGTCGGGTATCATCTGCGAATAGCGGTTGTAGGCCTGGTTGGCAACGTAGTTGTTGACCCAGAACATAGAGTCCCACGACAGGGTTAGAAGGTCGGCGGTTGCTGTGTCGAGCGATTTGGGCACACGCGTGCACGAGCTGAACACCGGCACATACACGCAGGTGTTGGCGTCGTCGACGCCGAACCACAGTATGCCCTTCATGGCATCGGGGCGCGAGGCGTCGAGGTCAGCCACGAATGAGAATCCCGTCTGCTGCGTGGCAATGGCGCGCTCGTGGGTATAGGTCTGCCCGTCGACCTCATACTCCATAGGGCGCCAGCGGTAGGGGCAGTCGAAGGGGCCGGCGCCTATGTCGTTTGTCATGTCGAGCAGCGTACCCTCGAAGTGGTCGCGCATCATGTCTTTGAGGTCGGCGGCGGTGAGCTTGCGCGCGGGCTCGACCCACAGCGGCAGCGGTTCGCCACGGCCTTCCATAATCCATGGTATGTAGGCGTCCATCTGCCCCTCTGGGGCGAAACGGCGGAAATACGACCACACTCGTGCGTCGCAGCCTCGGAGGGCGCCGGCGTCGGTTATGGCGTAGGCGCGCGAGAAGTCGAAGTCCTCGTCCTTGCCCTTGTAGTAGCCCTGCTTGCGGGCAAAGTCGATCACATCCTTGCTGTAAAGGGTGTTGGGGTCGTCGAGGGGAAATTTGTGTATGCGCGAGTGGTTGGCGTGGCCGCTTATGCAGCCGTCGGGCACGCGCCGGGCCACCCATACGGCTCCGGGGTCAGTCTTGCCCTTGCCTATGAGCTCCATAATCCACACCTCGTTGGGGTCGGCGATGGAGAACGACTCACCCTCGGAGGCGTAGCCGTAGTCGGCCACGAGGCCCGTCATGATGTCGAGGGCCTCGCGGGCGGTGCGTGCGCGTTCGAGAGCTATATATATGAGCGAGCCGTAGTCGACGGTGCCGGAGCCTTCGAGCTCGGGACGTCCGCCCCAGGTACTCTCGGCGATGGCCACGCCGTGGCAGTTCATGTTGCCGGTGGTGGTGAAGGTCTCCTCGGCCTGGGGAATGTCGCCGAGATAACGGCCGGAATCCCAGTCGTGCACGGCACGCTTTGCGCCGGGCACCTGGCGGCCGCCGGGAGTGTGGTAGAGAGCGCCGTAGAGCGTGTGGCTGTCGGCGGCATAAGTTATCATCGAGCCCCCGCTTGCCGTGGCGCCGGGAGCGGCAATAAGACTTGTGCAAGCCATGGCGGCGGCGCCGCACGCCGACAGAACCAGGCTTACACCTAAACGCAAAATATTCATATTTCTAAGCATACTAACATAACGTACCGTCTGCCTCTTATATTGTATGGCGCCCTACTCCACCCTTATCACTTTGTGGAGCAGAGGGTACCACAGGCGTCCGCACACGCGCCCGTAGCCGAGGCTGTGCATGAGCGATATATATTCCGACACCTGGCGGCGGTGGGAGGTCTTTACTTCGGTGGTGAACTTGTAGTCGACCACGGTGACGGCGCCGTCGGGAGCTATCACCACGCGGTCGGGGCGCAACGAGCGGTCGGGCTCGTCGGGGTGAACGGCGGGAGCGTAGATGGTGCGTTCGACGAGCACCTCGTTGCCGTCGGCAAACCAGGCCTTTACCTCGTCGCCACCGGCGGCAAAGGCCGCGGCGAGGTCTCGGCGGAAGGTGTCGAGCTCGGCCTCGCCGATGTTCTCTCGCGCGGCGTTCCAGCGCAGTGCCTCCTCGAGGTCGTCGATGACGAGGGTGTTGGCGAGAACGGAATGGAGGACAGTGCCGCGGCGTGCGGCCTCGTCCATCTCGGGCGTGGAGGTGAATGGCGCCCGGGGGTCGACCACTTCGGCCGGCTGTTCGTTGCCGATGTCGACGTCGGCGGCAAGAAGGTCGTCGATGCACACGAGCTCGCGTGTGTCGTCGCGGAAAATCACGTTGTACACCCCTGCGTCGATGGCCGGCTCGGCAGCCTTGGCAGCGGAGGCCTTGGTGGGCGCGCCGAGGGTGAACTCGGCCGTGACGGGGTCGTAATGCCCGGCGAGCGATATGGTGTCGGGTGCCGGCACGGTGTCGCTTTGCAGGCATCGGGCTATCTCGGCGCCCACCTCACGGCAGCCCATATACACTATCAGCTCGTGCTTGGCACGGGTATAGGCCACATAGGTGGCGTTGAGATTGTCGATGCGCTCGGCCTCTATCTCGGCGGTGACAAGCGGCGCCACGGGCGACTGCTCCGCGTCGGCGATCGGCGATGTGTTTGGCACGTCGACATAGAGCGCCGGCGGCACGCATTCCTTTCCGCGCAGCGGCCCGAAGGCGTCGAGGGGGAGCCACATGCGCGTGTTGCCGTGCTCGAGCTCCCAGTCGCCGAAGGGTATTATCACGCAGTCGCGACCCAGGCCCTTGGAGCGGTGTATGGTCATGGCCTCGACGGCGTCGATGTCGGCCGCGGCCTGGATTGCCCACACATTGACGTTTCGCTCGTAGGCGTCGAGGAAGGAGGCCAGCGACGAGTCGGTGCTGTCGGCCATCCTCAGCGCCTGGTCCTGGAGGGCGGCGATGTAGGCATACTCGTTTCGGCGCTGTTCGGGGGGCAGCTTGGTCTGCGCCACGGCGTCGATGAGCGCCACTATGTTCGACGGATTCTTGGCGCGTATGGCGCGGATTTCGTCGAGGAGGGCGTCGTTGTGGTTGCCGGTGTCGCGGAGGGCGGCCTCGAGGGCGTCGGCGCCTTCGCCGTCGAGAGTATTGGCGAAGTAATTGTAGCGCGTGATAAGGAGGGCCACGTCGGAGCGCGAGGAGTAGCGGCGCGCGCCGTCGTCGCCTTCGCGCGTCAGGGCCTTGGCGTGATACGAACGCCCCACGAGGTTGAGCAGACTTATGATGGTTCGCACGGCTGGGGAGTTGCTCAGCAGCAGGGCCTCCGACGAGAGCACCGGAATTTCCGGATGGCGCTCCACCATGAAGCGCACTATCTCCTTGATGTCGGTGTTGCTACGGGCGAGGATGAGGATGCGCCTCCATCCGTAGCCGTCGGCGTGCTGGCGGAGGATGTCCTGCGCCATACGCTCGAGCACTTCGGTGCGGTCGAATTTGTCGGGCAGGAGGGTGAGCCTCACATAGCCCGGCATATCTTCCTTGGCCACGCGCTGCACCACATTGGAATAATAAGGAGTGTCGAACGAACGGCTCAGCAGGCTGAACAGGGTATTGTTGAAGCGCACTATCTCTGGCGCCGAGCGGTAGTTGGTGTTCTCCTCGGGCACCGTGCCGCGCAGCTCGTTCTTGCCGGGGAAGTCGACGTTCTGCACCACATGTCCCAACAGGGCGCTGTCGCTGTTGCGGAAGCGGTAGATGGCCTGTTTCTCGTCGCCGATGATGAGATTGTCGTAGTCGTCGATACCGTTGGCCACCAAAGGCTTGAGGTTGCGCCACTGCATGGGTGAGGTGTCCTGGAACTCGTCGATCATGATATTTTCGAGCAGCATGCCCAGCCGCTCGTATACGAATGGCGTGTCGGCCACGCCTATGATGCGCGAAAGGAGCTCGCCGGTGTCGCCGATGAGCATTATGTTGTTGTCGCGCAGGAGCGTCTGCATGGTCTCCTGCACCATGCCGATGAATTCCAGCTGCCCCACCGATTCCAGAAGGCAGGTGTAGATTTCTATCTGCGGCCTGGCCCTATGGTGCTCCTCGACGAAGCGTCGGCACAGCTCGGCGTACTCCTCGCGTGCGCCGGCCGAAAGTTCGGGAGTCTTCTTGCCTATGAGCTGGCGGTCGGTGAGCTCGGAGGGGTCCTCGGTGAAGGCCTTGGTGGAAAGGTCGGAGCTGACAAGGCGTCCGCCCCTCGCCACTTTCTCGGCGCGGGGGTAGACCGACCCGCGCTCCGACATGGCATGCAGCCGGGCGAAATCGACAACGGCCTGGGCCGCGTCGACGTAGGGCTTGCGGTAGCCCGCTATGATTTCTTTGAGGAGCTTCACGAACGCCTCGGGGCGGCTGGCGTCGAAGAGATAGTCGCGCAGGGGCTTGGCAATGGCGGCATAGTGCTCGTCGAGACACTTCTCCATGTTGCGGGTGAGGTCGGAGAGAAGCTTGCCCGAGCGGTCGAAATAATTGTAGCCCTGCCCTTCCTTCACAAGGTTGAGGGTGCGGTCGACGAGCCATTGCTGCAGGCGCCCGGCGTAGGAGGGCGAATTGTAGTTGAAGTCGTCGAGCATCTGCGAGATACTGCGGCTTATCACGTCGCGGGTGTTGAGCTCTACCTCGTAGTCTCCCTGGCGGTCGATTTCGCGCGCGAAGGTGCGGAGCACGGTCTGGAAGAACGAGTCGATGGTGCTCACGTTGAAGCCGCCGAAGTCGTAGAGCAGCTCGCCGAGGGCCCGGTCGGCCACCTCGCGCAGCTCCTCGCGCGTGCATGCGGCCACGCGGCAGAGGCTGTCGGCAATGCTGTCGGCGTCGCTGTGCCCGCAAGCTATGTCGTTGAGTGTGCCTATTATACGCTCCTTCATCTCCGCCGTGGCGGCATTGGTGAAGGTTATGGCCATAATCACGCGGTGGCGTCGCTGCCGGCGAGGGCCTTTGAGGCGCTTCTCGCTGTTTAGGACGTAGGTTCCGTCGGGCTGCTTCACGGTGAGCAGCGCCTTGAGATATTCGAGGGTGAGCCGGTAGGTCTTGCCCGAGCCGGCCGATGCCTTGTAGATGGTAAGCATGGAGAAGGGGGGTCAGAAAGCGTTCTTCTCGCCCTTGACGGCGTTGATTACGGTGCGGGCCATAATCTTGAGGTCGAGAAGGAAGGTCCAGTTCTCGATATACCACACGTCGTGCTCAACGCGGCGCTCCATCTTCCACAGCTGGTCGGTGAGGCCGCGGTAGCCGTTGACCTGCGCCCAGCCGGTGATGCCCGGCTTCACGGCGTGGCGCACCATGTAGCGGTCGACAAGGCGCGTGTAGTCCTCGGTGTGCTTGAGCATGTGGGGGCGCGGCCCCACTATCGACATGTCGCCCTTCCATACGTTGATGAACTGGGGCAGCTCGTCGATCGACGTGCGCCGGAGGAAATCGCCCACGCGGGTCTTGCGCGGGTCGTTCTCGGTGGCCTGCGCGCGGTCGGCGTTGACATTCACCTTCATCGTGCGGAATTTAAGGCACTTGAACGACTTGCCAAGATAGCCCGTGCGGTCCTGCTTGAAATACACCGGCCCTGGCGACGACATTTTGATGGCTATTGCCACGGGGATGTAGACCAGGGGATAGAACACCAGGAAGACCGACGACACCACAAAGTCGAAGCTGCGCTTGATGGCCCTGTTGATCGGATTTTTCAGAGGATTTGCCATGGTGGAGAGCACAGGCATGGGGCCTATGCTGTTGAGCTCCAGCCGGCGACTGAGGGTGGTGGGGATGCGGGGGACATAGTAGAAGTCGGCCACGTTGTCGTCGGCGATTTTTATCACCTCGGGCAGCGACTTGTGGTGACCGGTGAGAGTATAGTAGATTTGCCTCACGCGTTTTTCGGCCACGAAGGATGCGAGCTCGCTCATAGGGCGGGCCGTGCCGGTGAACTCCTCGTGTGGATTGTCGTCGAAATAGGCCAGCACACGGTAGCCGAAGCCGGGGTCTTTCTCCATGTTCTCCACCAAGCGCGCGGCCGTGGGGCCCGTGCCGACAATCACGGTGCGGATGTAGTTGTAGCCTCTTCTACGGCGTCCCTTCACCCAGCTCATGCCCATGACATGGAACAGCGACAGCGACAGCGCCGCCAGGGTGAAAAGCAGGATATACACACGCCCGGCCATGGCGGGAATATGGAGGAATGTGGTGAGCGACAGGAACATAAAGGAGAACACCACCACCTCCATCAGAGCCGTGCGCAGTTCGCGGTCCATGCGTATGGCCCGGATTTCGTGATAGCGCCCGAGAGCCACCATCACCGACGGCACCAGCGACACTTCGAGAAGCACCCACATCTCGCGTATGTAGCGCGGGCTTTCGAGAAGCATGGGGAAGATGAGCAGCGTGACGGCGAAGGCGATGTTCACCAGCACGATGTCGCCCAAGATGAGTATATGAGGAAGAAGACGACCGTTGCCGTTTGTCCGTTGGTTTTCTGTCATCCGTTATGGTTTAGATAGGTAGGGGAGAGCGCGCCGGACGGCGTCCGGCGGCTCTTCATTTGTGGGCGGCGCCTCAGAGTTTGGCGTCGAGGAGGGCAATCTTGCCGGCGATTTCGTCGATGTCGGCCTTGAGGCGCTCTATGCGGCGCTCCATGTCGCGCACCAGCGAATCGCCGCTCTTCGACTTCGACGACAGGAAGCCGAGGTTGTTGGTGTAGGTGCGGAGCTCGTTGCGGCGGCTTTCGAGGGCACGGGCCAGACGCTCGCGCTCGCGGTAGAGTTTGTCGCTGTCGCCTTCGATGGCGGCGACGTTCTGCTCGAAACGCGCGCGGCGGCGGCGCTGCTCGGCGATGGCGTAGTGTTCGCGCACGGCGTCGATGGCGCTGCGGAAAGCCTCGAAGAGCTTGTCCTTCTCGCGGAAAGGAACATGCCCGGCCTCGTTCCAGCGCTCGCGAAGGGCGTTGAGCTGCGCCATGGCCTCTTCCTTGCCCAGTTCCTGCGAGAGCAGCCCCTGGAGCTCGCCTATAATCTCGCGCTTGGTGCGCAGATTGGCGGCCTCGGCCTGACGTGTGCCGCTGCCGGCCTTCTTGCGGCGGTCGAAGAAGTAGTCGCATGCGGCGTTGAAGCGCTTCCACAGGTCGTCGCTGTATTTCTTGGGTATTGCGCCTATGGTGCGCCATTCGCGCTGTATCTCGGTGAGACGGTCGGCGGTGGCACGCCAGTCGGTGCTCTCTTTGAGGCTTTCGGCCTCGGTCACGAGGCGTTCCTTGTGGGAGAGGTTGGTGCTGAGTTCCTCGCGGGTGTTGCGGAAGAATGTCGACTTGGCGGCGAAGAAGGCGTCGCAGGCACGGCGGAAGCGGGCGAAAAGCACGCGGTTCATCTTCTTGGATGCGAAGCCCAGCGTGCGCCACTCGGCCTGGATGGCCACCACGGTCTTGGTCATTTCTTCCCAGGCGGCGAAAGTTTTGAGGGTGCTGAGGTCGAGGGCCTCGATGCGCTCGCAGAGCGCGGTCTTGGCGGCCTCGTTCTCGGCCTCGCGGGCCTTGCGGGCCATGAAGAATTCCTGATAGCGGCGGTTGACCTCGGCAGATGCCTCGCGGAAGTTGGCCCATATCTCCTCGCGCAGCTCCTTGGCCACGGGGCCTATGAGGCGCCACTTGTTGTGGAGTTCCTGAAGGCGGCGGTATGCGGTGATTACGTCTTCCTCGGCGGTAAGGGCGCGGGCCTCGGCGAGGAGCGCCTCCTTCTCGGCGAGATTTTTCTTGAAGTCGTAGTCGCGCAGCTCCTTGTTGATTTTCAGGTTGTCGGAATATCGCTCGCGGGCCTCCTGATAGCGCTTCCAGAGCTGTGTCTCGTACATGGGGTCGACGTCGCCGATGGCGTTGAACTGCTCCTGCAGCTCGCGGTAGAGGGGGAAGGTGCGGTTCACGTTGTCGGTGTCCTCGGCCAGGGCTATGATGCGGTCGATGATTTCGTTCTTTCGGGCGAGGTTTTCGGCACGCTGTGCTTCCTGCTCGGCCATCCATGCGGCTTTCTTGGCCTTGAGGCGGTCGACCAGGAGCATGAGCTCGTCGGGCTCGGCTGGGGCAGCGGCCTCGGGGGCGGCATTATCGACGGCGGCATCGACGTCGGCCACGCCGGCATCGGCGGCCTGCTCGATTTCGGCCGACTCGGCCTCGGCCCGGGCGGCGGCTTTCTCTCTATTGAGGAGCATGCAGTAGGCCTGACGCAAGCGGCGGATGTCGTCGGTGCTTATTTCGGCTATGTCGCGGGCCATCAGCTCGAGGGCGCGGGCCATGAGGCTCTCTTTTGTGGGGGCCTCGCTGTGGCGCTCGGCTTCCTCCTCGGAAGGCTCGGAGAGGTCGGAGATCTCGGATGCCTCTACACTTTCTGTGGCGGGAGCAGTGGCGGTGTCGTCCGCGGCCACGGGGGCCTCGGAGAGATTGGGATTAGTTTCTTTAGCCTCCCCGCCGGGGGTCAAAGAAGGATCGTGCATGTCCATAATAGATGTTTTGAAAGGTTTAATTGACAAGATTGCCAAATGTCGGGCCAAAAATAATCAAAATTTTCCGAACGGACGCCATTTCAACAAAAAAAATTTCCCCGCCGGCCAAAAGTCACCTTCCGCCACACGCCCGTGGCAGAATTTCAAGCCCTAATGCAGGAAAAATTTGGCCGTTTGGAGAAAATTCACTAACTTTGCGCCCGGAAAAATATTTTCCATTCCTAATCAATTAATTATCAACCCAACAATGCAGTACGAAACCGTTTTCATTTTAACTCCCGTTTTGTCTGATGTCCAGATGAAGGAAGCGGTAGAAAAGTTCGCTAAGGTGCTTACCGACAACGGCGCCGAAATCGTGAACACCGAAGAGTGGGGTCTGCGCAAGCTCGCCTATCCCATCCAGAAAAAATCGACAGGGTTCTACACCCTGGTGGAATTCAACGCCGATCCTCAGGTGATCCGCAAACTTGAGACAGCTTTCCGCCGCGACGAGCGCGTGCTCCGTTGGCTCACGTTCCGTCAGGACAAATACGCAGCAGAATATGCCGCCAAGCGCCGCGCACGCCGCGCCGCTCAACCTCAAGTTGCACCCGTAGAAACCAAGGAGGACTAAATCATGGCACAAGCACAGTCTGAAATCCGCTACCTCACTCCCATGTCGGTAGACGTGAAAAAGAAAAAATATTGCCGTTTCAAACGCTTCGGCATCAACTTCGTCGACTACAAGGACCCGGAATTCCTCAAAAAATTCCTCAACGAGCAGGGCAAAATCCTCCCCCGCCGCATCACCGGCACCTCGCTCAAATTCCAGCGTCGTGTGGCTCAGGCCGTTAAGCGCGCCCGTCACCTCGCCCTCCTTCCCTACGTGGCCGACCTCATGAAATAACCCTTTAAAGCCGAAACACTATGAAACTTATTCTTAAAGAAGACGTTAGCGGTCTTGGCTACAAGGACGACGTCGTTACAGTGAAAGACGGCTACGGCCGCAACTTCCTCATCCCCACCGGCAAAGCAGTGGTGGCTACCGCATCGGCCCTCAAGGTTCTCGCCGAGAACCAGCGTCAGCGCGCTCACAAGCTCGCCAAAATCAAAGCCGACGCAGAAGCTCTCGCAGCACAACTCAAAGACGTGCAGCTCACCATCGGTGCCAAGACAAGCGCCACCGGCACTATCTTCGGCTCGGTCAACAGCATTCAGATTGCCGAAGCTCTCGAGAAGCTCGGTTTCAACGTCGACCGCAAAATCATCGAGATTGCTCAGCCCGTCAAGGAAGTGGGCAACTACACCGCCGTGATCAAACTTCACAAGGAGGTCACCGTGGAAGTTCCCTTCGAAGTAGTGGCTGAATAATCACCTCCCAACCCCACCACGGCGGCCCCCAAGGCCGCCGTTTTTTTGCACCCAAAGCCAGTAGGGCATAACATATCATCTTGTTGATTTTCAGCCACAAAGCAGGGGCTGAAAATCAACGTATACAATACATTGCGCCCCTACATCTGGCTGTTTGTGCGCGAATAGCGACACATCAGGCGCCGCCTATTTTATAGGGAAAGCAAATGCGCGGATGGCGGCGCGGTATTGGGCTTCGCGGCCGCCGCAATAGGCGTTGCAAATGCGGTGGAAGGCCTCGGAATGGTTCATCTCCGACAGATGCGCCAGCTCATGGTAAATCACAGCATCGGCAAGCTCGAGAGGCAGAAATATAAGACGCGGACTGAGGGTGATTACGCCCTTCGACGAGCAGCACCCCAAGCGCGTGCGCGAATGCTTCACATCCCATATCACCGGAGCGTGGCCAACCTTCGCGGCGAGTTCGCGCGCATGGGGAAGCAGAAAAAGTCCCGTGGCCGAAAATGCCATCTCGCGCAGATAGCTGTGTATGGTGCTGTCGACCCAATGGTCGCCGAAGCCACGCTCGGCTATCACATTGGCCGCCACACGGATAAGACCGTTGAAGAGCTTGCCGCGCTGCGGATGCACCGTCTCGGCCGACGACGTGATGCTGTTTTCCAGCCCGGAGTCGACGCGTATCTCGAAATCGGCGAAATTACCGTCGATGATACCCTCGGTATAGCGTGCCTGCGGTTTCAGACCGACGATATCGTCGCGGCGGCAGTTGAGGAAGGCGTTGTAGTCGGCCACCGGAAAATTTTTCGGCACAACAACCACTAATTCCGCGCCCTCCCAGTGGGCGGCTGCGCGGCGGCTGCGGGCGTTGACCTTCACCCTCACCACGCCGAACTGCGGATGACGGTAAGTGCAGCTTGCCACCACGAGATTTTCGGACATTGTCAGTCGGCCCAATGGAGTTTGCGCCTGAGGGTGTCGGCGAAAGTGCGGTCGGTGCGGCGCATCACGGCGATATCGAAGTCGGCGCGGCGGAGGAAAAGCTCGGTGCCGCTTTCGAGGAGCACGCTGCGGCCGTCGAGAGCCAGGCGGAAATGCGACGCGCGGCCGCCGGCCACCACGCGCAGGCACGAGTCGGCGCCAACCACGAGCGGGCGCATCGACAGCGAGTGCGCCGCCACAGGCGAGAGCACCCATACCGGCACGGTGGGCTGCACTATCGGGCCGCCGACAGAAAGATTGTAGGCCGTGCTGCCCGTCGACGTGGCTATTATCAGGCCGTCGGCACGGTAGCGCGCCAGAGGCACGCCGTCGATGTCGACGTCGGCCGAAATCATCGACGCCGACTCCTCCTTTTGGAGCGCCACCTCGTTGAGGGCAAAACAGCCCACGGCAGGCGGCAGCTGCGGCCCCTCCACTTGCAGCACGCAGCGGTGCTCAACCGTAAAGGCTCCCCCGGCAAGCATCGCCGGCAGGTCGGGCAGCTCCTCAACGGCAAGCGCCGAAAGGAAGCCCAGATGGCCCGTGTTGACCCCAACCAAAGGTATGCGCTGCGGGCCGAGCCACTGCGCCGTGCGGAGGAAGGTGCCGTCGCCGCCGAGACTCACGCCCGCATCGGCCGCAGGCACTTCGCCGAACGGCACGCGGTGCACGCCTTCAAGAAGAGCCGGAGCGAGACCAAGGAGATAGTCGTAGAGTTTGGCGTGCATGTCGAGGGCTATGCCGCGCGAGCGGACCTCGGCCACAAACTCCGATATATAAGTCAGATAAGGTTGCTGGCGTTTGCTGCCGTAGACGGCAAGACGGCTCACGGGTCCGGTCATATTTCGAGATATCGGAAAAATTCGTCGATGCGGCGGCGAAGGATGTCGTTGTCGGAAGTGCCGGGGTGGTCGACCTCGAGCACAGTGAAGCCGTAGCGCTCCAACGAACGCGATATGCTGTCGCTGTTGCGGTGGCTCACGCGTATGTCGACCATCACGGGGAATTTGGGTTCGGGCATAGGGCCGTCGGCCGAGCCTTTGTCGACGGCCGGCTTGAACTCCTGCGAGGTGACGTTGAGGTTGAGCAGATGAGCGTTGCAGTCCTCAACGGCATGCGCTATGCGCGAAGCGCTGTAGTCTTCGCGGCGGCAACCCACCAGCAGACGCGAGCTGTCGGCCACGGCGGGATAGAGATACTCGTTTTCGGGGAACATATGCGGTTTCACTCCTTAATTTTTTGACCTTGACGGCATCATTCCGGCCAAAATCTTTCGTCGTTTATAATTTTCTGAGTACTTTTGCATGTCGAAAGCGCCGCGCGGGCGCCGCCCATGCATATCGAACTACAAATATACAACTTTTTCCGCACATACAAGCAAAGAATGACAAATCTTAGCGTTAATATAAACAAAATCGCCACTTTGCGCAATGCCCGCGGCGAGAACCGCCCCGATGTCCTGGCCGCCGCGCTCGACATCGAGAGCTTCGGCGCCGACGGCATAACAGTGCATCCCCGACCCGACGAGCGACACATACGCCGCGACGACGTATACCGCCTCCGCCCGGCACTCAAATGCGAGTTCAACATCGAAGGATACCCGGCGCCCGAATTTGTCGACCTCGTGCTCAAAGTGCGTCCCACGCAGGTTACGCTCGTGCCCGACAGCCCCGACGCACTCACTTCAAACGCCGGTTGGGACGTTGTGGCCAACGCCGACTTCCTCACCTCTCTTGTGGAGCGCTTCAAGGACGCCGGCGTGCGCACGTCGATTTTCGTCGACCCCGTCGCCGAGCAGATAAAGGCCGCCGCCGCCACGGGCGCCGACCGCGTGGAGCTATACACAAAGCCCTACGCCGACATTTACCCCAGCGACCCCGAGCGCGCCGTCGAGCCATATGTCGCCGCCGCACTCGCCGCCAAGAAGCTCGGCCTGGGCATCAACGCGGGCCATGACCTCAACCTCGACAACCTCGCCTTCTTCCACACCCGCATACCCTTCCTGGCCGAAGTGTCGATAGGCCACGCACTCATATGCGACGCCCTCTACCTCGGCCTCAAAGAAACGGTGGCCCAATACCGCAAATGTCTCCTTTAACACCCTCAACACCATGTCACTGTGGCAATTATGTCTTCAAGGCGGTTGGACCATGCTGCCCCTCGCAGCGCTGCTGCTCATATGCATCTATGTGTTCGTCGAACGAACGGTGGCCGTGAACCGCGCCGCCCGCTACGACGACAACTTCATGCACCGCATCAGCGGATACATCCACGAGGGTGAGCTCGAAAGCGCCCTCAACCTCTGCCGCGCCAACGCCTCGCCCTACGCACGCCTCATCGAGAAGGGCATCACCCGCATCGGCCGCCCCATGAACGACGTGCTGGTGGCTATCGAGAACACCGGCAACATCGAAATCGCCACACTCAGCCGAGGCCTGCCCTGGCTCGCCACCATCGCCGCCGGCGCTCCCATGATAGGCTTCCTCGGCACAGTGATAGGCATGGTGCAGGCATTCTACGCCATTGCCCAAAGCGGTTCCTCGGCCACCATCGACTCCTTCGCCTCGGGCATCTACGCCGCCCTGGTCACCACCGTGGCAGGCCTTATCGTGGGCATCGCGGCGCTCTTTGCCTACAACTGGCTCGTGGCACGCATCAACAAGATAATGAACATGCTGGAGGCCCGCACCATGGACTTCATGGACCTCCTCAACGAGCCCGCATAATGGCACTCAAACGTCAACAGGAGATGCTGGCCACGTTCTCGATGGCCTCGATGACCGACGTGGTGTTCCTCCTTCTGGTCTTCTTCATGGTCACGTCGTCGTTCGTCTTCCCCACGGCGCTCGAAATCGACCTCCCCGAAAGCTCGCAGCAGACGCCCGTGAAGCCTTCGACGCGTGTATTCGTCGACGCCGACGGCATATATTATGTGGCAGCGCCCGGTGCCGACGCTCCCGTAGAGGTGGCTCCCGACTCACTTATGGGCTTCTTCGCCACAATCGCTCCCGCCGACTCGCTCGGCGCCGTGGCCGTGTATGCCGACGAGGACGTGACCTACGGCAAGATTGTACGCCTCCTCAACCTCGGCGCCGACAACGGCGTGAAGATGGTGCTCGCCACACGCCCCGCCACTGCCGCCGACGCCGCAGCCACAACAACACCCGACACCGACGCCCGATGAAGCGCTCCCGCGCCATAGCCCTCACCGCCACAGCAGCATGCGCCACAGCGATAGTGCTGCTGCTCCTGGGCGTGCATCTCACCTTCGACCCGGCCACATTGCGGCAGCCGCCCCGGCCGATGACCGAAGTGGCAGCCATTGAGGAGGAGTACGTCGACTTCCTCGACCAGACGCGCACGCCCTCCGACCCCGCGCCCGCACGCGCCGACGAAGCGCAGCGTGCCGAAAGCCACGCCGCCGAGACCTCGGGCTCCGACCGCGCCGACGCCGGCAAAGCCGCGCCGGCACCCGTCGAGAAGACCTCCCTGCGACCCTCGCCCGTGAAAAAGGCGGAGAAGAAGCCCCGCCCCGCAGGCCCCGCCAAAGAGCAGAATGCCGAAGAAGAGGCACGCCGGAGGGCGCGAAAGGGAGTGGCCGATGCTTTCAGCACCGACGAAAAGACCAACGACAATACCGAAGCCGCCGGCAAGACAAAAGGCAACAGCGGCAGCCCCGACGGCACCGACTCTGCCGTCGACGGCTCGGGCACCGGCAGCGTGGGCGGAGGATGGATAATGCCAAAATACGCCAAGGTAGCCTCAGCGCTTACCGGACGCGTCGAACTCCGCGCCATCGTAGGACGCGACGGACAGGTCATATCCGTCGAACAGACCGGCGGCAAAGCCCCCGCCGGCAGCGACCCCGCCGTGGTGGCGCGCTGCATAGCAGAAGTGAAGCGACGCCGTTTCACCCGCCGCGACGCCGCAGCCCCCGACCGCGCCACGGCAACCATAATCTACACCTTCCGCTGAGAAGCGGAGGCTCATCCAATTTCCCGTTAGACAATAAGCAAAAATCTTGCCAAAACACGCCATGGCAGTTTGCCGGTTTGCGAATTATTTCGTAACTTGCAGCAAATTTCGTATCTTTCGACCATGGAACTCAAATACGACGTCTTCATAAGCTATTCTCATTGCGACCGCAAGGTGGCCGAGGCCCTGTGCGGATACCTCGAAAGCCGGGGCCTACGCTGCTTCATCGACTACCGCGACATCCCCCGGGGCGCCTTCTGGGCCCGAATCATACCTCCGGCCCTGCGCGCCAGCGCCGTAATGGTGGCCGTATACTCCGACGATTACAACCGCTCGGTGCAGGTGGAGCGCGAGCTCGCCATTGCCGACAATTCCGGCATACCCATTCTCCCCTTCCGCCTCAGCGACCACCCCTTCGGCGACGCAAAGTCGTATTATTTCGAGACCCTCAACTGGCTCGACGCCTTCCCCGATCCCGAGAAGATGTTCGGCGCCCTCGCCGACACCATAGCGGGCATAGTTGCCAAGGGCGAACGCCGGCAGGGCGCCGATACCAACGAGCCTGCGGCAGCGGCGCACTTCATATCGCAGGACGTCGAGGCCGTCAGCACCGACGACTATGCCTACGAAGACGACTACGAGGACGGAATAGCCCAAATGGTGCAGATGAACTACGCCCGTGCCGCCGAGCTGCTCATAGAGCCGGCCATGGCCAACTACCGCGACGCGCAGGAACGCATGCGGCAGCTCGCCCTCCGCGACTTCATCAACCTCATCCCCCCCAAGGTGTGGCAGAAGGTGCGCCAGGAAGCCGAGAAAGAAAACGCCTTCGCCGAATATCTCATGGCGCGGTATTATTCGGCCGTCGACATCGACGACGACATATCCTTCGAGTACTCGGCCCGTTCGGCCCGTCAGGGCAACCTATTCGGACGCTTCGACTTCGCCAAGGTTCACGAGCTCGGCATAGGGGCAGAGAAGGATATCGATTTCGCCATGGGAGAATTCAAGGACCTCGACCGACGCGCCTTCGGGCCGGCCACGGTAGAACTGGCGCGCCAGTACCTATACGGCTACAACGGCCCCCGGAACGTCAGCCGCGGCCTCCGGGTGCTTCGCCGGGGCGTCGAGGCCGGCGACATAAACTGCATCCAGGAGTACGGCACGATGCTCATCGGCGGCGACGGCGTGGACCGCGACGTCGAAAAAGGCCGCGAGCTCCTGCAGCAGTGCGTCGACGCCGGGCTGCCCACAGCGCTCGAGCTCCTGGCCGACAGCTACCTCTTCGACTACCCTACCGGCGGCGTAAACGACGCCGAGAGCATACACCGCGCCATAAACCTCTACAACCTCGGCGCACGCAAGCTCAATCCGCAGTGCATGGGCAAGCTCGGCTTCATAGCCCTCAACCATGCCGACGCCGCAGGGCTCGCCGTCGACCCCGCCAAGGGCATCGAGTGGTACCGCAAGGCCATGGAGCTGGGCCACATGCTTTCGATGAGCCAGCTGGGATTCGCATATTACTACGGCACCGGCACTGATGAAAACAACGACGAAGCCTGGCGTTGCTTCTGGCGCGCGCACCGCCTCACCGACGGCACATCGGAGTATATGCTCGGCATGATGTGCCTCGAGGGCACCGCTCCCGACGGGCGCACCCTGCTCGACGCTCTCGGTTTCTTCGAAAACGCCCTCTACCTCGGCGGCTGGGGCGGAGGAAGCGCTGCGAAAGACCTCTTCCGCTTCACCGCCACACCGGCATTCCTCGAAGGCTTCCCCACCAAGGAAGTCGACCTCGCCGACCTCGCCGAGTGCCCCAAGGACGACGCCAAGGCCCTCGAATACCTCCGCCGAGGCGCCGACTACGACGAAGCCACATGTGCCTACCTCCTGGGCTGCGCCCTCACCGACCCCTCGCGCCCCTACGCCGACCCCGGCGAGGGCATAGAGTACCTCGAAAAAGCCCTCGCGTCGGCATGGGCGTGCCCGGCCGCCAACCTGCGCCTCTATCAGGTCTACACCCAGGGCATAGGCGTGATGCCCGACGCCGCCAAAGCCCGGGAATACCTCGACGCCGCCGCCGAAACCCTCGGCGCCGACGTGGCACGGATGTTCGCCGAAAGGATTTGCCCCTCCGACAGTCACGGCAGTTCGCCGAACAATAAATTCGGCTCCGGCGACTCCAAATTCAGCTCCAAGTTTTGACCGCCTCACCGAGCGACCGCACGGCACGCATTGCCGCCGCTGCACTGGTAATCGTCACCGCTGCAATGATAGCCGTGGTGGCCTCGTGGCGCATCATACGCCCCGTGCCGCCGCACGTCGACATCGACGCCGAGCGCTTCCCCGTACGCGGCATCGACATATCGGCCCACAACGGCCCCGTCGACTTCGACAGTGTGGCCGCAGCCGGCATCGACTTCGTCTACATCAAGGCCAGCGAGGGCCGCTACTTCCGCGACCGCGCCTTCATGGACAACTACCTCGCCGCCCGCCGCGCGGGCCTCGCCGTAGGCGCCTATCACTTCTTCCGCTTCGACTGCGACGCCGAGGCGCAGGCCGACAACTTCCTGGCGGCAATCGTAGGCTGCGACCTGCGCCTTCCCCCGGCCATCGACATCGAGGCCTGGGGCAACCCCGACGGCTTCGCCGACGACAGCATAAGCCGCCGCCTGCGCCACATGGCGTCGCTCGTGGCCGACCGCCGCGGCCGCTGCATGGTGTACACCAACAAGCAGGGCGCCGCACGTTTTCTCGATGCTTTCGCCGACGCTCCCGCCGACAGCATCGACTACTGGATATGCTCCTTCTCGCAGCAGCCTCCCGCCGGCGACTGGCACCTGTGGCAGCACAGCCATATGGGACGCGTGCCGGGCATACGCGGCAACGTCGACCTCAACACCTTCCGCGGCACATACGCCGCATGGTACGCCTACCTCGATTCCATAATCCCGACCCCGGGCCCGCAACCGCCGACGGCACAATAATTCGGGCTGCACGACGTTATTCTGTTGGCGGCAGTGTGCCGCAGCCACACTCATTATCGCGAAATGACTAAAATAATACGCTATATATCTCTCCTCATCATCTTCGGCCTCGGCTCCGCCACGGCACGCGCCCTCGACCTCGGCACCTACGCCGATACGTCGGCGCTTGCCGAAGGCACATGGGTCAAGGTTGCCGTCGCCACCGACGGCCTCTACGCCATATCGCCCGCGCAACTCCGCGCCTGGGGCATCGACCCGCAGCGCGCCGTGGTGCGCGGCTACGGCGGCCGACGCATACCCCAGGCCCTCACCCGCTCGAATTTCGTCGACGACCTCCCCGTGGCGCCCTGCGACTACGACGAACGCCTCGGCCTGGTGTTCTTCGGCACCGGCTCCGGCGAGTGGAAGACAACCACAACCTACGACCGCTACTGGTTCCAGCAGAACGACTACACCCCCGCCGGCTACTACTATGTGGGCCAACTCCCCGAGGGCGAGACGCGCGCAGGACTCACCGAATACGACGGCACGCACCTCAACGGCACGCCCCACACCACCTTCACCGAGCGGGTGCAGTACGAGCGCGAGCTCACGCCCGTCCCGGGCGAAGCGGGCCCCGCGCTCCTGGGCGAGGACTTCCGCTACACCACGCGCCGCAGTTTCTCCTTCAAGCTCAAAGGTATAGCGCCCGACGCCACGATATGGCTCCGCACCTCGTTCGTATCGAACACCTCCGCCCCCGGCCAGCTCAACTTCAAGGTCAACGGCACCGGGCTCGAGTACAACACCTCCGACCGCGTGGCACAGAAATCGAGCAACCAGTATGTCTTCGCCAACCACACCGAAAGCACACACACCTTCGACTACGACGGCAAGGGCGAGGACATGACCGTCGAAATGCAGTTCACCGGCGGAGGCGCCGTAAGCGGCGCATGGCTCAACTTCATGACCGTCAACTACACCCGCCCCCTCGCCCTCCCCTCGGAAGGCTATCTGATATTCTCCTCGCCGCGCCGCAACCTTTCGTTCGACGGCGTGGCGCAGCTTGCCGGCCTGCGTGTGTGGGATGTAACCAACCCCGTCAAGCCCCTGAGCATGAAGACCGCGGCCGAGGGCCCGGCCGTGCAGTGGTGCGGCCTCAACATGGGCAACATGGCAGCCACCTATGCCGTATGGTCGCCGGCGGCATCACTGCCCGCGCCCGTGACCGTAGGCACCGTGGCCAACCAGAACCTCCACGCGCACAGCGACTTCGACATGGTCATAGTGTCGCCCGCGGCATTCGCCGAGCAGGCCCGGCGCCTGGCCGACTTCCACGCCAACGGCACCGACAGCCTCCGCGTGGCAGTGGTGACGCCCGACGAGATATACAATGAATTCTCTTCCGGCTCGGCCGACCCCGGGGCGCTGCGCCGCTACTTCAAGATGCTCCACGACCGCAGCCTGCTGGGCGACCATCCCCTGCGCTACGTCATCCTCTTCGGACGCACCACGCAGGACAACCGCGGCATCACCGCCGGCGCGCCATCCTACCCCACCATACCCTCATGGATGCCCGAGGGCGTGGCAGCTTCGCTCAGCGACAACTCCGGCTACTGCACCGACGACGTAACAGCCATGCTCGACGACGGCTCCGGCTCGGCGCTCACCACATCGAAGCTCACCATCGCCATCGGACGCATACCCGTCACGTCGCTCGCCTCGGCCCGCGACGTGGTCGACAAGCTCCTCCAATACGCCACCAAGTCGAAGAAGAGCGCATGGAAGCACCGCTTCATGTTCCTCGCCGACGACCAGGACCAGGGCGCACACCTCACGCATACCGAAAACCTCATCAAACAGTACGAAGTATCGGGCGGCGACCGCATGCTCCCCCGCAAGGTATACCTCGACTCATACACCTTCGTCGGCGACCGCTACCCCGACGCCCGTGCAGCAATGTTCCGCGCTCTCGAAGAAGGCGTGGTGTGGTGGAACTTCATAGGCCACGCCAACACCTCCGGCTGGACCCACGAGCACCAGCTCAGCTACGCCGACATCAACCAGCTCTACCTCCGCCACTGGCCCTTCATCTACGCCGCCACGTGCGAGTTCCTCCGCATCGACGGCAGCTCGGTGAGCGGCGGCGAGCTCATGTTCCTCCAGCGCAACGGCGGCGCCGTGGGCATGCTCTCGGCCGTGCGCCCCGTCTACATCTCCAACAACGGCCTCCTCTCCTCCGCCATGGGCCGCGCCATGGCAATGAAGGACGACAAGGGCCGCCCCCTCCCCCCCGGCGAAATCTGCCGCCGGGCAAAGAACGACATCCGCAACCTCAACAACGACCGCGTGATAGCCGACGACAACCGCCTGCGCTACACCTTCATCGGCGACCCCGCGCTGCCCCTGGCCCTCCCCGCCGCCACCGTAGTGGTCGACAGCATAAAGGGCACAGCCCTCGCCGACCCCGAGGCGCAGCCCACCCTCGCCGCTCTCGAGCGGGCCACCGTGACCGGCTACATCGTCGACCCCATGGGGCAGCCCGTAACCGACTTCGACGGCATCCTCACCGCCGACATCTTCGACGCCGAGCATACCGTAACCACCAACGGCCGCGGCGACGCCGGCAAAGTCGACAACTTCGAGGACATAGGAACGCGCATATTCGCCGGCTCAACCACCGTAACCGGCGGCCGCTTCCGCCTCGACGTGGCCATGCCGCAGGAAATAAGCCAGAACTTCCGCCCCGCCACAATGTCGCTCTATGCCTACGCCTCCGACAGCGACGACGAGGCAATAGGCCTCTGCCGCAGCTTCTATGTCTACGGCTACGACGAGAGCGCCGACCCCGACGCCACGCCCCCCGTCATAGAGAGCTTCGTGCTCAACCACGAGGACTTCCGCAGCGGCGACGCCGTGAATCCCTCGCCCATACTTCTGGCACGCCTCTCCGACGACGTGGGCATCAACGTATCAAGCGCCGGCATAGGCCACCAGATGACGGCCATTATCGACGGCACCCTCACCTACACCGACCTCAGCGACTACTACACCCCCTCGCCCGACGGCACACCCTCCGGAACCCTCGCCTACCCCTTCGAGAACCTCCAGCCCGGCAGCCACACCCTCACGCTCCGCGTATGGGATACCTCGGGCAACGTAGGCGAGGCAACGGTCGACTTCACCGTGGTCGAGGGCATGGCCCCCAAGCTCTACGAAGTATACTCCGACGCCAACCCCGCCTCGACGGTGGCCAACTTCTACCTCACCCACAACCAGCCCGAGACCAACGCCACCGTAACCGTCACGGTCTACAATCTCGTGGGCACGCCCATATGGAGCGGTCAGGCCTCCGGACGCTCCGAGATGTTCACCACCGTGCCCGTAAGCTGGGACCTCACCGACACCGCCGGCCGACGCGTGGCTCGCGGCATATATCTCTACCGCGCCACCATCAGCACCGATGGCGGCAACACCTACGAGACTGCCTCGCGCCGACTCGCCGTCACGGCCCAATAGTTAAAATAGGCCATAAACTCTCGCTTTTTGGCCGAGATTTTGTAATTTTGCGCTCGTTATGACCGACAAGAATAATCCCGACATATCCTTGCAGCTGCCGGAGCCCACACTCCGGCGTCTGCCGTGGTATCTGGCTTATATGTCGACACTCCATGCCGCCGACGTGGAGTATATCTCAACCACCGGAATGGCAAAGGCGCTCTCTGTCGACCCCTCGCAGATTGCCAAAGACCTCTCCTTCCTCGGAATCAGGGGCAAGACGCGCATAGGATATCGCGTCGACGAGCTCGAAGGCACACTCCGCGACTTCCTCGGCTTCGGCCGCCGGCACAACGCCATCATGATGGGCGCCGGCAGCCTCGGCGCAGCTCTAATCGCCGACAGCGGCCTCCAGCGCTACGGCCTCAACATCGTGGCCGGCATCGACATAAACCCCGCCCTCATAGGCACGACAATCAACGGCGTCGAGATACACGCCCCCGAGAGCATCCCCGACCTCGTGGCTCGCCTCAAGGCGGTGATAGGAATCATAGCAGTACCCGTCGACAGCGCCCAGTCGGCTTCCGACACCCTCACTGCCGCCGGCGTACGCGCTATATGGAATTTCACTCCCTCGCGCATATGCGTACCCGAAGGCTGCGTCATCGCCAACACGTCGATCTATTCACATCTCGCCGTGATGTACAACCGCCTGTCGCTCCTCGACCTATGAAATCGATATTCTATACCGATATCGACGAAGGACCGGTGATGAAGATCGGCGTCGACTCGGCCCTCCACCGCCCGGCCGAACCCCTCTTCCTCCCCGACGAAAGCCACAACTGCACAATCCTCCTCGTGCCCGCCCTCCGGATAAGCCGCCTGGGGAAGTGCATCCCCCCCGCCAAAGCGGCCGAATACTACGACGCCGCAACCGTCGCCGCCGTCTTCCTCACCCCGGCATCGTGGGGCCTGCAACCGCTGACCGCCGACGACACCCTCACCCTCGGCCGTTGGCTTCCTGCCGACTCTCTCCCCGCCGAAGCATCGGCTGCCGTCAGCGCTCTCGACGGCACCCTCCTCCAACCCGCGCAAAAGTGGCCAACCGGGCTCACGGCCCATGCAGCGGCAACAGCCGTCGCCCACGCCTCGCGACACATGACGCTCAAAAACGGCGACGTCATCCTCCTTGCCCGAGCGGCATACCGCATCGCGCCTCCGCAATGCGACACCCTCATCGACGCCGACTTAGGCGCTGAAAACGTCCTATCGTTAAAATTGAAATAATTACCTCGGAAAGAGTCAATATAACGCTATGTCTAATATCCTTCGTTCACTTCTTCTGACTGTCGGCATAATCTCGCCGCTGTTGTCGTGGGCATATCCGGCAAGCTACTACACGCCGCTGTCGGCCCTCGCCGACGGTCTGTGGGTAAAAGTCGAAATCGACGAATCGGGTATCTACGAAATATCCTACGACCAACTCCGCGAGTGGGGCTTCTCCGACCCCGCAAAAGTCAACGTCTACGGCTACGGCGGCATGATGGCCAACGAGCACACATTCCCCAGCGACATGCCCGACGACATGCCCCTTGCTCCCGCCATACACACCCCCGACGGACGTGTGATATTCTACGCCGACGGTGCCTTCCGCGCCACAATCGACCGCCCCACCACCGCCAACCCGCAGCGACTCCGCTTTGCCCGCAACCCATACACCGACGCCGTGACATACTTCCTCTCCGACGTCAAAGTAGCGCCGCAACCCCTTACCCCCGTGCCCTTCAAGGCCGAGACCGACGGTAAGGCAATACGCAACTGGAGCTACGCCTACGACCGCGCCGAAAACGACGTGCAGAACGTATGCGAAGCCGGATATATGTACCACGACCGAAAGATGGCCGCCGGCGACGCCGTCGAGTACGAACTATCGATAAGGGATTTCGGCTGGAACAACAGCACCGACCCCAGAGCCTATGTCCGCTACGACGCCTACATCAACTCACCCAACCGCCACAACCTTTCCGTGGCCGTCGAGGGCGACGTGACGGTCGACATAGCCCGCAACGACGCAACTCCCTCCAACGCCACCCCAACCCGCAACTACGTCGAAGCCGCCGCAAACTCATACATAAGCCTCAAAGAAACAGCCGACCACTCCTTGCAGGACGTTTCATTCAAGCTCTCCATTGGCCTCCCGGCGTCGTTCGACGGATCGTATATGGCCGTCGACAGAGCATATGTGTTCTATCCCCGCATCAACCGAATGCACTCCGACGAGTCGGAGCTAATGATGATGATGGCAAAGCGCGACTTCATCAACCAGAACTTCACCATCGAGAACACCGGCGACGACCTGGTGATATGGAACGTCACCAAACCCCTCAACGTACTCTCCTATGAGTATGTATACTCTCCCGAGACTCGCACCGCCACCGCATGCTACGGCGCCCAGTACCGCGACAGTCAGCAGCGCTTCGTGGCCTTCAACCTCTCAACACCGCACCGCAAGCCCCGCTATGCCGGAACCCTGCCCAACCAGAACCTCCACGGCCACGACACACCCGACATTCTCATCGTGAGCACAGCCTCGCTCCTCGACGGCGCCGAAGAGCTCGCCGACATACACCGCGCACAGGGCCTCGACGTTGTGGTGGCCTCGCAGGACGAAATCTTCAACGAGTTCGCCGTAGGCACCCGCACCCCGGCAGCCGTGCACCGAATGGCAAAGATGTTCTACGACCGCGAGCCGGGGCGCCTCCGCCACATAGTCCTCTACGGCAACTGCACATGGGACATCCGCTTCATCCAGCACGAGCGCTCCGACGCTCTCATATCCCTCGTGGCCGAGAACTACGAGCAGGCGCGCGACGTTGCTGCAAGCTTTGTCTGCGACCTCTACTTCGGCATGCTCGCCGACGACTACGACCACAGCTACATCTGGAAAATGCCGGCACAGGTATCGGTGGGCAGAATGCCCGTCACAAGCCTCAGCGTGGCATCAATCGTCAACGACAAGGTGCGCCGCTACCTCGCCTCGCCGCCACCGGTGGCGAGCGCCCTCCGCATAATCAAGTACAGCGACGACGGCGACAACGGCCAGCACTTCGCCAACTCCGAACTCGTGGGCGACGCCCTGCTCGAAAATCCCCTCTACACCGTCTTCCGTGGCGACGTACTCTTATACCCGCACCACCAGGCCCGCTTCCCCGGCGCCGAGAAAATAATCGACAACACCCTAACCCGCGGAGCCGGGTTCTTCCACTACACCGGCCACAGCACCAGTGCGGCGACGACAGCCGAGAACGTATGGAGCTCCAACCGCTCCAAGAACCTCGAGTTCGACTACCCCTCGTTCGGCATTTTCTCCTCGTGCGACACTTATCCCCTCGACCGCGAGGCAAACTCCATGGTGCAGCTCATGGTGTCGCAGCCCCGCGGAGGCATGATAGGCATGATAGGCGCCTGCCGCTCAGTTTACCTCGAGCACAACCAGAGCCTCAGCATGGGCATATCGCACCTCTACGCGCATGCCGAACCCGGCATGACCGGCGCCGATATCCTCCGTGTGGCACGCAACAACATGATTGCCGACCCCGCAACCTTCTCCGCAGGCCTCGGCTACAACACCCTCTGCTACAACTACTGCGGTGACCCCGCCGTGCCTCTCTCGCTCCCCACATTCGGCATCGACTTCGACTATCCCGCCGGCGAGACAGCTCCCGTGGCCGGAAAGAGCCACAAGCTCACCGGAAAGGTAACCGACGACAGTGGAAACACCGTGACCTACTTCAACGGCCAGGCGCTCGTCGAGATATTCGACGCTCCTACCGAACGCACGACCATACTCCGCGACAGCAACGACGGCAAGGAGCCCACAACCGTCAGCTGCGACGAAAACCTCCTCGCCGAGTTCCCGGTTCGTATCGTCGACGGCATTATCGACGCCGACATCGTCATGCCGCAGCCCCAGATTGAGGGCAAGCCATTCCGCATTGTGGTGTCGGCGCTCGACGACGCCTCGCGCGTAGGAGCAGCAGGTGTCATTCGCGGAAATTCGGTCACCGTCGACGATACCCCCGCATCGCAGATGCCACCGCGCATCATCGACTTCGCAATCACACCCGACTCCTACATCGGCGAGTACACACGAGCCAACATAGAGGTCACAGCAACCATCGACCCATCCGAATCGGGCCTCTCGGTGGCCACAGGAGGCATACGCAGCAACATCGTCCTCGTCCTCGACGGCAAAACGCGATTCTTGCAGACCCGCAACCTCCTCCGTTATGCCGACGACGGCATTGCCTCATTCTCCATACCCGTCAACGGCCTCTCATTCGGCCGCCACACCCTCGAGCTCTCCCTGGCAAACAATGCCGGCCTCGCCGACTCCCGCTCCATCACATTCATAGCCGGAACGGAGAGCCTGGCCGCACTCATGACCGTCGAAGGCGAAACGGCCGCGCGATCCGAAGTAGTACTCGACATCGACCGCCCCGACACCCGCGCCATGCTTATGATAACCGACGCCGACGGAAACACCGTATTCTCTCGCAACGACGTCGCCTTCCCATTCTCATGGAACCTCTGCGGCAACAACGGCAAGCCCGTACCCGACGGCCACTACCGCGCATGGGCAATTCTCGACAACGACGTGGCACGCGGCGCGTCGAACAAGGTTGAATTCGTCGTCATAAAATGATTCTTATGCTACGCCATACCATCCTCACCATCGCCCTTGCCTGCGGCGCGTCGGCATGGGCTCTTGAAATCACATCAGCTCCCGGCACCATCGCCGCACTCGTCGGCGCCGATGCCGAAAAGGCCACAGAGCTCACCGTCAAAGGCGCCGTCGACGCTTCCGACCTCTTCTTCATCGCCGACGAAATGCCCGCGCTCACACGCCTCGACCTCGGCGATGCCGTCATTGTGGCTTATCGGGGCAAAGCCCTGAAAGGCTGCGAAACCTACGCCGCCGCCACTGTGCCCGCACTGTGCTTCGCCGGAAGCCGCATCGCCGACGTTGTGTTCCCCCGACAGGAAGGCCTCGTCATCGACGACGGCGCTTTCGCCTCCTCGGCCCTCGCTGCCGTCGCAATCAGCTCCTCGAAGGCAACCCTCGGCGAAGGTGCCTTCGCCGCATGTCAGGCACTCGTATCGGCGGCCGTTGCTCCTTCGGCGAAGTTCGAAGGCTACGTCTTCCGCGACTGCAAGGCTCTCGAAAGCGTCGAGTTGCACGGCGGCAATGCCCTCGGAGCCTACGACTTCGCCGGCTGCTCGGCGCTCGTCGCCGTCGGCGGCACGGTCAACCTCACCGTCATACCCGAAGCTTGCTTCCAGAACTGCTCCTCACTCGCCGACTTCGAGTTCAGCGACAAGCTCTCCGCCATAGGCCCGCGAGCATTCCAGAACACAGCACTCGCGTCGGCGCGCATATCCTCGCCACTCAAAAGCGTCGGGGCATGGGCTTTCGCCGGATGCGCCGACCTCGTCGACGTCGAGCTGCCGGCTTCTGTCGCCACCCTCGGCGAAGGGGCTTTCTTCGAGTGCCCCGAACTCACGCACTTCACCGTGCCCGCTGCATGCACCGAAGTATCCGCATATCTTCATAAGGACAACGCCGCACTCGCCACTCTCGACATCCCCGCAGGCACGGCAGCAATAGGCCAATACGCACTCAAAGGCGCAGGCGTCGACTCCCTCATCCTCCCGGCATCGCTGGCTTCGATAGGCACCGGAGCAATGGCCGACGCATCGAAGCTTTCCGGCATCAACGCACGCGAGCTCCGCGCAGTTCCCGCTCTCGGCAACGACGTGTGGGAAGGCGTCGACCAGAAGCTCGTCACACTCAACGTCGACCAACAGCTCCTCGACGAATTCCGCAACGCACCGCAGTGGCAGGAGTTCGACATACAGTCGATTGAAACCGGCATCGTCGACGCCCCCCTTGCATCAGGCATCGTCGTGCGAGGAGCATACACCGCCCGCGCTCTCATGATTAAGACCGGCGGCGACATCCTCGACCGCGTCGAAGTGTTCGACCTCGACGGCCGTCTTCTCCTCTCCGAGGCTGTAGGCGCCGACAGCGCCGTCTTCGAGCCCTTCCACGCCGACATCGTCCTGGTGCGCTGCTACCTCGAAGGCAACGTCGCAACTCTCAAACTCGCCAGACTGTAAATGGGCAAGAACAAACTCAAAAAGTTCGCCGACCTCGAACAGAACCCCCTCGTCCTCCAATATCCCTTCGGACCCCTCTCCGCCGAGCCTTTCGCGCTCCGCGGCCGCTGGGGCGCCGACTTTTTCGGCAACGACCTCCCAATCGTCCTCGAGCTCGGTTGCGGCAAGGGTGAATATACCGTGGGCATGGCGCGCGCCGACGCCTCGCGCAATTTCATCGGCATCGACATAAAGGGCGCCAGAATATGGACCGGCGCTACAGCCGCCCTACGTGCGGGCATGACCAACGTGGCCTTCCTCCGCACATCCATCGAGCTCCTCGAACGCTTCTTCGCACCGGGAGAAGTGGCCGAGATATGGATTACCTTCCCCGACCCGCAGATGAAGAAGGCCTCCAAGCGCCTAACGGGAACCCGCATGATGGGCGTATACTCGCACGTCATGGCTCCCGGCGGACGAATACATCTCAAAACCGACAGCCCCTTCCTCTACGCCTACACCCGACTCATGGCCCTCCGAAACGGCCTCGATGTCGGCCTCGACATACCCGACGTGCACGGCTCCGACGAAGGCCCCGAATACCTCCGCGACATCCGCACACACTACGAGCAGCAGTGGCTCGACCGTGGCCTCACAATAAAATACCTCTCATTCACCGTCCCCGCGACCGACGCCCTTCTGGCCGAACCGCCTGAAGCCGCCGAACTTGAGCCCGACACTTATCGTTCTTATTCGAGAGGCTACATTCAGATGCCCCAACTCATAGCCGACAAAGACACAGAATAATATGGAAACACTATACCCCCGCCTTATCACCGACGCCCTCGCCACTGTCCGCTACCCGGGCAAGCAGCAGTCGATCGTCGACCTCGACATGGTGGCCGACGACATCCGCATCGACGGAAACAAGGTGAGCTTCACAATAGTCTTCGACAAACCCACCGACCCCTTCCGAGCATCAGTCGCCAAGGCCGCAGCCGCGGCAGTACGCCTCGCCGCTCCCGACGCCGACGTAACCGTCAACACAGCCTTCCGCAACGGAACCGAAGCCGCGCCCAAGCCCCCGGTCCTCCCCGGTGTCGACAACATCGTGGCCGTATCCTCCGGCAAGGGCGGCGTGGGCAAGAGCACAGTGGCGGCCAACCTCGCCGTGGCCCTCGCCGCCGACGGATTCCGCGTTGGCCTCCTCGACGCCGACATCTACGGGCCGTCCATACCAAAGATGTTCGGTCTCGAAGGCACCGAGCTATACATGCGTGAGGTCGACGGACGCAATCTCATCATCCCCGCCGAGCGATACGGCGTAAAGGTTCTCTCCATAGGTTTCCTCATCGACCCCGAAAGCGCGGCAGTATGGCGCGGCGCAATGGCATCCAACGCCCTCAAACAGCTCATCGAGCAGGCCGACTGGGGCGACCTCGACTATTTCCTCATCGACATGCCCCCCGGCACCAGCGACATTCACCTCACCCTCGTGCAGACCCTCGGACTCACCGGCGCCCTCGTGGTGACAACGCCACAGAAGGTGGCCCTCGCCGACGCGCAAAAAGGCATCGCCATGTTCCGCGACGAGCGCATCAACGTGCCCGTCCTCGGCATCGTCGACAACATGGCATGGTTCACCCCAGAGTTGCACCCAACCGAGCGCTACTACCTCTTCGGCGACGACGCCAACGTCGACGCCCTTGCCGAGCACTACCATGTGCCCGTGCTCGCCCGAATTCCACTCGTGGCAGGTATAGGCGACCACTCCGACGCAGGCTCGCCCATAGCCCTCGAAGAAACAATGTCGGCTCAGGCTTTCGCTCACCTCGCCCACGAGGTGAGCGCCGCCGTCGACGAGCGCAACAGCCAGCTCCCGCCAACGCAGAAGGTCGAAGTAAAGCATTGACACTCATGGCAGAATCAAAGCGATACATCCTATTAGTCCACGGGCCAAACCTAAACCTCCTCGGCACTCGCCAGCCCGAAATATACGGCACCGAAACCCTCGACGACATCAACCGAAACATCGTCCTCCAAAGCTCCGACGCATGCGAGTACCTCACCGTGCAGCACAATGCCGAGGGCGACATAATCGACGCCATACACAAGGCCGGTACCGACGCAAACTGCGTCGGCATAGTCCTCAACGCCGGGGCATACACCCATTATTCCTACGCCATCGCCGACGCCATTGCCTCGGTCGACAAACCCGTCATTGAAGTGCACCTCTCCAACGTCTTCGCCCGCGACGAGCAGTTCCGTTCCACTTCGGTAATAGCCCCCGTCTGCGTAGGCTCGCTCGCCGGCTTCGGCTGGCCCGGCTACGTAATGGCCGCCAAATTCCTCGAAGCCAACTACATGTAGTCATGGAAGAGCAGAAGAAAACACTCCTCGTCGTCGGCGCCGGCGGTTTCATCGGCGGCTTCATTTGCGCCGAGGGCCTCCGCCGCGACTTCGACGTCTGGGCAGGCGTACGCGCCTCGACTTCCCGGCGTTATCTCGCCGACGAACGCCTGCACATCGTCGACTTCGACTACGACGACCCCGTCGAACTCCGCCGTCAGCTCGCCGACGCCGCTCCGTTGGGTGGCTGGGACTGGATAATATACAACCTCGGTGCCACGAAGTGCCTCAATTTCGGCGACTTCAACCGAATCAACTACGAGTACCTTCGAAACTTCGTCACCGCTCTCGAGCGCGGCAACCTCATGCCCCGCCGCTTCCTCTACATGAGCTCCCTCAGCGCACTAGGCGAAGCCGACGAGAAAGACTACTCACCCATCACCCCCGACACCCCCGCGCGACCCAACACACGCTACGGCCTGTCCAAAATCAAGGCCGAGACATTCCTCTCCACACGCCCCGACGTCCCCTGGACAATCTTCCGAGCGACAGGCGTCTACGGCCCACACGAGCGCGACTATCTCATGATGATTCAGTGCATCGACCGCCACTTCGACTTCGGCGTCGGCTTCCGCCGACAGATGCTCACATTCATCTACGTCGACGACCTCGTCGGCGCAATGTTCGACGCCCTCGCCGCCGACCGTACACTCCACCGCCGATACATCATCAGCGAGCCCAGGGCATATTCCCAGACAGAGTTCCGCCGCATCGTCGCCAAGGCCCTCGGACGCAAGGCAGTCGTGCCCGTGCGCTTGCCTCTGTGGGCCGCATATGTGGCCAGCTGCGCCGCCGAGATGTGGAGCCACATAAGCCTCAAACCATCCACGCTCAACCGCGACAAGTTCCGAATCATGCGCCAGCGCAACTGGAACTGCTCCGTGCAGGAAGCCGTCGACGACTTCGGCTTCCACGCCGACTTCCCCCTCGAGCGCGGCATCGAGGAGACCGTCAAGGCATACCTCGCCGAGAAAAACAAGAAAAAATGACCGACGACGACATCCCCCGCCAGTCAGTCCCCGCATGGCTCGTCGTCCTGCTGGTGCTCATCTGCGTGCCCATCGCCGCCATGCCCTGGCTCATAAGCGACTTCCCGCCCATCCCCGAGGCACGCTTGCTCCTCACCGGCTACCCCGCGGCCATTGTCCTCGGCTCCGTATGCGCCGCCCTATGCTGGCGCCGCCGACGCCCCGAGCTCACATGGATTCTCGTCGCCGTAATAATACTCATGCACCTCGCCATGTGGCTCACCACTGCTACCTGGATATGATTTCCGAAGACGACTACATCGACGCACACATCGACGCCGAACCTCCAGCCCTCCGCGCCCTCCGACGCCGAACGCACCTCGAGCGGCTATACCCCCGCATGTGCACCGACCACGCCCAGGGCCGCCTCCTCGTTATGCTCGCGCAGCTCATCGCCCCACGGCGCATTCTCGAACTCGGCACCTTCACCGGCTATTCCACACTCTGCCTCGCCGAAGGCATGCCCGAAGGCTGCCGCATCGACACCGTCGAAATCGATGACGTCTATGCCGACGACCTCCGACGCACACTCGCCGATTCGCCTCGCGGTGCCGACATAACCATCCACATAGGCGACGCCGAGGCCCTCCTCCCCGACCTCCTCGCCCGCAACGCATACGACCTCGTCTTCATCGACGCCAACAAGCGCCGCTACCCCGAATACCTCGACCTCATCCGCCCCGCGCTTGCGCCCGGCTCCTACATCCTCGCCGACAACACCCTTTGGGCCGACAAAGTGTGCGACCCCGAAGCCACCGATCCCCAGACCCTCGGCATTCGCCGATTCAACGACCTCGTCGCCGCCGACCCCACCCTCTCCGTCGTAATAATCCCCGTCCGCGACGGCCTCACCCTCATCAGAGTTCTCTGAGCTCTCCGACTGCTCTCCCTTTCCGCCTGCCAAAATGGCACTTTTCGATAGTTGGCACTTTTTTTGCATATAATTGTTATACTCACAGAAACATAAAAAATACAACATATATGCAAAAAGGCTCAATCGGGGTTACCACAGAGAACATCTTCCCCGTAATCAAGAAATTCCTTTACAGCGACCACGAAATATTCCTCCGTGAACTCGTCTCCAACGCCGTCGACGCTTCCACCAAGCTCCGCGCACTCGCCAACTTCGGCGAATACACCGGCGAAATAGGCGACCTCAACGTCACCGTTACCGTCGACCCCGAGGCAGGAACACTCACCGTAAGCGACCGCGGCATAGGCATGGACGCCGACGACATCGAGAAGTACATCAACCAGATTGCATTCTCCGGAGCCGAAGACTTCCTCAACAAATACAAGGACACCGCGGCCAACATCATCGGCCACTTCGGCCTCGGCTTCTACTCCGCCTTCATGGTGGCAAAGAAAGTCGTTATCGAAAGCCTCAGCTACCGCGACGGCGCACAGGCCGTGCGATGGGAGTGCGACGGCTCCCCCGAGTACCAGATGGGCGAAGGCTCGCGAAAAGACCGAGGCACCGACATTATCCTCTACATCGACGACGACAGCCGCGAGTTCCTCGACCAGCAGCGCGTCGACATGCTCCTCCGCAAGTACTGCCGCTTCCTCCCCGTACCCGTCATCTCTGGCAAGGAGCGCGAGTGGAAAGACGGCAAGTGGGTCGACACCGACCGCCCACTCGTAATCAACAGCACCGAGCCCGAGTGGACCAAGAAAGCAACCGAACTCACCGACAGCGACTACCTCAACTTCTACCAGCAGCTCTACCCCGGAAGCGAGGAACCCATGTTCTGGATACACCTCAACGTCGACTACCCCTTCCACCTCACCGGCATACTATACTTCCCCAAAATTCAGAACAACTTCGACATCAACCGCAACCGAATCCAGCTCTACTGCAACCAGGTCTTCGTCACCGACTCCGTCGAGGGCGTCGTGCCCGAGTTCATGCAGCTGATGCAGGGCGTTATCGACTCCCCCGACATTCCCCTCAACGTATCACGCTCCTACCTCCAGGCCGACACCGCCGTCAAGAAAATATCCGGCTACATCACCAAGAAAGTTGCCGCACGCCTCGACGAAATGTTCCGCAACGACCGCGCCGAATTCGAGAAGAAGTGGGACGACATCCGCATATTCATCGTCTACGGCATGATGACCGACGAGAAGTTCGGCGAAGCAGCACGCAAGTTCTGCCTCCTAAAAGACACCGAAGGCCGCTACTACACATTCGACGAATACAAGACCCTCGTAGAGGCCGCTCAGACCGACGCCGACGGTAAGGTCGTATACCTCTACACCACCGACCCCACAGCACAGTACAACTACATCAAGGCCGCCAACGAACGCGGTTACAACGTGCTCGTACTCGACGGACAGCTCGACAACCACTTCGTCGGATACCTCGAGAACAAGCTCGACGGCGTAACACTCGTCCGCGTCGACGCCGACGTCACCGACAACCTCATCCGCCGCGGCGACCGAAAGGCTGCCGACCTCGGCGCTACCGACATGGCCATCCTCTCGCGCCTCTTCGAGCTCGCCGCACGCAAGGTCGACAAAGCCAGCTTCATGGTGCAGTTCGAAACCCTCGCCACCGACGCCGACCCCGTCGTCCTCACCCAGAACGAATACATGCGCCGCATGAAGGAAATGGCCGCTATGCAGCCCGGCATGAACCTCTACGGCGAGCTCCCCGACAGCTACAACCTCGTGGTCAACACCGCCAGCCCGCTCGTCGACAGCGTCCGCAAGGAAGCTCACGACGCACTCGCCGCTACCGTCGAGCCTCTGCTCGCCGACATCGCAAAGGGCAACGCCGACGCCGAGGCCGCACGCAAGGCCATGCAGGAAGCACCCGCAGCCGAAGGCTCAGCCGACCTCAACCGCGTGGCACTCGACGACGCCGAGAAAGCCGTCGCCGACGCACGCGCCAAGCTCGAGGCCGCTGTCGACGCCTACGCACCCTCCGCTCCCCGCGCAAGCCAGCTCGTCGACCTCGCTCTCCTGGCCAACAACCTCCTCCGCGGGCAGGCCCTAAGCGCCTTCATCGCCCGCTCCCTCAACCTCATGAAGTAACCCCCCCCGCCCCCTGCATTATGCGGGGGGCTCAATCGGCAATTTCCGGCAGCGTGGTAGGGGTGCAATATATTGCGCCCGCCCAGGCTTTACAATCTCCCCCCTACCGCCTCCCGCCATTAATTATTGTTAATTATTTGCGCACCCACATCCCATTCCATATCTTTGCACCTCAAAGACACAAGTTATGAACGCCAACCGCTTCTATCACTACTCCTTTTTTTACTTTTACCCCAACGGTAGAAGCGAGGCTGCGCGCAGATAATCAGTGACTTTCACAACCCAATCCATATTCATCACGCTTGCCCCGCTTCTGCTTAGGCAAGCGTTTTTATTTTGAAGAGATGACACCCACAAAGCCCTTGAAAGTTGCCGTGCAAGGCGTGGAAGGCTGCTTCCACGACGCCGCAGCCCACGACTGTTTCGCCAGCCGCGAACTCGACATAAAAGGCTGCGACACCTTCGCCGACCTCTTCGACGCCCTCGACGCCGACCCCACCATGCTCGGCCTGGCGGCATTCGAAAACACCATCGCCGGCAGCATACAGGGTAACTACGAACTCCTCCGCCGGGCCGACCTCCGCATCGTGGGCGAGCACAAGATGCGCATATCCCACACCCTCTGTGCCCTCCCAGGCACGCGCCTCGAAGATATCACCGAGGTCCACAACCACCCCATGGCACTCATGCAGTGCGAGGCATGGCTGCGCCGGCATCCCCGCATGAAGATGGTGGAGGACTTCGACACCGCCGGCAGCGCACGCCACATTGCCCGCAATCGAATCGCTGGCCATGCCGCCGTCTGCAGTAGATATGCCGCCGAGCTCTACGGCCTCCAAATCCTCGCCGACGGCATCGAGACCGTGAAACAAAACTACACCCGCTTCCTCGTCCTGGCACACCCCGGCGCCGACCTCCCCCTCCACGAAGGCAAAGTCGACAAGGCATCCGTCGTCTTCACCCTCCCCCACACACGCGGCGCACTCTCAAAGGTCCTCGCTATACTCGCATTCTACGACATCGACCTATCAAAAATACAGTCGGCGCCAATCGTGGGCCGCTGCTGGGAATACCGATTCTACGTCGACCTCACCTTCGACGACCCCCTCCGCTACCGCAGCGCCATCGACGCCGTTATGCCTCTCATTTCCGATTTCAAACTCATGGGCGAATACCACGGCGTGGACGAACCCGACCAAATCTCCTCTATATGACAACCATCAAACCTGCACGCCGCCTCGACAATGTAGGCGAATACTACTTTTCGCGCAAGCTCAAAGAGATAGCGCACCTCAACGCCGAGGGCGCCGACATCGTGTCGCTCGGCATCGGTGGTCCCGACCTTCCGCCGCCTCCCGCCGCTGTCGATGCTGCCGTCGACTGCCTGCGCCAACCCCACACCCACGGCTACCAGATGACCGTCGGCCGAGCCGAACTCCGCCGAGCCTTCGCCGACTGGTACGAGCGCATCTACGGCGTCGCTGGACTCGACCCCGACACCCACATCCTCCCTCTCATAGGCTCTAAGGAAGGCATCATAAACATCGCCATGGCATTCGCCGACCCCGGCGACGCAGTCCTCGTCCCCGACCCGGGCTACCCTACCTACACCTCCGCCTCACGCCTCGCAGGCGCAGAAGTCATCACCTACGGGCTATCCGAAGACCGCGGATGGCTCCCCGACTTCGACGCCCTCGAGCGCCTCCCCCTCGGCCGCGTCAAAATCATGTGGGTCAACTATCCCCACATGCCCACCGGCACCCCCGCACGACGCGATGTATTCGAGCGCCTCGTCGACTTCGGCCGACAACACAACATCCTCATCGTCAACGACAACCCCTACAGCCTCATCCTCAACCCAGAGCCCCTCAGCATTCTCTCCGTCGACGGCGCCGACGGCATTGCCCTCGAAATGAACTCCCTCAGCAAATGCCTCAACATGGCCGGATGGCGTGTGGCCATGCTCGCCGGCAACGCCGACCTCGTCCGCACCGTCCTCCGCGTCAAGAGCAACATCGACTCGGGACAGCCCCTCGCCATGATGGAAGGCGCCGTCGCCGCACTCGCCCAACCCCGCGTGTGGTACGACGCCCTCAACGACACCTACCGCCGCCGTCAGGCCCTGGCCGCACGCGTAATGGACACCCTCGGCTGCCGCTGCACCCCGGGCCAGCAGGGGCTCTTCCTCTGGGGACGCATCCCCGACACCTGCCCCTCGGCCGAAGCACTAAGCGACGACGTCCTCGCACGCGCACGCGTCTTCATTACCCCCGGATTCATTTTCGGCCACGCAGGGCGCCGCTACATCCGTGTCTCCCTCTGCGAGCCCGAAGAAACTATCACCAAAGCACTTAACCGAATACAACAATGTCTATAACAGATCTTCTCCCCCTCTTCGCCGACGACATCGCCGCCGACCCCTCCCGACCCATGATTATCGCCGGCCCGTGCAGCGCCGAAAGCCTACAACAGACCCTCGAAACCGCCCGCGCTCTCGCAGCTCAGGGCGTCCGCGTATTCCGCGCAGGCGTGTGGAAACCCCGCACAAAGCCCGGAGGCTTCGAAGGCATAGGCTCCCCGGCCCTCGAATGGCTCGCTCAGGTAAAGGCCGAAACCGGCATGCTCACCGCTACCGAGGTCGCCACCGAGCGGCACGTCCACGAAGCTCTCCATGCCGGCGTCGACGTCCTTTGGCTCGGCGCACGCACATCGGCCAACCCCTTTGCCGTCCAGGAGATAGCCGACGTCCTCGCCTCCCTGCCCGCCGACGTCCGACGCCGCATCACCGTCCTCGTAAAGAACCCCGTCAACCCCGACCTCGAGCTCTGGATAGGTGCCCTCGAGCGCATCTACGGAGCTGGCATACGCCGCCTCGGTGCCATTCACCGAGGTTTCAGCTCCTACGGAAAGCACCTCTACCGCAACCCGCCCAAGTGGCGCATACCAATCGAGCTCCACCGTCGCCTCCCGTGCCTCCCACTAATATGCGACCCCAGCCACATCGGAGGCGCACGCGAACTCATAGCACCACTCTCGCAGCAGGCCCTCGACATGAACTACGACGGCCTCATAATCGAAACCCACTGCCGCCCCGACGAAGCCCTCAGCGACAAGGCTCAGCAAATCACCCCCGACACCCTCGCCCTCATCGCCGGTACCCTCAAAATGCCTCAGCAGGGGCAAGGCACCACCACCGAGAGCCTCACAATGCTCCGACAGCAGATCGACCGCATCGACTCCGAACTCCTCGAACTCCTCGCAAAGCGAATGCGCGTGGCCCGCGACATCGGCCGATACAAAAGCGAGCACTCCATGCCCGTCGTCCAGCCCGGTCGCTACAACAGCCTCATGGAGCAGCGCGCCGCACAGGCCGACAAACTCGAAATGAGCCGCGAATTCGTCGCAACGGTCCTCGCCGCCATCCACGAGGAGTCCGTGCGCCAGCAGCTCGAAATTTGCACCGGTTCAACCCTCGACCCTTCCGAATCATGAAAATTCTAATCCTCGGAGCCGGAAAGATGGGCTCCTTCTTCTGCGACATCCTCTCCTTCAACCACGACGTCGCCGTCTACGACCGCGACCCGCAGCGCCTACGCTTCCTCTACAACTGCCGGCGCTTCGCCTCGCTCGACGAGGTCGACGCCTTCGACCCCGACATGGTGATCAACGCCGCCACCGTCCGCTACACCCTCGACGCCTTCCGTCAGGTTCTCCCCCACATACGCCCCGACGCTCTCCTCGCCGACATTGCATCCGTCAAGGAAGGCCTCCCGGCCTTCTACGCCGGGGCCGGACACCCCTACGTGTCCACCCACCCCATGTTCGGCCCCACCTTCGCCTCCCTCTCCAACCTCGCCGATGAAAACGCAATCATCATCACCGAAGGCAACTCCGAAGGCATAGCCTTCTTCGAAAACCTCTACACCGGGCTCGGCCTCCACATCGAGCGCTACACCTTCGACGGCCACGACCGCGTCATAGCCTACTCCCTGTCCGTACCATTCGCCTCATCGCTCGTCTTCGGATCCGCCATGGAGCCGCAGCCCGCGCCAGGCACCACCTTCAAGCGACACCTCGCCATAGCCCGGGGCCTCATGAGCGAAGACGACTACCTCCTGAGCGAAATCCTCTTCAACCCACGCAGCGCAGCCCAGCTCGCACGAATCAGCGCCGCCCTCGAAGACCTCCGCCTCATCATCGAGCGCCGCGACTCGGAGGCCATGACCGCCTTCCTCCACCGCGTCCGCCAAAACCTCCGCCCCGCCATCCGCTGAAGCTCGGCGCAAGGACAAAACCCGCTCGCTGAAGCTCGAGAGAGTATTGCAAAGCAGGCGTTTGTAGGGTCGCGCCTTCGGCAGGGCACGGCCTTGGCCGTGCATAAGCCGCATAGCGGCGACATTTTTGTAGGCACGGGCGTAAGCCCGTGTATATCAGCAAAAAGAGCGAACGAGCCGCGTAGCGGCGGCACTTTTTCCCGAGCGGGTGTGAGCCCGCTCGTCGTTCAGATGGGCACGCTGATGGTATGAGGGTGTTGCAAAACTCAAAATTGTGCAGAAATTATTCTCGGATCGCCATTCAAAGTACTGATTAGCAACGAGTAGGGGCGCAATATATTGCGCCCGCCCAGGCTGTACATTCTAAAAACATCTATTTTGCAACACCCCC
>CABRZA010000002.1 GCA_902475285.1 uncultured Porphyromonadaceae bacterium
TATTTAAAACCTTGAATACAGGACTCGGGTACAAGTGCAGATGAAGGTGGCGAAAATCATTATATTGTGATTGTCAAATCATTATAAAATAAAATCGAGCGGGCTTACACCCGCTCGGATAAAAGTGTCCAAGATGCTCCGCGCCGTGGTTCGCACACCAAGGCGTTGCATTATATCAAATCTGTTGCGTGTGGCGGCGCGATTCGCATGCCTGGCGCTCGGCTTCGAGACGGGCTTCGCGGGCTTGGCGCCGGGCCTCGCGGCGCGCTTCACGGGCCTGACGGTCGGCTTCGCGGCGTGCGCGGGCAGCCTCCCGTCGGGCTTCGCAAGCCTGGCGGCGTGCGTCCACAGCCTGCTGCCTTGCCTGCATGGCCTGGCGACGGGCTTCGCAGGCCTGGCGTTGGGCGCCCATCTCCCGGTGCCGTACTTCTATAACTTGGCCGCGCATGTTGATTTCGGTGGCCAGGGCGCGGAGCTCGTTGTCGTCGAGGTCGTTGTATGCTTCATCGTCGACATCTTTGAGGCTCCACGACTTGACGACGGTATACTTGACGACGGACGAGGTGAGGGTGTAGCTGCTCTGCGACTTCTTGTCCTCGAAGCGGTAGGTGCGCTGGCCGGAGTTCTTGATTGCGCTCACGGCGTTGCTGCGCTCTTCCTCGAAGGCCTTGGCGAGCTTGTTGTAGTACTCCTGGCGAGTGAAGGTCATCATGGTGGTGGTGCGGTAGAGCTCGTGCTTTTTCATGGTGCGGCGCTCGCTGTAGGTGGTTTCGACGTCGGCCTGCTTCTCGAGGTCGTTGAGCACGCGGTCGATGCGGCTCTGTGCGCCTGCGGCGAAGGTTACGGCGGCGAGCAGCAGGGCGAGGTATATTCGGAGGGAGGAGAATGTGTGGCGGGTATTCATAGCGCTGTATTGTAGAGGTTTAGTCGGTGGTATGGAAATCGTCGGTGCACATGAGCTGGCAGCGTATCTGTCCGGCGAGCTCGGGGTTGCCGATGGAGCTCACGGCCATGTCGATCATGCGTGCCTCGGGGTCGCTTTCGAGGAGTTGGCTCTGGCGCTCGGAGGCGTCGAGGAGGCTGTCGGCGGTATATTCGGCACGGGCGAGGGCGGTGTGTATCTCGGCGAGGTCGCTTATGCGCTTGCCGTTGTGCACCACATAGCTGCCGCGATAGCAGGCGTAGAGGTCGTTGTCGTCGTCGGAGCCGCCGCCAATTGCGAATGCCAGGCCCGCGGCCACGGCCACGACGGCGCCTATGCCTGCGGCGATGGCGGGTATGCGGCGCCGCCGGCGGCGCGAGGGTGCCATGGCGGCGTACCACTCCATCATGTCGCGCCTGGCCTCGAGCTCGGGGGCGAGGCTGCCGCGCGCCGTGGAGGTGTAGAGGGCGTAGAGCGCGCGCTCTTCGGCAGGGGTGCTGTCGCCGTCGAGGAAGCGCTCCAGCAGCCGGGCGGCCGTGCGTGCGTCGGGGTGGGGACGGAAGATTTGACGTAGGTTCATTTCACTTATATATATTGAGGAGATTATCTTAGCTGTCGTTGTTCGAATATGTCGGCCACCTGTCGGCGTGCGCGGCTGAGGGCAGTGCGCACGGCCCCCTCGCTGCTGCCCAGAAGTCGGGCTATCGTGGCGTTGTCGTAGCCTTCGACATGGCGCATTTTCAGGAGTATGCGCTGGCGGTCGGGCAGCGAGGCCAGAACGGTGTCGGTTTCCTCGCGGCGCTGGCGCGCTATGAGGGTCTCTTCGGCCGAGGGCGTGCTGCTCACCTCGTCGCTGAGTTCGATATGTCGGCCGGGATTCATGCGCCGCAGGGCGTTGATGGCGAGGCGCCGTGTTACGGTGAGGGCCAGGGCGTCGACGCTGCGCACGTCGTCGAGTCGGTCGCCCAGGCTCCACAGGCGGAGCATGGTGTCCTGAACCGCGTCCTCGGCTTCGTCGTTGTTGCCGGTGATGCGGACTGCTGCCGCTATAAGTCGCGGACGCAGGCTGAGAGCCAGGATTTCGAACTCTTTGGTGGTCATTTCACCTATAAGACACGAAGCGGCCCGCAATGTTACACGCCGATGTCAAAAAAATCGCGCCCGCCGTGAAGAGCGGGCGCGTTATGGCCTGGCGACGGGTTTATTCGGCCTTGAGCTTGAAGCCGATGTAGATGCCGTCGTAGGAGTTGAGCAGCGAGGTGAGGGTGTTGAGCGCCGAGCTGTTGAGCACCGACGATACCTTGGTGAGTATCTGCACCAAGCGGGTGGCGTCGAAGGTGAGGTTGAGCGTGGAGCCGGCCTTGGTGGCGTTGGCCTTGACGCTGCCCAGCGACACCTTGCCGAAGGCGTTGAAGTGGAACACCAGCATCTGGTCTTCCTCGTCCTTCTCTATGGTGCCTTTGAGGGTGAGCACGCCCATTTTGAGGGTGAAGTTGTGTTCGGCGTCGACTTCGAGGCTCGTGCGGTTGAAGCCCAGGCGCTTGTAGTAGGGTTCGAGTTTGTCCTCGACGGCAGTGGCCGCTCCGGCGCCGCCGATTTTTTTCAGCGCGTTGTCCGACTGGAAGCTCACCGCCGGCGAGGTGTAGCTCCAGCTGCCCACGAGGTCGTCGACAGAGAAGTTCTTGTTGGCCACGGCATTGTTCACGAAGTTGCCGATGGCGCCGAGGATGCCGCCGGCGCCGCCGTCGCTCTCGCCGCTGCCTTTGTTGTCGGCCGACGTCGACGTGCTGTCGCCACGCAGGTGGTTGAGGATGTCTTTGGGGTCGAAGGTCGAGGCCTGCGCCGAGGCGCACGCGAGAATGGCGCCTAAGAGAATGGGAAGAATTTTCATTGCTGTGCAAGGGAGACGGGCGACATGCCGGTGTTGATTTCCTGCATGTCCTCGTCGGTGTTGTGGGTTATTTCAGTGTCGATTTGCTGCCATACCGAGTTGTTCGACTTGAACTCGGGCACCATGTGCTTCATCTCGGCCACGATGTCGTGGCTCGTGCTGGCTTCCATGGCCGTGTGCAGGCGTTTGAGGTGCTCTTCCACGTCGGGGTAGCTGTATGTGCGCACGCGGGCTATCATTATTTTCTTGTGGTGCGTGGCCAGGGTGTGCTCGCGCTCGTTGAGGAGCTCCTCGTAGAGCTTCTCGCCGGGGCGGAGGCCGGTTTCGACGATTTCGATGTCCTCGCCCACTTTAAGGCCGGAGAGCGAAATCATGCGCACGGCAAGGTCCCATATTTTCACGGGCTGGCCCATGTCGAAGATGAATATCTCGCCGCCGCGGCCCATGCAGCCGGCTTCGAGTACGAGCGAGCATGCCTCGGGGATGGTCATGAAGTAGCGGATGATGTCGCGGTGGGTGATGGTCACGGGGCCGCCTTGCTCTATCTGCTTGCGGAAGAGGGGAATTACCGATCCGTTGGAGCCGAGCACGTTGCCGAAGCGCGTGGTGATGAAGCGCGTCGACGGGCCGTCGCTCGAACGCTGGCGGTGGAAGAACAGCGACTGCACGTAGATTTCGGCTATGCGCTTGGAGGCGCCCATGATGTTGGTTGGGTTGACGGCCTTGTCGGTCGATATCATCACGAACTTGTCGACGCCGTACTTCACCGACAGGTCGGCCATATTCTTTGTGCCGAACACATTTGTCATCACGGCCTCCGAGGGGTTGCGCTCCATCATGGGCACATGCTTGTAGGCGGCGGCGTGGAACACGTATCGCGGATGGTATTTCTGGAAGGCGTGCTCCATGCGGGCGCGGTTGGCCACGTCGCCGATGAAGAGATGTATCTTCATCTGGGGGAACTTCTCTTCAAGTTCGAGCTGCATTTCGTGCATGGGCGTCTCGGCCTGGTCGAGGAGCACTATTTCCTTGGCGTCGAGAGCGGCAACCTGTCGCACAATCTCGCTGCCTATCGAGCCGGCTGCGCCGGTAATCATCACCACCTGGCCCTTGATGAAGGTGCGGAGGGCGGGGTTCTCGGTGCGTATGGGCTCGCGGCCGAGGAGGTCTTCGATATGTATGGCGTGAACGTGTGTCGACAGATTGGGCATCTGCTTGCTGTTGATGTCGAACTCCTCGACTTGGTTGAGAATGAGGAGCTTTATGTTGTTGCGGAGGAACACGTCGGCGGTGCCGCTGCGCATCAGCTCAAGCTGCGTGCTCAGGAACAGCAGGGTGTCGCACTTGTAGTATTCGAAGACTTCCTTCACCGTTTCGGGGTCGAAGGGTATGACCGGGATACCGTTGACCGACCCGTCGATTTTCTTCGACGCCAGGCTCAGCAGGGCCACCGGCTCGAACGAGCCTTCGAACTCGCTTTTCAGCGCCGAAGCCAGGAAGAAGCTGTTGATGGCCGAACCGAGCACTATCACGCGTTTCTTCTTGCGTTCGGTGCCCACCAGCGATATATATAGATATTTTATGCTCAGGCGCATCAGGAGCATCAGGGCGAAGCTTATCACCCCGATTACGAAAATATTCCAGAAGCTGAAATAGAAAAATCCCAGCGAGAGATAGGTGGTCAGCGATATCACTGCGAGCACGGCAGTGGCGCAGATGGTGAGCTGTACCAGGCGGAAGGTGTCTTCAATCACCGACAGGCGGATGATGTACTTGCTCGTGCCGAGCATGATGGCAAGGGTGGCATACACAACGAACTCGACTACCGCACGGGCCTGGGGAGTATAGATGAAACTGCTGCCGTAGTCGTGGTGCGACGCGAAGGCAAGCGAAAGAGCGCAACTGATGGCAATGAGAGCGAGGTCGGCAAACAAAACCATCCACTTGGGGACGGGTTTACGGATGAAAGCCTGTACAAGGCGCGAATTTGCAATCGCTTTGAGTAGAGCTTTTTTCATATCTTGGTTAGGAGCAGTGTTTTAAGTCATAATGCAACAGCAGCAAATGCTGACGGGGCTGAGCTCTGTGCGCAAAATCTGCGGACGTGAAATAACATGCAAAGTTAATAAATTATTCCGAAACATACAAACATACGAATTTTGGCTTTTGCCGGGGTCGGCTCCAGAGCCTTGCACCGACGGTGCGCGGTGCCTCCGGGCCTCACCACAGCGCGGCAATGCGGGCCGCCACGACTGAGGCGCTGTTGTGTCGCTCAACGAAAGTGCGGCACTGCCGCTGCATTGCAGCCACCGCGTCGGGGTGCGTGAGGAAGTATTCCAAACGGCAATAAGTGTCGTCGAGGTCCAGCGGGTCGGGATTGATGATGGGCCGGAGCTCCTTTTCGCCAATGAAATCGTAAAAATCCTCTTCCCCGCCGCTGATAGGCACGGCTCCGCGCGCCATGGCCATGAGTGCCGTTGTGGCCGGGGTGTAGGAGTAGAGCTGGTCGGCCACAACATCGACTCCGTCAAGCGTCTGCTTGAAAGCGGCGTAGGGCATGTTGGGGGGCGTGAGCAACTCGAAGCTGCCCTGATGTGCAGCGGCGATGCCGGTGAGCATTTGCAGAAGTATGTCGGCTCCTTTTTCGGCCATGCGTGCGGCGTGAGCCGCGAAGAGCACGCGCAGCGGAGTATCCTTGTCGCGGTGTCGCGGCGCTTCGTCGGGAATGTCGACTGGTATGCCCGCATATGCTAGCGGCAGTTCGGGGCGCATGGCCCGGAGCACGCGGTGATATTCATAGAGTGCCGTTGCGGCTCCCGATATGCTGTCGTAGAATTCATCGGTGTAGTCGGCGAGCTCTGGTGCGAGCCATGCGTCGCGTTGGGCGGCGTCGCTCGCGCTCCATGCCGATGGTCCCGACGGTGTGTGCCACTCCGAGTAGCGGAGTGGCGGATTTTCTCCGAGCATGGCCTTCACCAACAGGCTGTCGGTGCCGAGCGCCGAGAGGAAGATGCGGCCGTTGTCGCGGCGCAGGCGCCGCAGCAGCTCGCGCAGACGCCGCGGACGCAGCTCCACGAAGCATGGCGAGTTGACCTGCACAATGTCGTAGCCTCGGAGGTCCTTTGCGAGAATAGTGTTGAGCCTGAGCCATATAAGGGCACCTCCGGCCTTGCTTCGGCGGCGGCTGAGGTCGATGTCGCGCGGAGTATCCATCCATCTTGTGCCGTCGGAAGCCACAGTCACATCATGGCCGAGGGCTTTCAGTGCCGGTGCCAGTGTGGCGTGGTAGCCGCTGTAATCGCCCAGGAGAAGTACTTTCATGGCGTCGTCAGTCTATCACTATTTCCTTTCGGTGTTCGCCGAAAAAGCGGTATCCTTCCCATAGGTGTTTGAGAGCCTGCACGAAGCCCGTGGGCGCCCGGTAGGCTTCCAGCGGAATACGGATTAGGGCTCCCATGTCGCCCCTCCACATGCGCATGAGGGTTCCTTTGGCGCGGATTACGCCCGGCACTGCTGCAAGACGTGTGCCGGTGGTCTCACCTGGGTGGTACGACGTGACAACGTCGGCGAAACGTCCCCGCAGGCCCTTGTGGCGGCAGTTCCACACGAAGATGTCTTCTTCGGCCGCGTTTAGTACGCCCGCGCCGAGTCCCGACAGCTCGCAGAAGTGAATGTTGTTGTCGACAAGAGATTTCCGGCGGAACGCCAGCTCGAAACTTATCGGTGCATAGAAGCGCACGGGTATGCTCAGGTCGTGGCCGTCGGGAGGAAACACCACATGCTTTGGCACTATGCTCCGCGTGGCCAGATAGTCGAGCGAGGGGTCGGTGTCGAAGGCTTCGATTATCTTAGGCAAGCCGCGTCCTTCGATGGTGAGGTCGGCGTCGAAAAGCATCACATATGGCGCGGTGGCAAGTTGCAGGCAGTGGTTGCGGTTGCGCGCCACGCCTTTGTCGGCGAAGAAGTGTATCGTTATGTCGTCGCGCCTGAGATGCGACGTGTCGAGTTCCAGGTCCTCCGGATTCTGGCATGCCACCACGTAGCGGACGCCTTCGAGCTTCGGCCAGCGCGAGGCGTCGGCTTTCTCGATGTCGCGGCCGTAGGCCACTACAAGTATTTCGAGCTTGGTCATATGAGCGTGTGCGAGGCGAGTATACTGTCGAGTTCGGCCACCACTTTCTCTCTTTGCCAGTCGGGCCGGTTGGCGAACACGAGATAGAAAAGTTCCTTTTCGGGGAAATAAGCCTCTACGGTAAGGAAGCCACCGTTGTCGCCCGTATGGTATACTTTGCGTGGCTTATCGGGCGTATTCTCAATGAATAGCCCCAGACCGTAATATGTGTGGGGTTCGCCCGTGGCGATAATCGGAGTTGCCGCCTTCCGCACCATGGAGTCGCATATCACTCGGCCGCCCATCAGGGCTCGTTCCCATTTTAGGAAGTCGCGCGCCGATGTGTAGATGCCGCCGTCGGCCTTCGTAGGGAAGAAGTCGGCCTCGCCGTAGTCGCACTCTTGCCATGCGCCGTCGGGAGATCGGTGGTGGCAGTAGGGATTGGTAGGCGGTGCGGGTATGTAGGCGTGCGCCAGGTCGGAATTGTCGGTTTCAGGCTCGAAATAGCGAGTTTCCTTCAATCCGGCCGGGGCGAACACGTTGGCTTTCATCCAGTCGACGAAGCGCTCGCGCGTCACATCCTCTATCACTTGCAGCATAAGTTGATATGTGGGGTTGGCGTATTCGTAGGCTGTCCCCGGCGCAAAGGCGAACGAATCGTTGTCGATGAGATATTTTGTCGATTCGTAAGTCAGGCTGTACAGCCGGTAGTCGTGGTTGTTGGCGAATGTTGTGGCGTGGCGGCTCGTGTAGTCTTTCCATTGCTCCTCGGTGCGTGGGCGCGTGTCGGGGATGCCCGACGTGTGGCTCAGAAGATGCTGAAGGGTTATTTCCTTATAGCGCGGGTTGCGCAGCTGCGGCATGAATTTGCTGATGGCGTCGTCGAGCTCCAAGCGGCCTTCTTCCGCAAGTTTTAGTATGCCGACGGCGGCAAACTGCTTGGATATCGAGCAGATGTTGAACAGCGTACTGTCGGTTATTGGCTCGCGGCTGTCGACGTCGGCCACTCCGAATCCACGGTTGTAAATTACGCTGTCGCCCTCGGCAATCAGAACAATTGCGCCGGGCGAGCCCGGTGTTGCGGAGGTGAAATGGCTGTCGAACAGTGAGTCGATCTGCATCGTGAAATTATTGTCGTCTGTGCAGCTGTCTGTCTTGCAGCCTGCGACTGTCGCCGTGACAACGATTGCCGCTGTGGCAAGGAGGCTGAATATTCTCATTCTTCGTCGGGAAAGCGGGGTTGTAGCCACCCGTGGCGGCGGAGTATGCTGTCAACCTTCTCTGCTGTTCCGAAGCGGTTCCAACCGGTGCGGTTGGCAAAGATGGTGTAGTATACGTTCTGACGGGGGAATATGGCCTCGAATACAGAGAAGCCGCCGTTGGAGGTGGAGTGGAACACTTTGTAGGGTTTTGCAGGTACGTTTTGCACATATGCCCCGTAGCCGTAGTGTATGTCGGGGATATCGGTGGCAATGAGGTCGGTGTAGGTCTTTTTTGCCGATTCCTTGCTAATCACTTCGCCGTTGTAGAAGGCCCGGAGCCATTTGAGGTATTCTCGCGGAGTGGTGAATATGCCGTTGTCGGCGCGCGACAGGAAGAAGGGAGCTTCGCCGTAGTCGTATTCCTGCCATTTCTTGTCGGCGGATACGAATGTTCCTTTCGGGGCGTGGCCTTCAAATGGAATGTATCCGTGGGCCAGGCGTGGCGACGGGCTTTCGGGGTCGTAGTAGTGTGTTTCGGTAAGGCCGGCCGGCGCGAATATCTCGTCATTCATCCAGTTTTCGAACCTGCGGCCCGACAGCCTCTCTATCAGTTCCGACAGGAGGAGGAACGTCGCGTTCTGATATTCGAAACGTGTGCCCGGAGTGCATTTGAGAGTGTCGGCGTAAAGGAAGACCTTCACCTGCTCGTCCTCACGCCCGTAGAGCATGTAGTCGTTGCCGTAGCCGAAGTGCGAGGGATGAGTTTTTGTATAGTCGTCCCACTCCTGTGCGGTGCGCGGACGCAGGTCGGGCAGCCCGGTTGTGTGCATTACGATGTTGCGTGCCGTGATTTCCTTGAAAGGTGCCGTGGCATACTCCGGGAGGTATGTGTTGAGCGGCTCGTCGAGGTCAAGGAGTCCCTGTTCTTGAAGTTTCAGAAGAGCGGCTACAATGAAGGTTTTCGATGCCGAGGCGGCGTTTAGTACGGTTGAGTCGCTCAGGGGTTTGTTGCGCTGCAGGTCGGCGTTCCCGAAGGCGCCGGAATACAGCACCGTGTCGCCCGACATTACCGTCACCACGGCACCCGGCGCCGGGCCTGTTGTGGCAAAGATGCCCGTGAACAGAGAGTCGAGTGCTCGGGTAGCAGGGGCTTTTTCCGGGCGCTTTGACGTACTGCACGCCTCGAAGAGGCCGACGACGGCGGCTATTATGAGAAGTACCTTAACAAGAGTCTTCATTTCATTTCCTTTTTCTTTGCTTTGCAAAGTTGCAAAAAGATTTCCACATAATATACTCCGTTGTTACGAGGTAACTGTAATTTTTCCGTAATGAAGTCAATTTGTAACACAAACGGCCTCGGAAATATCTCTGAGGCCGTTTTGTAACTTTTTTGCCACCCGGTTTGCGGTCGGGTGCGCTCAATCAGAATATGCAGGTGAAGGAGATTCCCGCCGAGCTTTTGCCCACATATGGCATCAGCACCGAACTTACTTCGTGCTTTTTTTCATGCGGATAGAGATGCCTGGTGTCGCTTCCTCGGAAGAGGTTCACCACTTCGTTGACCGGGTCGATGAGAAACACCACTATATTGCCTATCACCGGCGAGCCCCACAGGCGGTAGCCGTGGCTCACTATGTGCCGTTTGAGCCGGTAGAAACATTCGCCGAACACGCTTCCCACCAGCGGTGTGATGAAAATGTCCTGAATCGACGGCCGCTCCATGCACGCCTCGATGCCGAACTCCCACCCTACGGTGCTGACGGCAGCGGAGTAGAGAAGCGAACCCCAGAAGCTGAAACCGCACGACCGCGCTGCCATGAAGTAGGCAGCACCTGCGTAGGGGTGAAGGACATAGTTGAAGATGGGATTGTCGTGGTCCCACTCGGGGCCGCGCTTGAACACGTTCTTGAACCATCGCGTGGTCGGGGGATCCTTTTGCAGCTCGGCGCGGTTCCATGTCGTTGCGTCCTCGGGCAGACATTCGAGCACAAGCAGCGTGCTCACGAACGCGCCGCTAAGAACGGCTGTGTTGATCCACATGCGGTGCCAGTTGGGGTAGCTGCCGCACATCGAGTAGGGCATGGTGTAGATCGACGGCGGAACGGCCTTCGTCGCCGGTATCCGGCTTATGGCGTCGGTGTCGGGCACAAATTCGGTCACGCCCGCATAGGCTACCTCAATACTTGCCCCGGCCGGCAATTCGGCCGGGCGCACTACCCGGGCGCTTGCTCCAAGCGAGATTGCTATGGTGGTGAATATAATAATGAGGAATCTCATAATGTCGACGAATTGATTATTTGCAAATATAACAACTTCCAAAGTTGATTGCTCATTTTTTTGCCCTACTTTTTCCCAATGGGAAAAAATCGGGGATAATTCCTCCAATTGCATATGTAACTTTGCAACATCATCAAAAAAAATGTGAGTCATGAAACGTAAATTTATCATCATCGACAACGGCCACGGCATAGAGACACGTGGCAAGTGCAGCCCCGACGGAAGGCTGCGCGAATGGATGTGGACGCGGCAGATAGCCCGCAGGCTCGCCGGCGAGCTCGGGCGGCGCGGCATAGTGTCGCATCTGCTGGTGCCCGGCGACGGCGACGTGGCGCTCGCCGAACGAGTGAGAATGGTCAACGCCCTCTGCCGCACGGAGGAAGGCTGCGTGCTCGTGTCGCTGCACAGCAACGCATCGGGCATGGGCGACGCTTGGGGGACGGCGTCGGGCTGGTGCGCCTTTGTGGCACCGAGCGCAGGCGCGGCGTCGCGGCGCCTCGCCGTGCTGCTCACACGCAGGGCATTTGCGGCAGGCCTCGCCGGCAACCGCTCGCCGGCGCCCGACTCTTACTACGAGAAAAATCTCGCCATGTGCACCCGCACGCGCTGTCCGGCCGTGCTGACCGAGAACCTGTTCCACGACAATCCGACTGACGTGGAATACATGCTCTCGCCGGAAGGACAGAAGACCATTGTCGACATTCATGCCGGAGCCTTGGAGGAGCTCGAGCTATGAGGACGCCGTGGGTGGCTGCAGGCGCATTCTGCCTTGGCGTTGCGGCGGGTTACGGTCTTTTCCATGCCGACGGGGCAGGGACGGACGATGCGACCGTGACCGTGCGGAGCCCTGCCGCGGCATCGTCGCGCACCGTCGACACCATCCGCATCAAGCTGCCGCCCGACGGCGCTGTAAATGGCGTCGGGCGCGGCAATATATCCTCAAATGTGCAGGGCGCAAAGCTGAAAACGGCCACCTCTGTCGACATCCGCGCTACCTCGCCGCCTCCTGATATAGGCGGCATTGTGGCCTCGTGGCTCGACGACACGCTCGTGGTCGACCTTCCGCGCCGGCAACTGGTGTATGAGGACGAGAGCTATACCGCATGGGTGAGCGGTGTGGTTCCGGCTCTCGACAGCATTGCCGTGCGCATACCCAAGCTCTCACAGCCGCGCCGCTGGAGCGTGGCCGTCCAGGCCGGCGTGGGCATCACCCCCGCCGGGCCCCAACCCTACATAGGCCTCGGCCTGAGTTTCAGCCTTACGCGCCGCTGACAATCACTTCGCACCTTGACATGTTGGTTTATATAAAAATCCCCGGCCTTCGGGCGGGAAAGCCGGGGATTGTATGGATGGTTCCGACGGGATTATTCGGAGAACTTGGCGTTGAGATACTCGCGGTTGAGGCGTGCGATGTTGCTCAGAGGAATGTTCTTGGGGCACTCGGCGGCGCAGGCACCGGTGTTGGTGCAGTTGCCGAAGCCGAGCTCGTCCATCTTGCTGACCATTGCGCGTGCACGGCGCTTGCGCTCAACCTGGCCCTGGGGCAGGAGGGCAAACTGGCTTACCTTGGCCGATACGAAGAGCATGGCCGAACCGTTCTTGCACGCTGCCACGCATGCGCCGCAGCCAATGCAGGTAGCGGAGTCCATGGCAATGTCGGCCACTTCCTTGCTCACGGGAATGTTGTTGGCATCCTGAGCGCCGCCGCAGTTGAACGACACATAGCCGCCGGCCTGCTGGATTTTGTCGAAGGCGTTGCGGTCTACCATAAGGTCGCGTATCACGGGGAAAGCTGCCGAGCGCCAGGGCTCGATGGTGATTGTGTCGCCGTCGTTGAACTTGCGCATGTGGAGCTGGCAGGTGGTTATGCCCTGCACGGGACCGTGGGGATGGCCGTTGATGTAGAGCGAGCACATGCCGCAGATGCCTTCGCGGCAGTCGTTGTCGAACACTACGGGTTCTTCGCCCTTTTCAACCAGCTGCTGGTTGAGCATGTCGAGCATTTCGAGGAAGCTGCTCCCGGTCGACACGTTGTCGAGCTTGTAGTTGACGAACTGTCCTTTCTCTTTTGGACCACGTTGACGCCAAATTTTCAGGTTTACACTTATTGTATGTTCCATTGTTTTAATTTATTTGGTAGCCGCCGCCGGCCGGGGTGACCGGCGTGCGGCCCGTGGTTTTGTCAGGATTTGTAGTTGCGGGTCTGTACCTGGATGGCTTCGTATTTCAGAGGCTCCTTGATGAGGATGGGCTTCTCGGTGTCGCCGGTGTACTTCCAGCAGCTCACATACATGTACTCGTCGTCGCGGCGGGCGGCTTCGCCGTCGGCCGTCTGGTACTCTTCGCGGAAGTGTGCGCCGCACGATTCGTTGCGGTTGAGGGCGTCGATGGCCATCATTCGGGCGATTACCAGGAAGTCTTCCAGACGCAGGGCCTTCTCGAGCTCGGTGTTGAGGTCGTCGGCCTTGCCCACCACGCGGAGGTCGGTGTAGAATTCCTTGCGTACTTCCTCGATTTCTTCGAGGGCCTTGACGAGGCTCTGGAGGGTGCGGCCCATGCCCACGAGGTTCCACATCACGTGGCCGAGGCGCTTGTGGATTTCATCGGGGCTCTTGGTGCCCTTGATGTCCATGAGGCGCTGTATGCGCGAGCGCACGTCGGCCTCGGCCTTGTCGAATTCGGGGTGGCTTGTGTCGAAGGTGCTGCGGCCTACCTTGATCTGGTCGCTGAGGTAGTTCTGCATGGTGTAGGGGAGCACGAAGTAGCCGTCGGCGAGGCCCTGCATGAGTGCCGATGCGCCGAGGCGGTTGGCGCCGTGGTCGGAGAAGTTGCATTCGCCGATGGCGAAGAGGCCCTTGATGGAGGTCTGGAGCTCGTAGTCGACCCAGATGCCGCCCATGGTGTAGTGGCTGGCGGGGAAGATCATCATGGGGGTCTCGTAGGGGTTGTCGTCCGAAATCATCTGGTACATGTCGAACAGGTTGCCGTAGCGGTCGCGCACCACGTCCTTGCCCAGGCGCTCGATGGCGTACTTGAAGTCGAGGTATACGGCGTTGCCCGTACCTACGCCGTAGCCGGCGTCGCAGCGCTCCTTGGCGGCACGCGAGGCGATGTCGCGGGGGCAGAGGTTGCCGAATGCGGGGTAGCGGCGTTCGAGGTAGAAGTCGCGGTCTTCGTCGGGGATGTCGGTGGGGCGTTTCTTGCCGGCGCGGATTGCCTCGGCGTCTTCCTTCTTGGCGGGTACCCAGATGCGGCCGTCGTTACGCAGCGACTCGCTCATGAGGGTGAGCTTGCTCTGGTCTTCGCCGTGGACGGGGATACATGTGGGGTGAATCTGTGTGAAGGCGAGGTTGGCCAGGTATGCGCCCTTCTTGAATGCCTGCACGGCAGCCGAGCCGTTGCAGCCCATGGCGTTGGTGCTCAGGAAGAAGGCACGGCCGTAGCCGCCGGTGGCGAGAACCACGGCGTGTGCGGCATAGCGCTCGATGGCACCGGTGATGAGGTTGCGCACGATTATGCCGCGTGCACGGCCGTCGATGATTACGATGTCGAGCATCTCGCGGCGTGTGAAGCTGCGCACGGTGCCCTTCTGTATCTGGCGGTTGAGCGAGCTGTAAGCGCCCAGGAGGAGCTGCTGGCCCGTCTGGCCCTTGGCGTAGAACGTACGGCTTACCTGTGCGCCGCCGAACGAGCGGTTGGCCAGAAGGCCGCCGTACTCGCGGGCGAAAGGCACGCCCTGCTGAACGCACTGGTCGATGATGTTGTTCGACACTTCGGCGAGGCGGTATACGTTGGCCTCGCGCGAGCGGAAGTCGCCGCCCTTGACGGTGTCGTAGAACAGGCGGTAAACCGAGTCGCCGTCGTTCTGGTAGTTTTTGGCTGCATTGATACCGCCCTGGGCAGCGATGGAGTGTGCGCGGCGGGGGCTGTCCTGGATGCAGAAGTTATACACGTTGAAGCCCATTTCGCCGAGCGTGGAGGCTGCCGATGCGCCGGCAAGACCCGTGCCTACCACGATGATGTCGAGGTTGCGCTTGTTGGCGGGGTTCACCAGGTGCTGGTGGGCTTTGTAGTTGGTCCATTTCTCAGCGATAGGACCTTCGGGAATCTTGGAGTCGATGGTATACTCAGGCATCGCGCCGGTGGTGACATCGGCAAATTCGCCCATGATGGGTGTCGAATCGATCATGCCTTCGATGTTGGTTTTGTTTGCCATATCTCTGAGGTGATTAATTGTTTGCTTCTGTAGTTTCTTCTGCTGCGGGCGCGGGAGTGGGCTCGGGCTGTGCGGGAGCTGCGGCTGCCTTTGCGCGCTCGGTGCGCTGCTTCACGAACATAGCGAACTGGCCGATCTGTGCGAGGGCCTCGTGCTTGGCGGGCGATACGTTGCCGGCCTGCTTCTGCGAGTAGTCGCTGATGGCCTGGGCGTTGTCAACATAGTAGTCGCCGCGGGTGGCGAAGAAGTTCTCGACTTCGCCGGGCTGGGTTTGGTCGAGACCGGAAACCTCTTCCTGGAATTCCTGGATGAGGGCTGCGGCGCGGGCGTTCCATACTTCGGCGTACTGCTCCTGGAGCTTGGCGTCGGTGAGGAAGAACTTGCCGTGGGCCTGAACGGTGAAGGTGACGGCCTGGGCGATGAAGAGGGCTACGACAATCGAGGTCCACCAGCAGCTGATGGTTTTGAGGCGCTTGATCCAGCGGTCATTGTCCCAGCCGATGGTGTGGAACATCGACCAGAAGCCGTGGTTCATGTGGAACCACAGTGCCACGAAACCGATGATGTATACCACGGGAGTCCACCACTGCGAGAAGGCCATTTGGAGGAAGAGGGTGCCCATGGCGGGCGATGCGGGAACGCCGTCGACCTGGGGAAGAACCGTCAGCTCGTGCGAGAGGAGCTCCTGGAGCTGCATCTTCGACCAGAACTGAATCATGTGGACAACAAGGAAGGCCAGAATTACGATGCCCAGGACGAGCATGTTCTTCGACGACCACTCCACGCCTGGGGCGGCGCCGTTGACGGCATAGCGGTCGTTGCCGCGTGCGCGGCGGTTCTGAATTGTCAGCCACAGGGCATAGATGATGTGGATGATGAAGATGAGACCCAGACCGGCCGAAGCTATCAGGGCATACCAGTTGGCGCCCAGGAACTCGCACACCTGGTTGTAGGCGGCGGGCCAGAAGAGGGCGACAGAGTTCATCAGCACGTGAAAAGTTACGAATAGGACGAGGCAGATACCCGTAAGGGCCATCATGAACTTACGTCCTATAGATGAGCTTGTTAACCACATAGATGATTGATTTTTTATTAATTATGTTGAATTGTTTGTTGTCGGAAAATGTGCCTGCGGCGGAGGCCGAAGGAGGCGCTTCGCTCCACGACGCACCTTTTAATGTGCAAATTTAAGGAGTTTTGACAAAATGCACAACTCATTGGCGAAAAAATTCTGCAATTACTGCGCTTTTGTTGGTTGCGGTGAACTATTTTACGTTAACGAATGTTTTGAAATATGACGAATCAATAACTTTCGATACAGGTTCAAACTATTCTACTATGGCAAAAAAATTCATCGCCGCTCTTGTTCTGGCATCGGCTCTCCCTCTCGGTGCCGCTGCCCAGAAGGCCGAAATCACCGCCTCCTACGGCGCTTATACTCAGATGGATGCAACCGATATGAAAGACGGTTGGAAACATGTAAATACCGCTTGGGGTGCCCTTAACATGGGCGTCAACTTCCGTGTGAACAGCAAGATATGGATAGGCCCGTCGTATACTTTTTCAAGCTCCACCACCAAAGGCGGTCCCGAGCACAGCAATGTGGCCTACCATGCCGTGATGCTCAACGGCCGCTACCACTACTACCGCACCAGCATAGTGGAGCTCTATGCCAAGGTGGGCCTGGGCGTGGAGTTCAGCTACATGCAGCCGCGCCACGACGACAACTACACCAAGGCCTATTGCGCCTTCCAGATTGTGCCCGTGGGTGCGCAGGTGGGCCTTTCGCGCAACTGGGCGATGTTTGCCGAAGCCGGCTTCGGTGCCCAGGGCATCTTCCAGTTCGGCTTCAAATACCGCTTCTGATGTAAGTTCTTAGTACATAGCCGTTTGGGCTGCCGTAAAAGTAGGGGCGCAATATATTGCGCCCGCCTCTCAAATATATACTACTATGGTTTAGAAAGTTACCATCGCCTGAGCGGGCGCAATATATTGCGCCCCTACTACGGTGCTGATAATCAATCGCCTATACGTTGAGTCGGTGACATTGCTATATATAGCGCCCTTACCGCGTCGCTGCAAATTTCCTACTTTTCGAACAATACAGACCCTACTACTCTTTAGCTAATATAATCGTGTTGACACCGCCGGCGCGCGAGCCCCGGCGGTGACTATATCTTTATCTGCGCCGCTGCGGAAAAGTCAGGGTGAGGCTTGTGAGGCCAGTGGCGGCGTCGGTGGCGAGCGTGCAGCCGGCGTGATGGCGCCGGGTTATTTCGGCTATGAGCATCAGGCCGAGGCCTCGGCCGTTGCGCTTGGTGCTGAAAAAGGGCGAGAACACCGCCTCGGCGGCCTCGGGGGTGAGACCGGGCCCGTCGTCGCTTACGGTAAGCGTCGCTGCCGATGTGGCCAAGGTGACGGTGCCGCTCGCGGCCGCGATGCTCTCCACGGAGTTCTTCACGGCGTTGACCACCACGCGCTCGAGCAGCACGGGGTCGGCCTTCACCGTCGGCGCGTCGGCCGACAGGCGGGTGTCGAGACGGATGTTGTCGGGAAGGAGGGTGCGCAGGAAGGGCAGCATCTCGGCCACGAAGCCGTTGAGGTCGAGGTCGATGAAGTCGGGCTCGGGGAGCTTTACGATGTCGGCGTAGCTGCTCACGAAGCGCACAAGGCCCGAGCAGCGGTCGGTGCAGCTGTCGAGCACGGCGCTCACCTCGGGGTCGTCGGCATGTATGGATGCAAGGCTGTCGGTTACCGATATGACGCTGCCGAGGGTATTGTTGATTTCGTGGCCCAGGGTGCGCACTATGCGGTTGAAGATGTTTTTCTCGGCCTCGATGATTTCGTCGGCGAGCTGCTCCACCAGGAAGAAGGGGCGGCGGAATCCCGAGTCCATAATCCACAGGCGCGATATGCGGTATATGCCTTCGGCGCCGAAGCGTACGGTGCGCGTCTCGCCGTCGGCGAGTTCGTCGAGGGCCTGCTTCAGCGCCGGTGTGGCGAAGCGGTCGAAGGCGTCGTTGGTCGATTCGATGTTACCGTCGAAGTCGCACATGGCCACGCCCATGGGCGAGCGCTCGATGAGGAGCGTGAGCAGCTTGTGGCGCTGCTTGGTTTTGAGCCGCTCCTCTTTCATTGCGGCCATAAGAGAGTTGAAGAAATCCGCCACGCGGTCGGCGTCGGGCTGGCCCACCCGGCGCAGGCGGCTGCTGAAATCCTGCTCGCGCAGGAGGTAGATGCCGTTGCTCACGGCCTGCAAGGGTTTTCGCACGGCACGGAGGGTTACGACGAAGGCCGCCACGGCCACCGCCGCCGCTGCAATTCCGGCCCAGTGCGGCAGTGTTGTAAACACCCCTGCCACCAGCACGGCCAGCGCCAGGCCGAGAATACATGCAGATATGCGGTAAACTGTCATTTGATATCGTATTTGAGCATGCGGCGGTAGAGCGACTGGCGCGTGATGCCGAGTGCCGCCGCAGCCTGCGAGAGGTTGTAGCCCGAGCGCCGCAGGGCATCGACGATGGCGCGGCGCTCTGTTTCGTCGAGCGTGGGTGCCGGTTCTTCGGGCGCGGTGGCTGTATGCGAGGCATCGATGGCGCGGCGCACCTTGGCCATGATCTCGCGGTTGTCCCAGGGCTTGGTGACGAAGTCGCAGGCACCGTGCGCCATGCCCTCGACGGCCAGAGGGATTGTTCCCCAGGCCGAGATGAGAATCACCGGCACGTCGGGATGGAATATTCTGATTTTGCGCAGGAGGTTTATGCCGTCGCGCCCGGTAGTGGTGAGCGACAGGTTCATGTCGAGCATGATGAGCTCGGGACTCGTCGCGCGAACGATGTCCATTGCCTCGCTCTCGGTGCCTGCGCCCTCCCACTCGTAGCCTGCCTGACGGAAAAGGTGTCCGAGCGACAGGCGCACCGAGCGGTCGTCGTCGATTATCAGAATCATGATGTAAAGTTAGTAAACGGTCTTCATATTCACAAGTTTTTCGATGTCGGCGTTGATGTCGGTGCGGTGCTCGAAGTCGTAGAGTGTGATGGCACGTAACTGGTACCAGTAGAGCCAACAGCGGTAGAGCTGGTTGATGTAGAGGCGGCGGCTCTCGTCTTTCTTCACCTGCGAGTCGTTGAGGTCGAGGGTTGATATGCGGCCTGTGAGATAGGTTTCGACGTTGGTGTTGTAGCGAGCCGTTGCTATGTCGCAAGCCTCGGCTGCGATGGCGAACTGCCGCTGCTGGTTGCCGAAGCGCTCAACGAGGATGAAGAGGTTCTGGTCGAACTCCATCGACTCCTTGCGCAGGGTGCTCTCCTGCACGCGGCGGTTCGACTCGGCCACGCGCACACGCTCGCGGCGCTTGCCGCCGTCGAAGAGCGGTATCTCGATGCCCACCTGCACCACCTGGTTGCCTCGCAGGCGCGAGTAGGCCTCCGATACGCGGTCGGACGCGCCCGTGTAGCCCACCTGCACGAAAAGGTTCACCTTGCGCATGTCGCCCTTGGCCTGGGCCACGGCGTAGTCGGCCTCGAGCTGGCGCCGCAGCATGTTGTGGCAGAGCTTGTTGTTGGCGCGGGCATGTTCGAGGGCGTCGGGGTAGCTCACGGTTGCCGCCGGTGTTGCCGCCGGCACCACGGGCACGATTTCCACCGAGTCGTTCGCGATGTCGAGGAAGGTGCGGAGGCCGAACATGTCGGCCTTCATGTTGCTTGCGCAGTCGGTGAGGTCCGACTGTGCCTCGAGCAGGTTGAGCTCCATCTGCCTGAGGTCGTTGAGGCTTATCTGGCCCATGCGTCGCTTTTCCACGGCCACGTCGCGCAGGCGGAGGGCATTTTCGTAGTTCTGGCGTGCAATCTCGTGGTTCTCGCGGCTCAGGAGGAGGTTGAAGTAGTATGTGATGGCCTTCTGTGCCACGTCTTCGGTTGCCGAGAGGAATTCGGCCTTGGCCTCGGTGTAGCGCACGGGCTCTATGCGGCTGTCCCAGCGCATGGTGTTGACGGCGAAGAGGGGCTGCGTGAGCGACAGCGCCACCGGGAGTGCCATGTAGCGGTTTCCCAGGCCGCCGAACTGGCGCAGGAAGTCGAGCGAGGTGCTCAGCTGCAGCGTGGCGCCGGTGAGGCGTATGTTCTGCTTCACGGCCAGGGCGGCGTTGAGTTGCAGGGCGCGGTTGCGCACGAAGGAGTAGCGGCCGTCGGAGTCCATGTAGGGCGAATACTGGTCGGCGTACGACGGCAGCGTGGCCTGGAGCACCACTTCGGGCAGGCGGTCGGCGCGCCATATGCGCCACTGGCGGTAGGCGCTGCGCAGGCGGTCGAGGGCCACGGCAGCGTCGACGCTTTTCACTCGCGCAATAGCGACGGCGTCGTCGAGGGTGAGCACGAGCTGCTCGGCTCTGACGCACAGCGCCATAAGCACCATAAGGAGGATGGCTATGAGGCGTGCCATGGCGCTATTCGGCATGAAGGACATCGGCGGGGCGTTGCTTCACGGCACGCCATGCCGGATACACTATGCCGCACACCACAGTCACTGCCATGACGGCGACGGCCATGGGAAGGGCTATCCACGCGAGGCTCCCGTTATAATAGTCCATGTGGTCGGCTATTGTCTCGACGCCCTTCAACCAGTATACGCCCGGCACGATGAGCACGCATGCCGCTGCGAGGAGCAGGAGGCCTTCGGCGAGGAGTCGGCGCAGCACGTCGCCGTCGGTGGCGCCGTTCACTCGCCTTATGGCTATCTCCTTGCGGCGCTGCTGTGTGCGGAACCAAAACGCTCCCGAGAAACCTAAAAAGATTACCAGGACGAGGAAGAACGAGCCGGCGATGCTTGTGCGGATTTTGGCCGTCATGGGGGCCTGTATTCGGGTGCGTTGGTTTTCCATGCTCGTTATGCCCGACAGGAGCACGGTGCCCATGCGGAAGTTGGAGGTATTGAGGCCGTCGACGAAGCTGCGGGCTGCCTCGGGGCGCACGCGCACGGCGAAGGACTGGGGGCGGGTAGTGCGCTGCAGGGGCAGCACTGCCATCATGTCGACGGGTTCGTAGTCCATGCGTTTTATCGGCTTCACCAGTGTGCTGAATGTGCCACGGTAGGAATATGTGCTCATTTCGGAACCCAAGAGGCTGTCGACGCGTTGGCGCACGTCGTCGCGGACGCGGTCGTAGCCCAGGATGATGTCGCCGCGTTCGAGGCGGCGGCGCATTTCGGCCGGCGTGGCGCCGTCGAGGCCGTGGATTTGATATACCTCCATCAACTCGGGCGACATATGGCGCAAGTTGACATCGAAGCCGATGGTATCTTCGCCGTTGATGTGGCGGACGGTGTTGCCCCAGTACGACATATTGTATGGGTCGGAGTTGTTGCCGTAGCCGACGTGGAGCACTTCGGGTTTGCTTTTGAAGTGGTTGACCAAAGCGTCGAGGTCGCTGCGGTGCTGCTCGATGGCCACCGAATCGCCGCCCATGTAGACTATCGATGCAGTGAAGACACCCTCGACGTCGCAGCCGCTTTTTGAGGAACGGAGGAGCAGGACGCTCGCGAAGAACCAGCACAGGCCCCAGAGCACCAGACCGGTGACTACGAGTTCGGCGAGGAGGCCGGCATTGGAGCGCCATTCGGTGCTCATCTGGCGTAATATATGACGTTTCATTGTTGTTCTGTTGTTGACGGTGTTTTATCTATTGCGAGCCGAAATGGCATCGACGGGTGTTGTGTGTGCTGCCTTCCATGCCGGCCAGCATGCGCTGAGGAGATTGAGCAGCAGACATGCGCCCAGCGCTAAGAGCACTACCTTCCAGCTCAGCAGGAGCGACAGCGGCGGCGTGACCGACGCTTCGTGTGTGCCTCCGACGAAGGCGAATATACTTCCGGAATTGTAGACGAAGAGAATGGCCAGGGCTATCCCGACTATGCCGCCCATGAGGGTGAGGATGAAGTTCTCGGCGACGATGTCGGCGAATATGCGGCGGCGCGTGCAGCCGTAGGCGCGGCGTATGCCGTACTCCGAGATGCTCGATTGCAGGCGGCTGCCGAGCATGCTGCTGAGGTTGATGGCCGGCACAACGAGCAGGATAACGCACACGAGGATGGTGGTCCAGTCGATGTCGGGTGTTTCGGGTGTCCAGTTGGAGTAGATTTCGCCGGCGACGGTCTTTTGGTCGTATGGCTGCCCGTGGTAAACGTAGTAGCCGTCCTGTGCGGAGTCGCGGCGCGAGTTGATGGCGTCGTAGCGGCGCTCCACCTGGCGCCGGAGGCTCTCGGGCGTCACGCCGTCCTTAATCAGGAGTGCCACGTCGCCGTTGGCATATTTGTCGGTGCGCGACAGCGGGCGGTAAAAGCGGGCGAAGGTCTGTGTTGCCAGGGGCGACACGTCGTCGACTACGCCTGTCACGCGGTAGTTTTCGCCCACATAGGAGAGGGTGTTGCCCGGCGCCTCCTCAACCGAGCCGAAGAAGCGGCGCGCGGTGCTGCGGTCGATTACCGCCACTTTCATGCCTGCATCGGCTTCGTCGGCGGTGAAGTAGCGGCCGGCGAGGAGCTTGAAGTCGAAGACGTCCCAAAAATTGCTGTCGACAAGGCGGCTTGTCACTTGGGCGATGTTGCCGGAGGGGCTAACCACGTCGGTCAGCTCGGCCCAGGAGTCGACGCGGCACATTTTTTCCACGCCCTCGAGGTCGGAGTAGATTTCGTCGGACTGTTCTAAGTTGAGCGAACCGCTCATGGAGCGCTGGCTTTCGGGCCACTGGGTATGGATGTAGCGTCCGTACAGTATGTGGTCGCGGCAGCTTTCGGGAGCGAAGGGCACGGTTTCGACGGCCTGCATCATGATGTAGACCATGAAGAGGAAGACCGATGCCGCGGTGCCGGTGAGGGTGATGCCGGTGATAACCGGGCGGCGCCGCATGTCGTAGAATATCTGTTGGAATTTCTTTTTCATAGGGCAATCAGGATATTATGCGTCCGTCGAAGAAGCGTACGGTACGGTCGGTGCCGCGGGCGTGTGCCTCGTTGTGGGTGACCATCACCACGGTTAGTCCGTCGTTGCGGTTGAGGGAGTGCAGGAGCTCCATCACCTCCTCGCCCATGGCGGAGTCGAGGTTGCCGGTAGGCTCGTCGGCGAGGATTATGGAAGGCTTGCCCACGATGGCTCGGGCAATGGCCACGCGCTGGCACTGTCCGCCCGAGAGCTGCGAGGGGAAGTGCTTTATGCGGTGGCTGATGCCGAGGCGGTGTAGCACCTCTTCGACGCGCTCTCGGCGCTCCTTGGCGCCTATGCCCGTGCGGTAGGTAAGTGGCAGCTCGATGTTGTCGTAGACGTTGAGAGATGGGATGAGGTGGAAGTTCTGGAAGACGAAACCGAGGTGTTCGTTGCGGAAGTGGGCGAGGGCGGAGTCGCTCATTCCTGCCGACGTGGTGCCGGCTATCTCCACGGTGCCGGCGGAGGGCGTGTCGAGCAGGCCCATGATGTTGAGCAGCGTCGACTTTCCGCATCCCGACGGCCCCATGATGCTCACGAACTCGCCGGCGTTGATGTCGAGGTTTATATTGTCGAGAGCTGTGGTCTCGATTTCTTTGGTCCGGTATACTTTGCTTATACCTTTGAGAGTGATTTCGGGCATGGTGTCAATGGCGTATTTTGAGGTTTGATTTTGATTCGAAACGCTGGAGGTCGGCTGTGGCCACACATTCTCCCGGCTCGAGGCCGGAAACGACTTCGACGGCAGTGCGGCTGCTTCGGCCGAGGCGCACCTTGCGGCGGTGGAGCTCGGTGGCGTCGGGTCCGTCGGCCACGAAGAGGCTGTATTCGCCGGGGCCTTTGAAGTAGGAGCCTGCGGCTATAGTGAGGCATGAGTCGATGTAGCCGGCGTTGACGTCGATGTCGATGCGCCGGCCTGAGGAGAGGCGGCTGTCGGAGGGGTCGGCGGGGCTTACGGTGAATGTCATGACGCCCTCGGAGCTCTGGGGGTTGATGTTGGTGACCGTACCGGCGAGTTTCCCTCCGGGGAGGTGCAGGTCGACGCCTGTGCCGGGGCTTACGTTTCGGCCGCTGCTCTCGGGGATTTCGGCCTCGATGCGGAAGCACGAGAGGTCGGCCACGACGGCCAATCGCTCGCCCTGGCCCACGCGTGTGCCCGACACGGAGTTGATGTATGTGACGATGCCGGCGTAGGGTGCGGGCACCTGTCCTTCGTCGAGGGTGCGGCGGAGCAGGTCGAGGTCCTTGCGGGCGCTTTCGAGACTTAGCTCCTCCACGCGCAGGGCGGCTGCGGTTCGGAGCTCTTCATTGGCATACTGCTCGCGCAGCTGGCGGAGCTGGAGCTCGGCGGTGCGACGGGCTGTCTCGGCCTGGCGGACGCGTTCGCCTGTGCCGGAGCCTATGCTGTCGAGGCGGCGCTCGTTGCGGGCGTCCTCGGTGAGGCGGCGGAGGTCCATCTCCTTTACGGCGATGTTCATGCGCAGCTCGCTGAGGGCGGTGCTGCTTTTGAGGCGCTGCTGCTCGAGGGTTTCCTGCTGGATGAGGAGGTCGTTGAGCTTCTTGTCGTATGCGGCGCGGGCCGACGTAAGGTCGAGCTCGACGAGGGGCTGGCCGGCAGCGACGGTGTCGCCGGCGTGGACGTAGACGGCCATGATGCGCGATTCGACGGGGGAGAGGATGAGCTGCTCGTTCATGGGCACTACTTTTCCCGATGCCGGCACGGAGATGTCGATTGAGGATATCTTTGCGGTGCTGAGGCGGAGTTCGGCCACGGGCAGACCCTTGTCGAGTAGCCGTACGGCGAATGCCACGAGGGCTATGACGGCGGCGACGACTCCTATGGGTCGCAGCCATTTGAGGAGTTGCCTCCGGCGGATTATGTTCTTGTCTATTTGTCGGTCCACAGGATTGGGATTTTTTGTTGTTCAGATGCCGCTAAATAACAAAAAATCGCAAGCTGTGTCAAGTGTGCTTGAATATCAAATAGTTACAAGAGAGGGAGTGTCCGATGTCGGACAGGGAAGCGTTTCGCCCACCCCTGGTGAGAGCATATAACAAAGCAGGCCGCGCCGTGCGCAGCCTGCCGTATAGGGTATGGGGGTATCAGTTGTTGTCGGTGGTGTGTTGGGCGGCGTAGCCGTAGCCGTATGTCGACGAGCCATACTGCCCGTAGCGGCGGTACTGATAGGAACTCGACTTGATGTTGACGCCGTTGAGCACGATGTAGACCGAGCTGAACTTGTTGGAGTCGATGGCGTTTTGGAGAGTTTTGAGCGATGTCTTCGAGGTGTAGTGCGCGCGTGTGACGTAGAGCTGGAGGTCGGAGTAGCGCGTAATGAGGAAGGTATCGGATATAACGCCGATAGGCGCGGAGTCGATGATTACGTAGTCGAACTCGTTGCGGAGGGTTGTCATGAGGCGACCCATGTTGGCCGACATGAGGAGTTCGTTGGGGTTTGGAGGCAGCGGGCCAGCGGGTAGTACGTAGAGGTTGTCGTTTTCCTTCGATTTGAGGATTAGCTCGTTGGCGTTGCTTTCCTGGCCCGAGAGGTATGTGGTGACGCCGCGGCGGTTTGAGAATCCGAAGCGGTGTGCCAGCATGGGGCGCCGGAGGTCGAGGCCGATCACTACAACACGCTTGCCCATAAGGGCGTATGTCATGGCGAGGTTGGCAGCGACGAATGTTTTTCCTTCGCCCGATATTGTGGAGGTTACGAGGATGACGCGAGCGTCGGCGCCGCCGCGGGTGAAGGATATGTTGTTTCGCAGCAGGCGGAAGAGCTCAGCTATGGGCGTGGAGACGTTCTGACCCACCACCATGTCGGCCGCCGATCCGGAATCTGTCTCGCAAATCTCGCCGAGGACCGGCACCTTGGTGATGCGCTCGAGTTCTTCCTGGTCGGCGAAGATGGGGAAGAGCATGCGGCGTATGAATATTACCAGGCCGGGAATTAGTAGGCCGATGATGAAGGCAACGGCCATAATCATCATTTTTCGGGGCGATACGGGAGCTCCGCCCACGGGGTCGTCGATGAGACGAGCGGTGTTGGTGGCAAGTGTTTTTTGGAGAGCGATTTCCTCACGGCGCTGGAGAAGGAAGGTGTAGATGTTGACCTTCACCGACTGCTCGCGGAAAATTTCCTGCAAGCCCTTGTCGACGGTGGGCGTCGATGCGAGCTGGCCGGCGGAGCGGCTTTCGAGGTTCTGTATGGCCGACCGGCGCGCCATGATGCTGCGCTTTGTTGTGGCGAGGTTCTGGAGGATTCGCGCCTTGTCGCGGCTGAGCTCGTCCTGCATGGTGCGCACCAGAGGATTGTCGGGGGTAGAGCCTTCGAGTGTACGGTTGAGCTGGTTGACCTTGCGGTTGTAAGCCTCGATGATTTGGCTGACGGTTGTGTTGTTGATAGCGGCGGGGAGAGTCTCGTAGGTGTCGGCCGACGAAACGATGCGCTCGATTTCGTCGATGATGTTGAGCTCGGCGTCGTTCTCGGCCATCTGCTTTTCGTAGTCGCTCTTGAGGTTGAGGTTGAGGCCGGTCTGCGCTTCGATGTTGGTGATGTTGTGGGCCTGGCGGTATGCCTGGAGGCGGTTCTCGACGTCGCGGAGCTCGCCGGATATCATGACCAGACGGTCGAGGATGAATGCTTCGGTCTGTATGGCGGAGCGGTTTTTGTCCTCGATAATCTCGCGGTTGTAGAACTCGAGCAGTGCGTTGATAACGTCGATGCCTTCCTTGACTACGGTGGTGTTGTAGGATATTCGGATGATCTTGTCAGAGTTCTTGGCAAATTCAATGTTGAGCGAGCCTGAGAGCTGTGCGGCGCGTGCGCGCGGGCTGACGATGACGATTTTCTCCTTGCTTTCGAGGGGCGCCGTCACGGGCGATTTCTTCAGAGTGAGGGTTCCGTGCGAGAGCTCGATGTCGAGGGGCATGGCGGCGGAGTCGAAGTCTTTTTTCTCCTCGACGCCGTTGTAGGTCGTGGCGACTTTAACGCGGTAGGTGTCGTCGTCGTTGCGCGACACGTCAATCTGTATGGGTTCGCGGAGGTTGCGTAGCGAAGCGCTGTCGAGGCTTGCCTCGATGGCGTTGTTCTCGTATAGGGGAATGTCGCGGAAGGTGCCTTCCTTATAATAGGAATATGCGAGGTTGAGGGAGTCGACAATCTTGATAACGTTGTTCTTCGATTTGAGGACTTCAAGCTCGGTCTCGTCGATGTAGTTTTTGAGAGCCACCATTGGGTCGGTGGACTGGCCTACGTTGAAAGCGTTTCGCTGGGAGCTGTTGTCCTGGCTGAGGTAGATCGAAGCGTTGACCTGATAAACGGGCACCTGTCGGGCGATGTAGAACCACGCCACGACGAGGCAAACAAACACCGAGAGGACAAACCACTTCCAATTGGCGAGGAAAGCGAGAAGCAGACCTGTGGTGTCGAAGGCTTCCTCCGACGTCCGGTTTTCGAGATTGTCGTTTTCCATGCTGGTTATTTGCTGAGGTTAACAATACCGATAACGAGCGACGCTACCGACGACATGCCGCCGACGATTGTGATGACGGCCGAGACGGCGGGGTTGAGCTGCCATGCGCTCTGGCGCATAGAGCTGTTGGGCTCGACGTAGATTACGTCGTTCTGCTGGAGCGTGCAGTAGGGCGAGAGAAGGAAGTCGCGGTCGTGTATGTTGAGGCGGTGCACTTCGCGTGTTCCGTCGGGGTTGGTGCGGTATAGGAGGATGTTCTCGCGGTCGCCCTTGATGTCGAGGTCGCCGGCCATGGATATTGCTTCGAGGAATGTCATGCGCTCGTTCTTGCTCTGGTATACACCGGGGCTCTTGACGGCGCCGATGACTGTGACGCGGAAGTTCATCAGGCGTATGTCGACCGACGGTTTCTCGGTGACGTACTTAGGATAGATGGCGTCGCATATCTCCTTGGCAACCTGTGCTTTTGTTAGGCCGGCCACTTCGATTTTGCCCACGATTGGGAAGTCGATGGTGCCGTCGGCGTTCACGAGGTAGTATTCGGTTGATATTTCGTAGTTGCTCTGGGTGGAGGTGTTGCTGCTGGTCAGGGCGCCGATTTTGCCTTCGGCGTCGATGTAGCGTCCTTTGTTGAACGGAGCCATTGCGGCCATGTTGACGCCGGTAACCTGAATGTTGAGCAGGTCGCCGACTTTTAGGACGGGGTCGGGGTTCGCTTGCGCGGAAGCGAGGACTTCAGCGGGTATTTTGTCGGCATCGACAATGTAGGGCACCTTCTTCGGCGCGGAGCAGCCAGTGAGGAGGGCGGCCAACACAGCGATAACGATCAAGTAGCTGTATACTGATTTCATATGTGATAACTGATAGGTCGATTTAGTGGGAATGCAAGGTTATTGCGGTGCAAAGGTAGCTACTTTTTCCTAAATGTGCAAAAAAAATGAAAGAGGGGTGGCTGTGTAGGCCAATAGTGGTGTTTTGACGTTTTGTTGCCGATGAAAAAGTTTCATGTGTCGAGTATGCCGGCGGCGATGAAAAGCCGACGGTAATATTCGGCTTTTTTTTCGATGGCGAGTGGGTATGCGCGTGAGGTGGACGGGCATCGCCATATCGAGTATTGGCGCCAAGGCACGGCCGCGCCCATTGCGGGGACTGGAGTGCCGGTGATAGCGGCTATTACACCTGCGGCTTTTTCGCCAGTGGTGGCTATTGTGCGGCAGTCGGGGATGCAGCGGAGAAGGGCGTCGAGGTCGACGGGTTGGACGATTTCGAGGTATTTGTCGGAAGCGTTTCCGCGCAGACGGCGCACGCGGTAGCCGGTGTCGTTGAGGGCTATGCCTTTGTCGGCGGCGAAGGTGCTGACTGTGTCGAGATGGAAGCGTCGGGCGTCGCGGTCGTAGAGGGCGTCGCGGTTGCCGTAGAAAATCAGGCCCATAATGCGCCAGAAGTCGTTGGTTGGATTGGGGTAGTAGAATTCCATGCACCGACGGTGCTCGCCGGGAGGAAATGTTCCCATTATTAGGACTTTGGCTCGGTCGGGTAGGAAGGCGGGCCAAGGGTGGGTTTCGATGGGGAACATTTTTAAGTCGGAGGTAATGGTTATGAGTTGTTAGGTATGAGTTATTGGCTATTTGAGGCGGAAGAAATAGCCCAGGGAGAATTCGATCGACATATTTCTCGAAGCGCCGAAGGTGTCGGCTTTCGAGGAGGGAAAGATATTGCCCAGACCATAGTAATAACGCGCTTCGAGTAGGATGGAGTTGCGCGGGGTGATGAAAAATTCACCTCCGACCGACGCGCAGATGCCGTAGTCGAATTTGCCGGTTATTTCGGCGGCCATCTGTTCGGTCATTCGGTTGCGGGGAAAGTCGGGCACGGCGGCTGGGTTGTAGTAGTCGAAGTCGGCGCTTATTGAGCTTCCCAATAGGACGGTTACCTGTGGGCCGAGGTTGATGAAAGCCTTGAAGCGTCGGCTGCCGAAGTAGATGTGCGTAAGGACGGGGATGTTTAGGTATGTGATTGAGCGAGAATATGATAAGGGGGCTTCTTCGAAGTTTTCTTTCCAGCCTCGCTGTACCCAACCGATTTCGGCGATGAGTCCGAAGAGCTTTTCTTCGGTGTAGCGGAATGTAACGGCGCCGGTCGAACCCATGAGCCACGACTGTTTGACGGATGGCGAGAAAGACATTCGTCCCATCGACAAGCCGGCTCGTCCGCCGATTGAAATGCGGGGCTTGTAGTGAGTCTCGGCGTTGGCCCCGAAGGCGGTGATAGCCATGACGACGACGAGCAGAAGGCGGTGTATCAGTGCCATATGAAATCGAGGGAGCCGTCGGCGTTGTAGGTTATGATGTATATGGCGTGGTTGTAGTATCCGGCGTCGGCGCTTCGGGTGAAGTTGAAAGTGGACTGCACGCCGGAGGTGGTGAGGGCCGTGGGGCTGAACTTGCCGTGGCCGAGTTTGAGGCTTTCGAGGATGTAGCAGCCGGTGTCGAAGCCGAGGAGGGCATATGATGGTATGCTCTCGGTGATTTGTGTGCCGAACCAACGCTCGAAGGCGGCGTCGATGTTTCGTGCCTGTGTGCCGTTGAAGTTGTCGTAGAAGCGGGAATAGATGCGCGCCCCGAGTTTGTGGAGAAGGTCGCGAGCCTCGCCCCGGAAGGCAGTCCAGTCGGGATAGCCGAATACTTCCAGGCGGCATTGGTGGGGAGCGGCGGCCTCATAGTCGATGTCGTCGTTGACGGGGTTGTCGGGCATGTCGGCAAGGGCTTTGTTGTACTGTGCGTCGAGTTTCTGGCGGAATGCGTGAATCACATAGGCGAACTTGTTGAACTCGGCCAGCGAGCCCGACGACGGCACAACGACGTAGTCGCGCGAGTTGTCGGCGATAAGCGGCTCGATGTCGGCGCTGAGGAGGCTTCCGTCGTAGGGGAGGGTTACGGGCTCGATGCCCTTTTCGCGCAGGCGGGAAGCGAGGTAGGCAGTGAATGTTTCTTTCTCGTTGCGGCCGTTTTCGCTCCGGAGGAAGATGGGTTGGCAGTCGGCGTAGAAGTTCAAGAAGGCGTCGGCGGCGGATGCATACATCACATGCTGTGGCGTATTTGCCTGCAAAACAGCTTCGTTAGTGCGGTATAGCGAATCGGCGACGATGAATGAGTTGAGCACGAAGGCATCGCCTGTGACGGCACTGTCGGCGAGGAGCGCGAGTATTGCGGCATCGTCGGGCGCCACTGCCACAGCGGCCTGCGGGAGGTGGATTTCGGATATTTTCTGCCTCAGGGCTGCGATGTCGGTGTCGGTATCGACGGCGACGATTTCCACAGAGCCCGATGATGCTGCGAGGGTATCGGCTGCGATGAGGAAGCCTTTGTAGAAGTCGAGTGCGAGGTCGTTGCGTTTCGACTTTTCGTTCTTGTCGAGGCCGAATGGGAGCATTAGGGCTACTGTTGCATGCCTGCTTTCGTGGTCAGTTGCCTGGGCTTGTTCGGGCTCGGCGTCGTTGCATACTACTCCGACGGCGGCGGTTGCGGAGCTTTCTTCTTCGTCGGTGTAGGCGTCGTATGGGAAGTAGAGCACCATGCCTTTCTTGACTCCGCTTTCGGCAGCGGGGTTGTGGCTTACGATTTCGTCGCGGGTGATGCCGAGATGCTTGGAAATACCATAGAGGCTCTCGTTCTTCTTCACCTTATAATAATAGAATTTCTGTCCGTTGAGTTTCTTGACGGGCAGGTCGGCCACACCGGCGCTGCACACAAGTGCAACGGCGGCAAAGAGCATGGCTATCAGACGGAACGTGTGTCGCATAATGGCGCAAAAGTACAGAAAAAATTCGGAACAGCCAAAAACGGGCTGAGCGACGCTTGAAAATGGCTCGCTGAAGCTCGCCGCCTGGATAAAAAACTAATAAAAAGAGCGGGGCCGAAGCCCCGCTCTGCAAGCTGATGGGAAGTTAATATAGCGCGGATGCCGCTGATGCGGCCTCTCACGTATTAGTGGCGATGCTCGTATTTGAGAGTCATCGATGGCTGGTCGCAGACCTCGGCGGGGCCGAAGTACTGGATGGGGCCGGGATATACGTAGCAGGTGTTGTGTGCCCACTGGTCGCGCTGCTCGGCGAACTTCATGAAGGGTGCTCCGTCGAGGCGGACGAGAGCCTTTTGTATCACGGGTTTGTCCTTGGCGTTGCGGCGTTCGATGTTCATCATCATGGTGATTGGTATACCACCGGGGATCCACTGCACGGCAGGCTTTACGAGGTTGCGGATGCTCGACATGTAGCCTGTAACGCCGGCGTTGATGAGAGCGGAGGCGTTGAAGCCCAGGGAGTAGCAGTAGTCGGCGTCGAAGTTTGAGGGGTCGGCGCATCGTCCTTCGTAGCCGAAGAAGTGGTGTAGGGGCGAGAACTTGCCGCCGTTTGCCTTGAATTCGGGCGTTGCTGCGAGACGGGCAGCGACGAGACCGCTGAGGAGTTTCTCGGTTTCGATGAGCGACACCTGTACGTTGCCGTGGGGGTCGCGGTCGAGCATGAGCTGGCGGGCGACGTTCAGGGGGAGCTTGTTGAGGGTGGCGAGGTTTTCGGCCGAGAGGTTGTCGGTGATGAACTTGGTGAGCACTTCGGCGTTCATGCCCTTGACTTTCTCTTCGTTCTTGCCGAGGAACTCGTTGAGCTCGGCTATGAGACGCTTGAACTCGGGGATGAACTCGATGAGGCCCTCGGGAATGAGGACTGTGCCGAAGTTGTTTCCGTCGGCGGCACGCGATGCTACGATGCCGGCGATGTAGTCGACGATGTCGTCGAGGCTGGAATTGTTGGCTTCGATTTCCTCGCTTATGAGGCAGATGTTGGGCTGTGTCTGGAGGGCACATTCAAGGGCGATGTGGCTTGCGGATCGGCCCATTAGCTTGATGAAGTGCCAGTATTTCTTGGCGGAGTTGCAGTCGCGCTGGATGTTGCCTATAACTTCGGAGTAGACCTTGGTGGCGGTGTCGAAGCCGAAAGATGTTTCGATAACGTCGTTTTTGAGGTCGCCGTCGATTGTCTTTGGGCAGCCGATAACCTGTATGCCTGTGTTGTGGGCCTTGTAGTATTCGGCGAGGATTGCGGCGTTGGTGTTTGAGTCGTCGCCGCCGATTATTACGAGTGCGGAGATGCCGAGCTCGCGGAGAATTTCAAGACCTTTGTCGAACTGGTCTTCCTTCTCGAGCTTTGTTCGGCCGGAGCCAATGATGTCGAATCCACCAGTGTTGCGGTATTCGTCGATGATGGGAGCTGTGAGCTCGATGTAACGGTGCTGAACGAGGCCGTCGGGCCCCATGAGGAATCCGAAGAGGCGGCTGTCGCGGTGAATCTTCTTGATGCCGTCGAAGAGGCCGCAAATCACGTTGTGTCCGCCGGGGGCCTGGCCGCCGGAGAGGATTACGCCGACGTTGACGGGTTTGCCGGGAGCTGTCTGGGTGTTCTTCTCGAATTTTATTTCAGGAAGGCCGTATGTGTTGGGGAATAGTGCACGGATGGCATCCTGATCGGCAACGGACTGAGTGGGCTGGCCTTCGACCACCTTTACCGGGCCTGCGAGAGCTATTGGTAGCTTGGGCTGGTAAGAGGCGCGGGCTTTTTGTAAAGCGCTTTTTTTCATTGCGTTATGGTAGTGTGATTTGAGTTTCGGTTTTCGAGTGCAAAGTAAGCAAAAAAAATCGAAAAAGCGCAGTTTTAAATGTGAATAAGTGTTTAAGAGGCTATTGAATGTCGGCGGCAAAGGCTGCCCTGGCGAGGAGGTGGACAGGGGTTTCGGTGCGACGGCAGGCGTCGACGATGATGGCGGTGCGTTGGGGAGGGCAGATGTCGACGAGGACGATGTCGGGGCAGCGTGCGGCTATGACGCTGTCGGGGTGCATGCGGCAGCGGCGGTCGAAGAGGAGTATGCTTACGTGTCCGGCCGTTGTGTCGGATGCCATTGCGGCGATGCTGTGGCACTCGGGAGGGTTTACGGTGATGTCGGCTCGGAAGCTGTCGGCAGTGGCTACGACTCGGTGCGGAGGAGCGGAGGGCAGGAGGGCGAGTATGAACGCGGCCAGCGAAGCCAAGGCTACGCTTGTTCTCACAGCCCGTCGGCGCGAATACAGGGCAGCGGCGAGGAGGCACACTGCGCCAGCCGTCAGGGCCGGAGCATAGGAGGCGATGTCGAGGACATGGGTTGCGGAGAACGGGAGGTGGCTTGCTTTGTCGCATGCTTTCTCCATGACGTGGCACCACCCGTCGAGAATACGGGCGGGGAGAGCCATGTCCCAGCCGAGTGTCGACAGCACGACAAGTGCAGCACCTGCTGCCATAAAGGCCGGGAATGTTGCGGAGACGAGGATGCTTACCGGCAACGATGTGACGGGCAAAGCCTTGAACCACAGCAGCAGGACCGGTGCCGAGCCGAGGATGGCTGCTGCCGGGACGAGGAGTATGTCGACGGTGCGGTGCAGGCGCGGGCGACGGCGTGACACAGGGTTCAGTTTTGGGAGGAAAATTATCAGGCCGGCGACGGCGGCGACGGAGAGCTGAAAACCGGCCGAGTAGAGCCAGTATGGATCGATGCACAGTATGATGCCTACGGCGAGAAGAAGGCTGTTGAGAGGATTCGTTGCTGTCTGCATGAGGCGTCCGAGCATGTAGACCGTAATCATTATGCCGGCTCGTACGGCAGGCGGTTGCGTGCCGGTGATGACGATGTAGAGCCATACGGCGGCTATTACGAGAGCATAACGGATTCGTCCGGCATGCGACCACAGGCGCAAGGGCCAGAAGAGAAATGCTAAAAAGGCAGCCACGATGCTCACATGGAAACCGCTGACACAGAGCAGGTGGGCAATGCCGGCGGCGCGGAAAGTGTCGCGCACGGGCAGCTCTGAGTCGCTTTTGCCGAATGCCGAGCCCATGAGGAGCGATGCCGTGGCGTGGTTCATGCCGGATGCATATACGGCATTCTCGATGGCGCGACGTGCGTCGGCACTGATTGTGGCGAGGCTTTGTCGGTGCCCCGTGACAGTGAGCGAGGTAGCGTTGACCGAGCCTTCGGCGGCGATGCGGCGGCTCAGTTCGTCCCAGTGTCGTGTGCGCAGTTCGGGGATGCCGGCTGAGCGTCGGGAGGGGAGAAGGGCTGCGCGGAATCGGATGATGTCGCCTTCGGTGACGCGGTCGTTGCCCCCCGTCACCGAGAGACGGCAAAGGAATGGGGCGCAAAGCTTGCCTTCGGCACTGTCGACCTCGACAATGATGGATGCTCCCGATGTAAGGGCCGTGACGCGGGCCGAGTACAGGGCTTTGACGGAGTTAGCGTCGGGCGACAAAGGCACAGGTGCGAGACGGACGGTCTGTACGGCTGCCATGATTACTCCTACGGCGAGGTATGCCATGGCGCGTGGCCCCGAGCGACGGATGCAGAAGGCTGCGGCGCAGAGTATTATAAAAGAAATGACGGCAGCCCATGGGGAGGGTGCCGTCAGAGATATGGCAGCTGCGGCAGCCCCGGCGGCAAGGGGAAGTGCCGGGAGGCGGGGCGCAGCCGTTGCGTTCATATTATGTTATGAAATTGTTTCGAGGACGACGAAGAGCGACAACACGCTTATCACCACCCAAAGGATTACGGCCTGGAGCAAAGGCTTCACGCCTACCGATTTTATTGAAGCGAGCGAGAGCGAAGCGCCGATGCAGAAGAGCGTGAGCACCATGCCGCGGCGGGCAATCCAGTTCATGGTGGTGGTAAACCATTCGGGGAGAGGAATGTAGGTGTTGGCCACCATGGCGAGGACGAATATGAAGATGAACCAGGGGATGGATATCTTCGACGATTTGTCGCGGAAGATGAACATGGTGGCTATTGCCAGGGGAATAATCCAGAGCGCACGCGTGAGCTTGATTAGTGTGGCTGTCTTCATGGCTACTTCACCGTAGATTTCACCGGCGCCGACCACCGACGATGTGTCGTGGATGGCTATTGCGGCCCAGGTGCCGAATTGCTCCTGCGACATCTGCAACATGTGCCCCATGGGCGGGAAGATGAACAGGGCTATTGAATTGAGGATGAAGATTACGCCGAGCGACACGGCCATCTCGTTCTCGTCAGCTTTGAGCACGGGGCCGACGGCGGCTATTGCGCTGCCGCCGCAAATAGCGGTGCCCGAGGCTATAAGATAGGAAGTCTTGCGGTTGAGGTGCATGTAGTAGCCTATGAGTACGCCGAGGCACATTACACCCACCACCGACACGACAGTAAAGAGCATGCCTTCTGAGCCGGATTTGAGCGATTCCTGAAGGTTCATGTTGAAGCCGAGACATACTACGGCTACCTGCAAGAGGTACTTTGAGGTTTTTTTGTTGAATTTGGGGTAAGGGTTGGGCAGGGAGAGCGCGAACACCAGGCCCATGAGCAGGGCGATGGGCGCCGATACTTCGAGCGCGGGAATGCCGAGCGCCTTGAAGGGGAAGAGAATGAAGATGATGAGGGCGATGTAGAGAGCTTTCGAGAGGGAAGTCTTCATAAGCGGTATTTTATTTGGATGTCCATATTTCGAGAGATGCCATGGCCTGGTTGACAAGCATTTCCATACCATTGCAAGTGCGTGCGCCGGCGAGGCCCGCCCGGCGCATGAACAGTGTTTCGGCGGGGTTGTAAACTAAATCGTAGGCCAGGTGGTCGGGCGTGAGATACTCGTAGGGGAAATCGGGGCAGTCGTCGATATTGGGGAATGTGCCCAGAGGCGTGGCATTGACCACTACGGAGCTTTCTGTTACCAGTTCGGGCGTGATGTCGGTGTAGGCTATAACGCCCTGTCCTTGAGGCTTGCGCGACACTCTGACGACCTTCATGCCGAGGAAGTCGAAGGCATACTCCACTGCTTTGGAGGCGCCTCCGGTGCCCAAAATGATGGCGTTGCTGGCGCCGGCAGGCATGCGGCGTTCGACGCTGCGTCGGAAGCCTTCGGCGTCGGTGTTGTATCCGTCGAGGCCCAGAATGCGTCCGTCGGGCGAGCGGCGCACCACCACGGTATTGACGGCGCCTATCTCGGCGGCTATGGGGTTGATGTTGTCGAGGTATTCCATTATGGCCTCCTTGTAGGGTGCCGTGACGTTGAAACCTCTCAGCAGGGGATTGAGAAGTAGCATTTCGTATAGCGCGGCGGGGGTGAGTTCCGGCAGGTCGAAATTGTCGTAGCTGCGGCCCTCGGGGTCGCCTTCGAAGAGGCGTGTGAAGTAGCGCTTGGAGAAAGAGTGCGTCAGCGGGTGCCCTATGAGGCCGAAAGTGGTGTGGGAAAGTGAATTGTTCATTGGCGTAGGCCGGCGGCGTAAGTGCGCCAGCGTTCGATTAGAGCCTTCATATCGGCAGGAATATCGGCAGTGAAAAACATTTCTTCGCCCGTGGCGGGGTGTCGGAAGCCGAGTGTACGGGCGTGCAGAGCCTGGCGCGGGCAGGTTTTGAAGCAATTGGCCACAAAGGCCTGGTATGTTGCGGAATTGACGCCACGGAGCACGCGGTCGCCGCCGTAGCGTGCGTCGGCGAAGAGAGGATGGCCGAGGTGCTTCATGTGGACGCGTATTTGGTGCGTGCGGCCTGTTTCGAGAACGCATTTTACCAGCGACACATGCGCAAGAGGCTCGATGACGGAGTAGTGGGTGACGGCGCGCTTGCCTTCGGCGCCGTCGAGGGGAAAGACTGTCATCTGCAAGCGGTCTTTGGGCGAGCGTCCGATGTTGGTTGCGACGGTGCCTTCGGGCGGCTCGGGAGTGCCCCAGACGAGTGCGACATACTCGCGCTTTGTGGTCTTGTTGAAGAACTGACGGCCGAGGTCGGTCTTTGCGTCGGGAGTCTTGGCCACCACGAGGAGGCCGGAAGTATCCTTGTCGATTCGGTGCACCAGACCGAGGCGCGGGTCGTTTACGTCGTAGTCGGGGGTGTCGCGGAAGTGCCATGCGAGGGCGTTTACGAGTGTTCCGTCGTAGTTGCCGTGGCCGGGATGCACCACCAGGCCGGCGGGTTTGTTTACGACGAGGACATAGCGGTCCTCGTAGACGATGTCGAGGGGAATATCCTGTGCCACGACCTCAAACTCATATCGCGGGCGGTCCATGGCGACCTGTACCACGTCGAGGGGCTTCACGCGGTAGTTGCTCTTCACCGGGCGGCCGTTAACGAGAATACAACCGGCTTCGGCGGCCTGCTGCACGCGGTTTCGCGATGACTTCTGTAGGCGTGCCACGAGGAACTTGTCGACTCGGAGCAGCTCCTGCCCCTTGTCGGCGACGAAGCGGAAATGCTCGTACATCTCGTTGCCGTCGACTTCCACCATCGGTGAGTCGGCGCCTTCGGAAGTGTCGTTGATAAAATCTTCGTCTTCTTCGGCCATTTGTCTTGCAGTTGTTTTGGAGGACGGTTACTGAGGGTTGGTAAGGTCGCTGTCGTCGGGCTGGAACTCGTCGAAGATGACTTCGTCGTCGACGGCGAGAGAGTCGGGTAGTTCGGCGGGGCCGTTGCCCACGGTGAGCGTCACGGTTGATGTTACCGGGATTACGGAACCGACGCTCAGAGGAGTGTCGCCGTAGCGGGCTCCAAGGACGAGGTCGACAAATTCCGACGGGACATGCTCCACACGGATGTCGGTGATGCCGATGCCTCGGAGATACGACATGGCCTGGCGCGACGATACGTTGCCCGAGAGGGGCATTGATATGGTGACTTGTTTGGGCGAGAAAGCTGTGACGGTGACATAGACCTGACGGCCTTCCTTTACGACGGCACCGGCCTTGGGCCACGACTCAACTACTGTGCCCGGTGCGAGCGAACGGTCGTAGACGGAGTCGGAGATTTCGATTGACAGCTTGTTGGCGGCGAGGATGTCGGAGGCCAGGGAGTAGCTCTTGTGCTTGATGTCGGGCACGACAGCCGTACGGCCGTGGAAAGTCCAGAAATCGAGGAATATCATCACGGCCCAGATAAGAACGAGGCCTGCTGCCACGGCCATTATAAGGTTGGCGATGACGGGGTGCTTCCGGTAGAAATTGCGGGGCGAAAAGTTCATTTCAGTACGTTGTTATGCAGCAATGTTGCTTATTTGATGGCCGATGAGTCCCAAAACTTTGTGTATCCGGGCAGCGCTGAGCGAGCGGCGAGTATTGGTGCGGCGTAGGCAATGCTTACGAAAAGGAGGCCGTGCGGCGAAGCAAGGCCCGCGAAACCGCTTATGCCCAGCACGATATTGAAGAAAACTACCGAGAGATAGTATGAAGCGAGCGGCAGATGCCTGATTATTAGCCACAGCCAGATGAAGAAGATGGTGTGGCACAACAGACCGAGCCAGCCGATGTTGATGTAAATCTGTACGGGAATCACTTCCACGCCGGTGGCCAACTCTATACTCTGCGAAATGTCGGAGTAATAGTCGTTGACGATAATATACTGATTGATGTGCGTTTTCTGCGGATGCAGGAATCCGAGGCCAATGAGCTCGCGGTCTTGTTGCCCGACGAGTTCGAGCTTCGGCATGACCTGCGCCATGCGTCCCGATCCGAAGTCGGCGATGTCTTCGTCGTCGACAGCGTTGAAGAGGTCGAACACCTGGTCGACCGACGATTTGACACGCAGTGTAGTCTGGGTGTAGCCGTTGACGGTATAAGAGGGTAGGAAGGAGTCGACGACGTACAAGGCGAGGAATCCGATAATGCCTGTGAATATCCAAATGAGCGACTTACGGAGGGATGGCTGGAAGAGCACAAAGGTAATGACACAGGCAAGGATGAGTGTAAACGTCTGTGTGGAAATGATGCCTATGCAGAGCACGGCCCATTGCCATAACTTTAGTTTGTAGGATCGCGCCAACGGCAGGATAATGAGGGCAAGAATATAGAGCCCCGGGGGGTATTTTCGCGTCACGACGCCCGACAATGGCATCCATGTGGGGGAGTAGAATGTTGATGTTCGCCAAGATGCCGTGTCGGGCACCAGTACGTTGCCCGAGAGAATGTATGCGTCGATGATGTAGAATATGCTTATTACCAGGCAGTATGATAGGGCGCGCCGAATAAATTCGTCGAACACAAACTCGGTCTTTGCAAATATGGCGAAGGGAATTATGATGCAGAGGAACATGAGGTAGGGCCTCATGATGAGAATCTGCACCGACAGGCTCTCGATGGAGAGCAAGGCGAAGACGAAGAGTGATGCGGCATAGGCTGCGCAAGCCATGAGCGTGCGCTTGAGGATTGGCGGCTTGCGCATCACGAGCCAAAGCACCAGGCTGGAAACCAACGCGATGTCGGTCGGCCTTATAACTACCAGGTCGATGGCAGCGAATCCGAAACCGCCGAAGAAGAGCGTGGACATGAGCAGCACGTCGTACATCCGGCGCGCGCGCCAGGCGTAGACAATGCATGCCGCCACGAAGGCAATGGCGGGAAAGAAATGCAGGCCGTATAGGGCCAGGCAGAGCAGGAAGAGTACGGGCAGCTTCCACCATCCGGGCTCGAGGTCCAGGTACTTTTTGGGCGCGTCGCTGTCGCCGGCGGCTTTGCTGCGTCGGCGGAACAGGGAGCGCACATACAGTACGGAGTGCATCGTGCTTAAATGCCGGCCTTAGTTGTGGTGCGACTTCTTCTTGCCGTATCCGTAGGTCTTGTTGGCGGCGGAGCCGTTGATTACCAACGATACCTTCTTGAGACGGTGCTGCTCGAAGATGTCGTTGATGAGGTTGAGGTCGGACAGCGATGTGTAGTTGGCACGACATACGTAGATTGCGGCGTCGGTCACGCGGTCGAGGGTGAAGGTGTCGCTCACCAGGCCTATGGGGGCGGTGTCGACGATTACGTAGTCGTACATCGTGCGGAGCTGGCGGAAGAGCTCGTCGACCTTGTCGGAGAGGAGAAGCTCGGCGGGGTTTGGCGGCACGGGTCCGGCGCATATCACGTCGAGTCCGGGGACCTCGGGGTGGGGTATGATGAGCTGGTCGACGGTGATGTCGGACGAGGACAGGTACTGCGTCACGCCGAAGCGCGGGTGCAGGTCGAGATAGTCGGCCAGGCGCGGGTTGCGTATGTCGAGCCCAATTAGCGCCACGCGCTTGTTGAGCAGCGCCAGCGAGGCGGCAAGGTTGATGGAGATGAACGACTTGCCTTCTCCCGACGATGTCGAGGTGAGGAGCACCACTTTGTCGCGAGGGTCGTTGAGGATGAAGAGCAGGTTGGAGCGCATCAGGCGGAAGAGCTCGGCGGTGGCGGTGGTGTCGTCGGATGCCACCACGAGGCTGCGGCCCGATTTGTCGATGCACATCTCGCCGAGGATGGGCACATTGGTCATGCACTCCACTTCCTGTCGAGTCTCGAACCGGTTGTGGAATATGCGGCGGATGTAGAGTACCACCGGCGGTATTATCAGGCCGAAGATGAAGGCAATGAGCAGCATGGCCTTCTTGCCCATGCCGAGAGGCTCGGAAATGGTGTAGGCTTCGTCGATGATCTGGCCCTTGGGGAGGGCGTTTGCCATGAGCATGGAATTCTCTTCGCGGCGCTGAAGAAGGAACACGTAGAGCTGTGCCTTGACCGTCTGCTGTCGGCGGAGGTTGAGGAAGTCGCGCTCGGCGGCGGGGAGGTCGCTGAGCTGCGATTCGGTGGTGTTGATTTCTTTCTTGAGGTCGTCGACGGCGAGCTGCTGCTGAGCCACAGATGTCGCCAGTGCCGAGTTGATGTTGTTGCGCATGAGGTCGATCTGCTCGGTGAGACCTACAAGGGCGCTATTGTCGTTGCGAGCGCTGCGCTGCAGCTGGTTGCGCGAGATTATGAGCTCGTTGTACTGGCTTATCACGTCCTGCAGGCCCTGGTTCTCGACCACCATGGGTATGGAATTGTAGGCATTGTCGGCACCGGCGAGGAACTGCTGGGTGAGTTTGAGAATCTCGAGCTGCGTCTGCGCTTCGATGAGGTTCTTTTCTACGAGGGCTTTCTTCTCGGTCTGGTACTTTACCTCGGCTCCGACCTCGATAATGCCCTTGTTCTCCTTATAGTTCTGGATGGCCATCTCGGTCTTGTTCAGGTCGTCGGAGAGGAGGGCGAGGCGTTCGTCGATGAATGCTGCGGTGAGCTGCCCTTGGTTGTTCTTTTCGAATATGCCCCGGCGGTTGTACTCGCTGAGGATTTCGTTGAGCACGGCTTCGCCGTATTCGGTATTGGTGGTGTTGATGCCGAGTGCGATGACGTTGCTTCGTTTGGAGGCTATTTCGGAGGAGATGTCTTCGGCGAGTGCCTCTGCGGCCCCGTCGTAGCTCATGACGTTGATACGAGTGGTGACCGACTCGTTGGCGGGGTAGGTTGCCGTCTTTGCGAATGTGAACTGGCCAATTGGAGTGTCGATTGTAAATGGAAGTGTAACGTCCTTGGCCTCAGCCACGACGCTGCGCTTCAACTTGGCTTCGATAGAGGCCCGGCCGTCGGCCTTGACTTTGACCTTGAACTGTATGCCCGTGCGGAGGGTGTCGGTGATTCCGGCCTGGGGCTGCACCGATACGGGATAGTCGGGGAAGGTGCGGGTGGTGTTGAGGAAGCCGTGACGCACATAGTACTGTATGTTGAGCCCAAGTTTCCGGGCCACGTCGCGGTAGAGAGAGTGCGACGATACGATGAAAATTTCGTCTTCGACATAACCGTCGGAACCGAAGAGGGCGTTGAGAGCGCCCATTGAGCCTTCAAGCGTGCCTTTGTCGGTGGATATAAGTACATTGGCCCTAACGGCGTATACCGGGGCCTTGATTTTCGTGTAGCCCCAGACTGCGGCCACGCATAGAATAACTGATATTGCAAACCAGTACCATTTGCTCAGGTACTGGCGGAAGAGACCTTTGATATCTATGAAATCGGAATTGTTGCGTGCCATTTACTTTACGGTTAGGGCTATTACAAGCGATGCTATTACAGAAGCGGCGCTGACGACGGTGGATATCACCGAAAGTTTGAAAGCGTTGTCCTGATTGTACTTGGAATTGGCCTGCCGCACCTTGTTTGGGGCGACATAAATGTAGTCGTTGGGCTGGAGGTAGAAGTAGGGAGAGGTGAGGATGTCGGAGGAGTTGAGATTGAGGTGGGCATACTGACGTTTTCCGTCTACTTCACGTATTATGAGCACGTTCTCTCGCTCGCCGTAGGGCGTGAGGTCGCCGGCGGATGTGAGCGCGTCGAGCACCGAGAAGCGGTTCGCGCTGACGTTGATACGCTTTGGTGTAGTGACTTCACCTGCGACGACAACGTTGAAGCTCATAAGTGTGACGGTTACCTGCGGGTCGGCGACATGGTCGGTGAGACGGCCCACGAGGTACTCCTTGAGGCCTTCGGTGGTGAGGCCGGCGGCGTGGATGGTGCCCAGGATGGGGAAGTCGATGTCACCCTTGGTGTCGACGCGATATGTGAGTGTGCGCGGCGACGTGGTGCGGGCAATCTCGTCGGACGTGGCGGGGTTTATCATCGGGAGATTGTAGGCGGCCGTTGCGCGGGGGTCTTCGGAGGTTACGGTAATTGCCAGCTCGTCGTCGGGCTGGAGTACGGGCATGTACTCTATGGCGGGGAATTCGCCGGTGGCCGTAGTTTGAATATCTGTGAAATATGGCAACACGGTTTTGTGGCCCGAGCACGATGCAAGCATTGCGCCGAGCGCCACGAAAAGTGCCAACTGCTTAAATTTCATTATCGGTCGGTTGTGGTATATAATTGTTAACGGAACCCTGCGGCAATTATTATATCCGGGGCGCAAAAAATCGTTGCGCCCGGGTGACGGCGCAATCGGCTGCAAAGGTAGCAATAATAATTGAGTTGACAAAACAGCCGGGTCATACCTATTTGCAATGTCAATG
>CABRZA010000003.1 GCA_902475285.1 uncultured Porphyromonadaceae bacterium
GTCATACTACGATAAAACCGCCACTCTAAAACGTTATAACTATAAAACACATCACACCCTCAGATATGGAACAGGCAAAAGACAGTGTTCAGGTAGTATACGACGCATTTCCGGAGCTGACCAACAACCAACGCATACAATACGCCCTCTTGCAGCAGCTCTACAATGACTGGAACGCCAAAATCAATGTAATTTCGCGCGCCGACGTCGACCATCTCTACACCCGCCACGTGCTTCACTCTCTTGCCATAGCCCGATATCTCGGCCCCGTGCCCGACGGCACATCGTTCGTCGACCTCGGCACCGGAGGCGGCTTTCCCGGCATTCCATTGGCCATTTATTACCCCAACTGCCGCTTCCATCTCGTCGACCGCATAGGTAAGAAACTGCGCGTAGCCGCCGATGTGGCCGATGCCGTTGGGCTCGAAAACGTAACCCTCCAGCACGGCGACATGTCGGAGTGCCGCCAAGTATTCGACTATGTAATAAGCCGCGCCGTGATGCCGCTCGGCGACCTTATAATGGCCTGCCGCCGCAACATCGACCGCAATGCCCCGCGCACTCTTCCACTGCCTCCCGGCCTGATATGCCTCAAAGGCGGCGACCTCGAACAGGAGATTATGGAGGCCCGCGTCAACCCATATGTCGACAGCATCTCCAACATGTTCGCCGACCCGTTCTTCGAAACAAAGCAGGTGGTGTACGTCGACCTCTTCAACCGATTTCAATAACACTCTACCCTCCCCTCAAATGATCGGCATCAAACAATTTTCCTTCAATCCCTTCGGCGAAAACACCTATGTGGTGTACGACGACGAGAGCCGCGAGACCATAGTGGTCGACCCCGGCATGACATCGCCGCAGGAGCAGCAGCGCTTCGACAGCTACATATCCGACAACAAGCTGAAAATTCAACAGATAGTCAATACCCACCTTCACCTCGACCACTGCTTCGGCAACAACTATGTGCGCGACAAATACGGCGTGAAGGTGTCGGCTCATCTGGCCGACGCACCTCTCGGCGAGCATCTTCCGCAGCAGGCCCAGACCTTCGGCATCGTCGCACCCGACATGCGCCCCGTGCGTATCGACGTTCCCTTGGCCGACGGCGACAAGGTGGCTTTGGGCAAATACACCCTCGACGTGATACACATCCCGGGCCACTCCGCCGGCAGCATCGCCCTGTACTCCCCCGACTATAACTTCGTGCTTTCGGGCGACGCCCTCTTCCGCGACTCAATCGGGCGCACCGACCTCCCCGGCGGCAATCACGCGCAATTGGTGGAGAGCATACGCAAACGCCTCCTCACCCTCCCCGCAGCCACCGAAGTTCACGCCGGGCACGACCGTGCGACCACAATAGGCGCCGAAGCCCGTACCAACCCGTATTTGGTGTAAGGGGGGGTACCGTCGGTGAGTGTCGCGTACGGCGCACGCTTCCCTTAAAATTAGTATTTAAATATTAAAAATTCTTTATTCAGGCAAAACTTTCCGCCAAAAGTTTTGCCTTTTCATCTCTTTAAACTAACTTTGTGGGAAAGTACGGTTTGCGTACTGGCGACTAACTCGAATATCTGAAAATGAAAAACATAGGCATATCACTTTTCACCCTTGCAGCACTCCTGGCAGCCTCCCCGGCGGCTCAGGGCGGCGTGCGCGAAGCGGCAGTAGAGAAAGTGATTGAGTCATACCTTCCGGGCGTGACAGGATTCGGTAAATTGGGCGTAAAAAAGCTAACTGTCAACGATAAAAAACGCACCGTAACCGTCACCCTCACCGACGCCGGCGCCGACATTCCCCTCACTCCCGAAACGGCAGAACAGCTCAAAGCCGACTGCCTCAAAGCCCTCGGCTCGCGATATGCCAACTATAAAATAAAGATACTCGCCGGCGGCCGCACCCTCGACCGTCTGGCCCTGTTCGCCCCCAAAAACAATAAAGGGCCCAAGGAAAAAGCTCCGTTCGTGCAGCGTCTCGACCGCGAGGCCGCTCCCGCCGGTCTCGACGGCGCCAACATAGCCCTCTGGCAGAGCCACGGATGGTATTTCGAACCAAAGCTCAACCGTTGGGAATGGCAGCGCGCACGCGTGATGCAGACAGTAGAAGACCTCTATACGCAGAGCTATGTGATGCCCTTCCTCATGCCCATGCTCGAAAACGCCGGAGCATATGTTATGAGTCCGCGCGAGCGCGACACGCAGCTCACCGAAATCATCGTCGACAACGATGCCTCCGATTTCACCGGCGGCACCTTCAACGTCACCTCCGGCTGGCGCAAGGGCGGCACAGGCTTCGCCTACAACAAAGCCGAGCTCCACAACGGCGACCATCCCTTCTCGGAAGGCTCTGCCATGAGCACCCGCACATCGGGCAGCGACAAGGCTACCGAGACCGCGCGCTGGTGCGCCGCCATGCCCGCCGACGGCACATACGCCATATATGTGAGCTACGCCGCCGACAAGGCCAACAGTCCCGAGGCCCACTACCGCATCAACGCGGCCGACGGCACGCACGACGTGAAGGTGAACCAAACAATGGGCGCCGGCACATGGATTTACCTCGGTCACTATCCGCTTGTGTCCACCTCCGGCGAGCAGCCTGTGGTAGAGCTTCTCAACGACGGCCCCGAAGGCTACCGCGTCAGCGCCGACGCCGTGAAGATAGGCGGCGGCATGGGCAATGTGGCACGCATAGTCAAGGAGCCGCTCGACGACATCGACTATCAGTATGTCCGCTCAGGCTACCCGCGTTTCGTGGAAGGCGCACGCTATTTCCTGCAAGGGGCCGGCGCCCCCGACAGCGTATACACGCCCACCGACTACGTAAACGACTACAACGACGACTACCAAAGCCGCGCCCTGTGGGTGAACTGGCTCGCCGGCGGTTCGTCGATGCTTCCCCAGCGCAAGGGTCTTAACATCCCTGTCGACCTCAGCTTCGCCTTCCACTCCGATGCCGGCACCACGCTCAACGACAGCATCATAGGCACCCTAGGCATCTACTGCACGCAGGGCGACAAAACCGGCAACGGCTCCGACCGCCTGGCCTCGCGCGACTTCACCAATCTCGTCCTCACCTCCATCGTCGACGACGTCCGCGCAACCTTCGAGCCCAACTGGACGCGCCGCGGCATGTGGGACAAGAGTTATTTCGAGGCCCGTGTGCCCGAAGTTCCCGCCATGCTCCTCGAGCTTCTGTCGCATCAGAATTTCGCCGACATGAAGTATGGCCTCGACCCCGCCTTCCGCTTCGTGGTGAGCCGCGCCGTATATAAAGGCATGCTCCGCTTCCTCGCTCAGCGCGACGGTCGCCCCTATGTGGTGCAGCCGCTCCCCGTACGCTCGTTCGCCATAGCCAAGAACGGCGCCGACACCTATACCCTGACATGGAAGGAGACCGTCGACAGCCTCGAGGCTACGGCCAAGCCCTCCTATTATATAATAGAAGAACGCGTCGACGACGGCGCTTTCCGCCGCCTGGCAAAAGTGACAGAGCCGACATATACCGTCACCGTCGCCGACCGCAACATACACTCCTACCGCATCATCGCCGGCAACGACGGCGGTATGGCTTTCCCCTCCGAAATTCTGGCCCTGTGCAACCTTCCCGGCGAACCAGTGACGGTGGTCAACGGCTTCACGCGCGTCAGCGCTCCCGACTGGTTCGACAGCGGCGAGATCGCCGGCTTCTACGACACCCGCGACCACGGTGTGCCCTACATATACGACATATCGTTTATCGGCGACCAATTCGAGTTCCGCCGCGACATCCCGTGGATGGACGACGACGCCGCCGGCTTCGGTGCGTCGCGTGCCGACTATGAGGACAAGGTCGTGGCAGGCAACACCTTCGACTACGTCTACCGCCACGGGCAGGCCATCGCCGCCGCAGGCCGGGGCTTCGTGTCGACCAGCGTCGAGGCCTTCGTCAACGCCACCGACACTCCTGCTGTTGTCGACCTCATCCTCGGCAAACAGAAAGAAATCAAACAGGGCCGCGGCGCCTACGGCACACGCTTCAAGACCTTCCCGTCGGCCCTTCAACAGCGCCTGGCCGCTGCCACGGCAGCCGGCACATCGGTGTTCGTGAGCGGCGCCTATGTGGCCACCGACCTCTGGGACAATCCCAACTCCGACGAAGCCACGGCAAAAGCCGACAAAGAGTTCGCCTCCAAGGTGCTCGGCTACAACTGGCGCGTGGGCCAGGCATCGGTCACCGGCGAAGCCTACGAAGTGCCCTCGCGCTTCCGCAGCTTCAAGGGCGGCGACTACAAGTTTTTCAATGAGCTCAACGCCGACTTCTACGCCGTAGAGTCGCCCGACTCGTTCTATCCGGCCGATGCCAAGCGTGGCGCCACCATCATGCGCTACAGCGAGAACAACCTCATTGCCGGCACCGCCTACGACGCCGGCAACTACCGCACGGTGGTAATCGGCTTCCCCTTCGAGACCATAGTCGACGCCTCCGGCCGCGACACTCTCATGAAGCAAATCCTCGATTTCTTCGCCAAATAACCGACAAACAACAAGACCATTCATAATAACCCAACCCCCATGAAAACAACTATCCATTGCTTTCTACCCTACGTCGACGAGGCACAGGTTCGCCCCACCGTCGAAGCACTTCAAGCATCGTCCTTAGTGTCGAAAATCACACTTCTGGCCACCGATGCCGAAGCAAAGCCCGTAATGGGTTGCGACATGCTCCGCATCGACGGCATCAACACCTCCGACACCATGCGCAAGCTCGCCGAGGCTGCCGACGCAGAGTATATGCTTCTCTACACAAAGCAGAATACCCTCGTGCCGGGCTACTTCGCTCTCGACCGCTTCGTGAAAATCGCCCGCGACAGCCATGCCGGCATGCTCTACGCCGACTACTACACCGTGGTAGACGGCGTGAAGAGCAACTCGCCCGTAATCGACTATCAGTTCGGTTCGCTCCGCGACGACTTCAACTTCGGCCCCGTGCTTTTCTTCGACAGCGCCGCCTTCAAGAAAGCCGCCGCCGGCATCGACGCCAAATATACCGCAGCCGGCCTCTATGACCTCCGTCTGCGCATCAGCCGCGTGGCTCCCATCGTGCACATCAACGAATACCTCTACACCGACGTCACCGTGGCCACCAACAAGGCCGGCGAACGCATCTTCGACTACGTCGACCCCAAAAACCGCGGCGTACAGATAGAGATGGAGCAGGCTTGCACCGCACACCTCAAAGAAATCGGCGGCTACCTCGAACCCAAGTTCGAACCCATCGAATTCAACCGCGGCGACTTCGAGTACGAAGCATCGGTCATCATCCCCGTGCGCAACCGCGTGCGCACCATCCGCGACGCTATCCGCAGTGTCCTCAGCCAGAAGGCCGACTTCCCCTACAACCTCATCATCATCGACAACCACAGCACCGACGGCACATCGGAAGCCATCGAAGAATTCACCTCCGACCCGCGCGTGATACACATCATCCCGCAGCGCGACGACCTCGGCATCGGCGGGTGCTGGAACGTGGGCGCCAACCATCCCAAGGCCGGCAAGTTCTGCGTGCAGCTCGACTCCGACGACGTTTACGCCGACGAAAACACCCTCACCAAGATGGTGCAGGCATTCTACGACAACAACTCCGCCATGGTCGTAGGCACCTACATGCTCACCGACATCGACATGAACATGATTCCGCCGGGCGTAATCGACCACAAGGAATGGACTCCCGAGAACGGCCGCAACAACGCCCTCCGCATCAACGGCCTCGGCGCTCCCCGTGCCTTCTACACCCCCATGCTGCGTGAAATCCACGTGCCCAACACCTCCTACGGCGAAGACTACGCCCTCGGCCTGGCCTTCTCGCGCCACCACCAGATAGGCCGCGTATACGACGTGGTTTATCTCTGCCGCCGCTGGGAAGACAACAGCGACCACGCGCTGGACATCAACAAGACTAACGCCAACAACCTCTACAAGGACCGCATCCGCACCTGGGAGCTCGAGGCTCGCGTGGCCCTCAACAAAAAGAAATGATGACCCGCAGCAAGGAAATCAACGAATTCATCGCGGCGCAGCTTGCCGAGTGGCCCATGGCCGCCGGCAACTTCGCCGCCCTGGCCGACGTGAAGGTGAAGGACCTCGACGTCGACGGCATGCACATAAAGGTGCAGTTCAATCCGGCACGCATGGTGTCGTCGGCAGCCAAAGTCGACGCCGCCTCGCTGAAAGCCCGCAAGTGCTTCCTCTGCGCCGAGAACCGTCCCGACGTGCAGCGCGGCATCGAATGGGCCGACCGCTACACCATTCTCATCAACCCCTTCCCCATCTTCCCGCGTCACCTCACGGTGCCCGACACGAGCCACACCGACCAGCTCATCGACGGCCGCATAGCCGACATGATTCGTCTCGCCGCAGAGCTCGATGAATACACGGTGTTCTACAACGGCCCCCGCTGCGGTGCGTCGGCGCCCGACCACATGCACTTCCAGGCCGGCAACAGCGACTTCCTCACCCTCGACGAAAACCTCGCCAAGGCCGAGCTGAAGCCTCTTGCCTCGACCGAAGGCGCCACGCTCGCCGAGGCCGCCGGACTTCCCCTGCGCATGTTCGTAATCGACACCACCATCCCCGAGGCCGGCCAGCAGCTCTTCGACCGCCTCTACGCCGCCATGCCCGTGCCCGAAGGCGAGAAGGAGCCGATGATGAACATCCTCTGCTACGCCACCGCTGCCGGCGTGCGTCTGGTAGTGGTGCCCCGCAAGCGCCACCGCCCGTCGTTCTACGGCACCGAAGGCGACGACTGCATGCTCATAAGCCCCGCGTCGGTCGACATGGGCGGCGTCTTCATCACACCGCGCCCCGCCGACTTCGAGCGCATCGACGCCGACACCATAAGCCGCATCTTCGACGAGCTCTGCCTCAGCCAGGCCGAAGCCGACGCCATCGCGGTCAAAATCTGAATACAGCAACGGGCGCCGGCTCCCGGCGTCCGCTGCTCTAACCCTCTACAACTGATTTACAACCGATTATCACCAATGGAAAAACAACCCGACATAAGTGTAGGCATAGTGAGCGGCCGAGAGATTAACGTCAGCCTCAACAAGCCCTACCGCCTCGAAGGCACCCACGACTTCGCCCGCGGCCCCCAAACCTTCTCCTTCGCCGAGGGACGTATTGCATGGCAAGGTCTGCTCCACGACCAAATCGACCTCACAGCTACCGAAGACGGCTCATGGTTCGAAGTGAGCGACGTGACCATAGGCGTCAATTTCCATTGGGAGCGCAAGGAGACGCAGCGCTTCCGCGGCTCGCTGCGCATCATCGTCGAGGGCGACAAAATCACCCTTGTCAACATCCTACCCGTCGAAGACTATCTCATGAGCGTAATCTCCTCCGAGATGAGCGCCACGGCATCGCCCGAGTTCCTGCGCGCGCACGCCGTGATTTCGCGCAGCTGGCTCCTGGCTCAAATCGACAAGACACAACGTCTGGCCAAAACCCACGACGACTACAATTCGTGCACACGCACCGACACAGAACTCATACGCTGGTACGACCGCGAAGACCACACCAACTTCGACGTCTGCGCCGACGACCACTGCCAGCGATACCAGGGCATCACCCGCCAGACCACACCCGCCGTACGCGAAGCCGTGGAGAGCACCCGGGGACTCGTTCTTACCGACGACGACGGCCTCCTCTGCGACGCCCGCTTCTCAAAATGCTGCGGCGGCGTGTTCGAGGAATTCGAGAACTGCTGGGAGCCCAAACACTACCACTATCTGGTGGCACGCCGCGACGGCATCAAGCCGATGGACTTCCCCGACCTGCGCATCGAGGACAACGCGCGCCGATGGATTCTCGAACGCCCCGAAGTATACTGCAACACCTCCGACGCATCCATCCTCAGCCAGGTTCTCAACAACTACGACCAGGAGACACATGACTTTTACCGCTGGACCGTGACCTACGGCCAGCAGGAACTTGCCGACCTTATCCGCCGGCGCTCGGGCATCGACTTCGGCGCCATACGCGCACTCGAACCCGTGGAACGCGGCACCTCGGGACGCCTCGTCCGTCTCCGCATCGTCGGCACAAAGCGCACAATGGTGATAGGCAAGGAACTCGAAATTCGCCGCACACTCTCCACAAGTCACCTTTACAGCTCGGCCTTCGTGGTCGAGACCGAAGGCACCGACGCCGACGGCCTTCCCGCACACTTCACCCTCCGGGGCGCAGGCTGGGGCCACGGCGTGGGCCTCTGCCAGATAGGCGCCGCCGTGATGGGCGCCCAAGGCCGCAACCACCGCGAAATCCTGCTCCACTACTTCCCCGGAGCCACCTTGAAAGTAATATATTAATACACAACTCTTTTATCCTTAAAATGAACGAAAAAGCACAAACAGTCAGCGTTCCGGGAACGACCAAACGCAACCCTTGGGCCTGGATTCCCACCCTATATTTCGCGCAGGGCATACCTTTCATCTTCATCAACATGGTGTCGATGGTGCTCTTCACCCAGTTGGGTATGTCGGAAACCGATGCCGCACTCTATACCGGCTGGCTCTACCTGCCGTGGGTAATCAAGCCCTTCTGGAGCCCCATCGTCGACGTAATCCGCACCAAACGCTGGTGGACCATCACCATGCAGATATGCATCGCCATAGGTCTCGGCGCAATAGCCTTCACCCTCCCCTTGCCCGACGCACAGCAGATTAGCGAAGGCCTGCCCGTAAGTGCTTTCGCCATAGCCCTCTGCTTCTATGTAATCACGGCCTTCTGCTCCGCTACACACGACATTGCCTCCGACGGCTTCTACATGATAGCCCTCGACACCAACCAGCAGAGCATCTTCGTGGGCATCCGCTCCACCTTCTACCGCTGTGCCAGCGTGTTCGGTCAGGGTGGCCTGGTCATGATTGCCGGTGCCCTCGAGGCAAGCGGCATGGGCGTGGCGCACGCATGGAAATGGACGGTGGCCATCTGCGCAATTTTCTTCGGCGTAGTGTCGGTCTACCACCTCTTCGCACTCCCTATCCCCGCTGCCGACCGGGCCGTGGGCGGCGAGAAGAAATCTGTCGGCGACATCATCAAGGAGTTCGGCAGCTCGTTCGTGACATTCTTCAAGAAAAAACACGTGCTTCTGGCCATGCTCTTCATGCTCCTCTACCGTCTGCCCGAGGCACAGGTTGTGAAACTCTGCCAGCCTTTCCTTCTGGCGTCGCGTGAGGCCGGCGGCCTCGGCATGACTGCCACCGAGGTAGGCTTCGCCTACGGCACCCTCGCCATCATAGGTCTAACCGTCGGCGGTATCATAGGCGGTATATGCGCCTCCAACGGCGGCCTCCGCAAGTGGATATGGCCCATGGCACTCGCCACATCGCTCAACTGCGTGGCCTACATCTTCCTTTCCAACGTGCAGCCCGACTACGCCACTCTCGCCGGCAAGATTCAAGTTTGCTCGGCAATCATCCTCGAGCAGTTCGCCTACGGCTTCGGCTTCACTGCATTCATGCTCTTCATGATGTACTTCGCCGACGGCCCCTTCAAGACATCGCACTACGCCATCTGCACCGCATTCATGGCTCTCGGCATGATGCTCCCCGGCATGGCAGCCGGCTATATCAAGGAGCAGCTCCTCGGCAACAGCTACGTGAACTTCTTCTTCTGGGTTCTTGCCTGCAACATCGCCACATGGGTTGTGACCCTGCTGGTACGCCGCAACATCGACCCCGCCTACGGCGCAAAGACAAAGAAATAATCCCCGAAACAATACCGATATGAAATATACTCTCAGCTGCCTACTCATAGGTCTCGCCGCCACTGTGGCCGCCGCACAGGTTAAACCCGGTGTGGAAGTTCTGCGCGACGGAGGCTTCGAAGGTCTCCAGGGCAAACGCGTGGGCCTCATCACCAACCCCACCGGCGTCGACAACAAACTCAAATCTACCGTCGACATCCTCGCCGAGGCTCCCGGCGTGAAGCTCACCGGGCTCTTCGCCCCCGAACACGGCGTGCGCGGCGACGTGCATGCCGGCGACAAGGTCGACAACATGGTCGACCCCGCCACCGGCGTTCCCGTATACTCCATCTACGGCAAGACCCGCAAACCGTCGCCCGAGATGCTCAAAGACATCGACGTCCTCATCTACGACATCCAGGACAACGGCTGCCGCTCCTTCACATTCATCAGCACCATGGGCCTGGCCATGGAGGCTTGCGCCGAGCAGGGCAAGACCTTCATGGTGCTCGACCGCCCCAACCCCGTGGGCGGCAACAAAATCGAGGGCAACCTTACCGAGGACAGCTGCGTGTCGTTCGTAAGCCAGTTCCCCATACCCTACCTCTACGGCCTCACCCCGGGCGAACTCGCCATGTATCTCAACGACAACGGCCTCCTCGCCGGCGGCAAGAAAGTCGACCTCAAGGTAGTGCCCATGCAGGGCTATACCCGCGACATGGAATTCAGCCAGACCGGCATGCCCTGGGTACTCCCGTCGCCCCACATGCCCGTGCCAGAATCGTGCATCTACTACCCCATGTCGGGTATCCTCGGCGAGCTCTACTACATGTCGATAGGCGTGGGCTACACCGAGCCCTTCAAACTCTTCTGCGCCGACTGGATCAATGCCGAGGAGCTCTCCAAGGCCCTCAACGACCGCAACATCCCCGGCCTCATGTTCCGCCCCATCCACATCAAGCCCTTCTACTCCACCGGCAAGGGCGAGAACTATCAGGGTGTCGAAGTCTATGTCACCGACAAGGACGCCGCACCCCTTTTCCTAACACAGTTCTACGTGATGGAGGAACTCGCACGCCTCTACCCCGAGCAGGGCAAAATCTTCGACAAGGCCGACCCCAAGCGCTTCGGTATGTTCGACAAAGTGTGCGGCAGCAAGGAAATACGCCGTCGCTTTGCCAAAAACTACAAGGTGTCCGACATCGAGGACTACTGGAACAAGGATGCCGAGGCCTTCCGCACGGCATCGGCCAAGTATCACCTTTACAAATAATCGCGCTGCCGCAGGCAACGCCATAGCCATATGACGAACACTCAGGAACAGAAATATGCCGATTTCGTGCGGGCCATACGCCGCACGGTGCCTTCGGAAAGAATCTACACCGACGACCTGCGCCTGCTGGCGTGGGGCACCGACGCCGGTTTTTACCGCATGCTGCCCCGCGTGGTGGTGCGGGCTGCCGACGAGAAGGAAGTGGTCAACGTACTTCATACTGCCGCCGAACTGGGGCTGCCGGTCACCTTCCGTGCCGCCGGCACAAGCCTGTCGGGTCAAGCCATTTCCGATTCCATCCTTCTGGTGGCAGGCAAGTTCTGGGAGAAATACCGTATCCTCGACCCCGAGGCAAAGGCCATCGCACTCCAGCCCGGCATCATAGGCGAGCGTGTAAGCCAGATTCTCAAACCCTACCACCGCGTGTTCACCCCCGACCCGGCCTCGAAAAAGTCGGCCATGGTCGGCGGCATAGTGGCCAACAATGCCTCCGGCATGAAATGCGGCACCCACGCCAACAGCGACCGCACGCTGCGCTCGATCCGCATCGTGCTCGCCGACGGAACGGTGCTCGATACCGCCGACCAAGAGTCGCGCGCTGCCTTCGCCCGCACCCACGCCGCACTCCTGGCAGAGATTGAGCTTATCAAGGCCGAGCTCGCCGCCGACACGGAGCTTCGCGAGTTGATAAAGTACAAATTCTCCATAAAGAACGTCACGGGCCTCAACCTGCTGCCTTTCGTGCTCTTCGACGACCCCTTCGACATAATCGCCCACTGCATGGTGGGCAGCGAGGGCACACTGGCCTTCATCTCCGAGGTGACGATGAACACCGCAGAAGAGAAGCCGTTCACCGCCTCCGCCATGGTATACTTCGACGATATGGCCGAAGCATGCCGCGCCGTGGTGGCCATGCGCAAGGAAGCACCCGTACAGGCCTGCGAGCTCCTCGACCGCAAGTCGCTGGCATCGGTCGGCGACACCACCGGCGAGGGCCTCACCGCGCTCCTCATCCAGACCGAAGCCGACAGCAAGGCTACCCTCGACCGCCAGATTGCCGCCACAGAAGCCATCCTGAGCCGTTTCCGCCTCTTCAAAGAGGCACATTTCTCCACCGACCCCGCCACAGTGGCCGCCTGGTGGCAGATGCGCTCGGGAGTATTCCCCACAGTGGGCGGCACACGCCCCCTCGGCACTACGGCAATCATCGAAGACGTGGCTTTCCATATCGAGAACCTCCCCGAGGCTACAGTGGCCCTGGCCAAGCTAATCGACGACTGCGGCTACGACGACGCCTGCATCTACGGCCATGCCCTCGAAGGCAACTACCACTTCATCATAGCCCAGGGCTTCGAGTCGCAGGCCGACATCGACAAGTACCGCCACCTGATGGAACGTATCGAAGAGCTCGTGGTGCGACGCTTCAACGGCTCGCTCAAAGCCGAGCACGGCACCGGACGCAACATGGCGCCCTTCGTCGAAGCCGAATGGGGCACAAAAGCCTGGACACTCATGAAGCGTCTCAAAGACGCCTTCGACCCCAAGGGTCTCCTGAACCCCGGTGTAATCTTCAACGACGACCCCGAGTGCTTCATCCGTGGCATGAAACCCCTACCCCTGACCGACCCGCATGTCGACCGCTGCATAGAGTGCGGCTTCTGCGAGGTGAACTGCGTGAGCTGCGGCCTAACACTCTCCGCACGCCAGCGAATAGTGGTGCAGCGCGAGATATCCCGTCTTGAAAAGACAGGCGAAGACCCCGAACGTCTGCGCCGCCTACGCAAGGGCTTCCAATACTACGGCAACGAAACATGCGCCGGCGACGGCCTGTGCAGCACATCCTGCCCCATGCGCATCAACACCTCCGACATGATTCACGACATCCGCGAGCGCCTTCTCGGCAAACGCGGCAAAGCCGTGGGCAAGTGGGCCGCCGACCATCTGGCCGGAGTCTCGTCGGGGCTGCGCGTAATGCTCGGCGCCGCCAATGCTGCGCATGCCGTGATAGGCGACAAGGGTGTGACGGCCATGGGCCGCGGACTGCACCGCGTGGGCATACCGCTGTGGACACCCTCGCTGCCCAAACCCTTCTCGCCAAAACACCTTGCAAAGGCCACGCCCGACACATCGGCCCCGCGCCGCCTGGTATACTTCCCCTCGTGCATCAACCGCACCATGGGAGCCTCGGAGGAGAGCCACGGAAAGGTGAAACCGCTTGCCGACGTCTTCGTCAACCTCTGCCAAAAAGCCGGTTACGAGGTGATATTCCCCGCCAATATGAACGGTCTCTGCTGCGGCATGATATGGGAGAGCAAGGGCATGCCCGACATCGCCGACGCCAAGACCGCCGAGCTCGAAGCCGCCCTTCTCGAAGCCTCCGAAGGCGGCCGTATACCCGTGGTGTGCGACCAAAGCCCCTGCCTGCACCGCATGCGCGACCACATCAAGAGCCTCACGCTCCACGAGCCGGCCGAGTTCATCTACGACTACCTCGCAGAGCATCTCAACTTCCACCGCCACGACACTCCTGTTGCCGTGCACGTCACCTGCTCCAGCCGCCGCATGGGCCTCGCCGACAAAATTGTGAAGTTGGCGCAGCTGTGCTCGTCGCACGTTCTGGTGCCCGAAGAAGTAGGCTGTTGCGGCTTTGCAGGCGACAAAGGTTTCACACACCCCGAGCTCAACGCCTGGGGCCTTCGCAAGCTGCGCGAACAGATAGAGAAAGCCGGCGTGGTGGCCGGATACTCAAACTCCCGCACTTGCGAAATCGGACTCACCACAAATTCAGGCGTCCCCTATAAATCAATTGTATATCTCGTTGACGAATGTACGACGCCTTTCGATGCTAAAACCAAATAATTCTATATCATAAAACAACTAAAAAACCAACATCATCACATTATGTCAAAAACACCAAAACCGACTGCTACCGGCAAAAGCTCGCGCCTGCTGGCACTGGATATCCTCCGGGGCATCACAGTAGCGGGGATGATTTTGGTGAACAATCCCGGCTCGTGGGGGCACATCTACGCGCCCCTCGAACACGCCGAGTGGAACGGCCTTACACCAACCGACCTCGTGTTCCCGTTCTTCATGTTCATTATGGGTGTTTCCACCTACTTCTCCTTGCAGAAGTACAACTTCGAATTCACGTGGAAATCCTTTGCCAAAATCCTCCGCCGCACCGTGGTGATATTCCTCATAGGAATATTCATTGCCTGGTTCGGCCTCACCCTCCGCGGTCTACTCGGCGACAAGAGTTTCCTCGACGCCGTGGCTTGCTTCGACCGCATCCGCATCCTCGGTGTGATGCCCCGCCTGGCACTGTGCTACGGCATAGGCGCCACAATGGCCATCCTCATCCCGCGCAAGGGATTGCCATGGACCATCGCCGCAATGCTCGTGGCCTACGCCGTAATCCTCCTCGCCGGCAACGGATTTGAGTTCGCCGACACCAACATCATCGCCGTGGTCGACCGCGCCGTGCTCGGCGTCGACCACATGTATGCCGACACCGTCGGAGGCGTACGTCTCAAATTCGACCCCGAAGGCCTTCTGAGCACACTCCCCTCGATAGCACACATGCTCATCGGCTTCATGTGCGGAGCTCTCATAAAGAGCACCACCGACAACAATCTCCGCATCAACAAGCTCTTCATCGTCGGCACCATCCTCACTTTCAGCGGCTTCCTCCTCGACTTCGGCATGCCCATCAACAAGAAGATCTGGTCGCCCACATTCGTGCTCACCACCTGCGGCCTCGCCGCATCCTTCCTGGGGCTCCTTATATGGATTATCGACATCAAGGGCTACCGCCGCTGGTGCCGTTTCTTCGAGACATTCGGCGTAAATCCCCTCTTCCTCTACTGCCTCGGCTCGATTCTCAGTATAATAATCGGTGCCGTGAAGGTACCCTACTCCGCCGCCGAAAGCGGGTTCACCACCATCAAAGGCTGGCTCTACCAGGCCGTGATGATGCCCGTGAGCGGCGACGACGCTACTCTCGCCTCCCTTCTTTTTGCTATCTCATTTGTATTGTTTAACTGGTGTATTGGTTATATCCTTTACAAAAAGCACATATATATTAAAATATGATACTCATCGCCGACTGCGGAAGCACCAAAATCGACTGGTGTGTCCTCCATAATGCCAAGGTTGAGAAACAGGTGTTCACCCTTGGTATGAACGCCGTGATGCTCACCGAAGAAGAAATGCGCACACGTCTGGCCTCCGAACTCCTACCCGAACTCGGCGCCATCTCCGAAAAAATTACCGCCGTGTTCTTCTACGGAGCCGGCTGCATATCGCCCGAAGTGTGCGGCAACGTTGCCCGCGCCATCAAAGCCAACATCCCCGCTGCCGAAACAGTCGAAGTATACTCCGACCTCCTCGCCGCAGCCCGCGCCCTCTGCGGCCACGAGCCCGGCATTGCCTGCATCCTCGGCACCGGCTCCAACTCCTGCCTCTACGACGGCACGGGAATAGCCAGCAACGTATCGCCCCTGGGCTACATCCTCGGCGACGAAGGCAGCGGTGCCGTCCTGGGCAAGCTCTTCATCGGCGACGTGCTCAAAAAGCAGCTCCCCGCCGAGATTTGTGCCGCTTTCCTCCAAGAGTACGACCTCGACCTCCTCACCATAATCCGTCGCGTGTACCGCGAGCCCCAGGGCAACCGCTTCCTGGCCTCCGTCACTCCCTTCCTGAGCAAGAATATCGCCGTGCCCGAAATTCACGCTCTCGTGCTCAACGCCTTCCGCGCATTCTTCCGCCGCAACATCACCAACTATACCGACTACGCAAAGCATCCCGTAAACTTCGTGGGCTCAATAGCCTACTACTTCCGCGACATCCTCGCCGAAGCCGCCAAGGCCGAAGGCTGCACAGTAGGTCAAATCATCAAGAGCCCCATGGAAGGACTCATCAAGTTCCACTCTTAACTTCAGACTAATGGCATTCGTAAAAATCAGCGAGCAGCCCTCGCTCTACAACGATCTGGAAAAGAAATCCGTGGGAGAAATCCTCCACGACATCAACACCGAAGACAAGAAAGTGGCCCTCGCCGTCGAGAAAGCTCTCCCGGCCGTGGAGCGTCTTGTCAGCGAAATAGTGCCCCGCATGAAGCGCGGCGGCCGCATATTCTACATGGGCGCCGGCACATCGGGCCGTCTCGGAGTCCTCGACGCTTCGGAGATTCCCCCCACGTTCGGCATGGAGCCCACATGGGTAATAGGCCTTATCGCAGGCGGCGACACTGCTCTCCGCAACCCCGTGGAGAACGCCGAGGACGACACCCTCCAGGGCTGGCGCGACCTTGAGGCATTCAACATCAACGACAAGGACACCGTAATCGGCATCGCAGCTTCGGGCACCACTCCCTATGTGATAGGCGCCATCAAGGAGGCTCGCAAGCACGGCATCCTCACCGCAGCCATCACATCCAACCCCGACGCCCCCGTGAGCGAGGCCGCCGACATTGCAATTGAGATGATAGTCGGTCCGGAATACGTCACCGGCTCCTCGCGAATGAAGAGCGGCACGGGGCAGAAGATGATCTGCAACATGATCACCACATCGGTGATGATAAAGATGGGCCGTGTGAAAGGCAACAAGATGGTCAACATGCAGCTGTCCAACGCCAAGCTTGTCGACCGCGGCACGCGCATGATAGTAGAAGAGCTGGGCATGGACTACGACGACGCCAAGCGCCTCCTCCTCATGCACGGCTCGGTGAAGAAAGCCGTCGACGCCTACCGCGGCATAGAAAGCGAAGACTGATATGCGCAGTCTGTTAATGGCCGCCGCCATAGCCGCGGCGGCACTCACGGCCACGGCACAGGACACCTTCTACGGACAGCGCTCATCGCAGTTCGCCGCCCTGCCCCTCGACAGCACCAACATAGTGATGCTCGGCAACAGCCTCACCAACGGCGGCGAGTGGCACGAGCTGCTCGGCAACCCCAAAGTGGTGAACCGCGGCATCAGCAGCGACATCGCCATGGGTGTCTACAACCGTCTCGACCCCATCGTCGAAGGCAAACCGGCCAAAGTATTCCTCATGATAGGTGTCAACGACGTGAGCCACCACATAAGCGCCGACTCCATTGCCACCGACATCGAGAAGATTGTGGCGCGCCTGCAAGAAGGCACACCCGCCACTAAGATTTACTTGCAGTCGTGCCTCCCCTTCAACGAAGGTTTCAACCGCTGGAAGAACCTCGTTGGCAAGCAGGAGACAATCAAGGAGCTCAACACACTCATCGAAGCCATGGCCGCACGCCGAGGCTGCACCTTCGTCAACCTATATCCACTGTTCAGCGACGGCAACGACAACCTGAAAGAGGAGTACACCAACGACGGCCTACATCTCCTCGGCCCGGGATACATGGTGTGGCGCGACGCCATCCGGCCCTATGTCGACGAATGAAACAGCACCGCAACACTAACAGTGGATAATTTGGACGAACTCCAACGACAGGCCCTCGACATCGTCGACGGGCCTGCCATGGTTCTTGCCGGACCCGGATGCGGCAAGACGCACATCCTCGCACTGAGAGTTTTCGAGGCATTGCAGCACGGCATACTGCCGTCGAAGATGCTCTGCGTGACCTTCACCAACCGTGCGGCGCGCGAAATGGAGCAGCGCATCCGCAAATATATGGGCTATGTGCCGCACGACCTCATGGCCGGCAACATGCACCGCTTCTGTATGCGCTTTCTCTTCGCCAACAACCTTGTGCCCGACGACACTTGGGTGTGCGACGAAGACGACCAGGAGACCTTCTTCCGCGAAACCTTCCCCGAGCGGCGCATAGATGCCAAACTCATCGTCGAGCTCGCAGGAGCCATGGGCCGGCGGGAGGCCGGAATCACCGACAAGCTCACCGACAAGCTGGAGGCGCGCCTCGACATAAACACGGCGCCCTATGTCGACGCTTACATCAGCGTCAAGCGCGAGACACACCTCATCGACTACAACGATATGCTTCTTCTGGCCTACAAGGCACTCAGAAACACTCCCGAGCTATGCACAGAAATGCGCGACTACGAGTGGGTGCAGGTCGACGAGGTGCAGGACATGACGCCGCTCCAGCTTGCCATCGTCGACATGGTCAGTCCGTCGCCTCATCGCTGCGTGATATATCTCGGTGACGAGCAGCAGGCCATCTTCCGCTTCGCCGGCGCCGGCGGCCGCGCATTGGAGAAGCTCAAACAAACCTGCCGCGGCAAGATACTGCGCCTGCGCCGCAACTTCCGCTCGCCGCAGCAGCTCGTGGCCATGTGCAACGGCATAGCCTCGCGTTGGCTCGATATCCCGGAGGAGTTCCTGCCCAAGTCGGAGGAAACCGAGATGGTGGAAGGACGCTTGCAGCTGGCCTACACACAGCGGCACAACGTCGACTCCTATGCCGGAGGCGTGGCCAAACTCCTCATGGAGCGCCACCCCGACGACACCGTGGCCATCCTCACGCGCACCAACGCCGAGGCCGGGAAACTCTCGGAGATTTTCGACCGCCGGGGGCTGAGACATTTCCTTGTGTCGCAACGCGACACCTTCCACAGCGTGGCCTTCAAAACCGTCGTCAGCCACTTCACGGTGCTTACGCGGCCCGACTGCCGAACGGCGTGGGAGCGCCTCCTCTACCAGACGGGCGCCTGCCATACCCTCACGCTCGCGCGCGAGCTCACATCGCTCATGGCCGAGGTGGGAATAGGCGTCGACGAGCTCCTCACCTTCGGCAAAGGCCTGCGCATAGAGCGCTTCTGCCGGATAATGGAAGATGCCGACAGCGAAATCGTTGTATTCGACACCGAGACGACCGGCCTCGACGTCTTCGCCGACGACATAGTGCAGATAGCCGCAGTGCGCCTGCGCGGGGGCAAGATCACGGGCGAACGCTTCGAGGTGTTCATCCAGTCGGAGAGGCCCTTGCCCAAATTCCTCGGCAACGGAGTGCACAACCCGCTGGCATCGGTCTATCCTGCGGCCGAGAAACTGGCGTCCGACGAGGCCTTCCGACGTTTCGCCGAGTTCGTAGGCGACCGCGCCGTGCTTTGCGGTCACAACATCGACTTCGACCTTGCCATATTGGAGCGCAACCTGCTGCGTTGCCCGGCGGGACAGAGTCTCCTCTGGCTGCTCGACAGGGCAACGGCTCTCGACACTCTCTCGCTGTCGCGACAGGTACGTCCCGAGCTTCACCGGCACACCCTCGAGGCCATGTGCAGCCACTACGGCATCGGGGCCTCGGGCTTCCACAATGCCATGGCCGACGCGGAGCTCACCGCACGCCTGCTGGGGTATCTCTACACCGACGCTCTCGTGCTTCTGCCACATGCCCTTACCTTTGCCGAGTCCACAGCCAAGACATCGCGCCACTTCGCCATGCGCTACGGCGAGCTTTATGAAGCCACAAAGCGGCAGCTGGCCGAACCCACGGGCAGCCTTGCCGATGCCGTGGCGCAGGCCGCCGGATACTTCACCGCCGGACGTATGACAAAACCCGTCAAGTACCTCGACTACATCATGCGCCTCATCGGCCGCATCACCTCCGACGACGAGGCCACGCCCTGCCTGCGCAACGAGCTCGCCGCGCATCTGCCCGACCTGATGAGCTTCAACGAGGCCGACCTCTACCTCAACGGCATCGTCGACCGCCGCCTCACAATAATGACCGTCCACAAGGCCAAGGGCCTCGAATTCGACCACGTCCATCTCTACAACGTGTGCCGCAATTTTTCCACCAGCACCGACGAGGCGCGCGTGCTCTATGTGGCCTGCTCCCGCGCGCGGCAAACGCTCTCGGTATCGGCGTGCGGTAAGGTACCGGCCGTGATAGCCGACTCGCTGCCCCACTTCCGCCTCGTCACCCCCTACGAGGTTGAGCTCACGGCGAATTTATTCAACAGAAAGGCATGAGTGACGAAAATTTGTTATATATTTGCACACTCAAACAAAACCGAGACATATGATTATAAACACAGCGCGCTTTGTGGTGAGCAACTCCGACTATACACGCTGCCCCGCCGACTCTCGCCATGAATACGCCTTCATCGGCCGCTCCAACGTCGGGAAATCGTCGCTCATCAATATGCTTACGGGCAAAAAAGGCCTGGCCATGACATCGGCCACCCCGGGTAAGACAATGCTTATCAACCATTTCCTCGTCAACGACAAGTGGTATATCGTCGACCTTCCCGGCTACGGCTACGCCCGCCGAAGCAAAGCCGACCGCGACCGCCTCGAAGGCATAATCAAGAACTACATCCTCGGCCGTGAACAGATGACCAACCTCTTCGTGCTCATCGACAGCCGCCACGAACCTCAGAAAATCGACCTCGAATTCATGGAATGGCTCGGCGAGAACGGGGTGCCTTTCAGCATTGTATTCACCAAGCTCGACAAACAGTCGGCCACCGCCGGCGAACGCAAGATAGCCGAATATTGCACCCGTCTCCTTGAAACCTGGGAGGAACTGCCCCCCATTTTCCGCACTTCGAGCGAAGACGGTCGCGGACGCGACGCTATCCTGAACTATATCGAGGAGATGAACCGCCTCCCCCTCGCCACCGAACAATAGCCAGAGGCAAGATGTTTTTACAATAAGTATAAACATCTTCACCATGGCAAAAAAACAGAAACAGGTCCCGGCCGCCGACCGCTACCCGGGAGTGGCCGTAAACCGCGCCGACAACAATAAAGACACCGAGAAACTCCAAAAAGAGCGTACGTGCACACTTAACAACAATCCACGCAACGACGACGAGTGACCGTGTCGACCAAAGACATAATTACATAAGCACATGCTTTACGAAACCACCACACTCCCCGTGGGTCTTTGCAGCGACCACGCGGGTTATGAACTGAAAAACATCATCGCCGGTTACCTCGAATCGAAAGGCTTCCGCACCGAAGACTTCGGTACTTATTCAACCGACAGCTGCGATTATCCCGACTACGCACATCCGTGTGCCGAAGCCGTGGAGAGCGGAAAAGTTCTCCCGGCGGTAGCACTGTGCGGCACCGGAAACGGCATAGGCATGACTCTCAACAAGCACCAGGGCATACGCGCCGCCCTCTGCTGGAATCCCGAACTCGCTCGCCTGGCACGCCAGCACAACGATGCCAACGTCCTCGTCCTCCCCGCCCGATTCGTATCGCCCGAAGAAGCTCTCGCCATCGTCGACGCCTTCTTCACCACCGATTTCGAAGGCGGCCGTCATTCCCGCCGCCTCGACAAAATGCCCGTCCACACCTGCGGCTGCAAATAACCCTGGGGCGCTATTTAAAGCGCCCGCTCAGACTGTACATTCTAAAAAACTAAAAAGGAGGCTGCACCCTGCGGTGCGGCCTCCCGTATCAGATAACTATTCTGAAACTTTTAACCAAAAGCGTATTATCTGACTATGATTTTCGTTGCCTTTGAGGCAGTGCGGCGGATATAGATGCCGGGAGCCGAGGGAGCTTCAACACGCATACCCGTGATGGTGAAGTATTCGGCGGCTCCGTCTTCGACCGTCACACCCTCCACGCCGGCGGCGTCGACGATCGAAATCGTCATGTCGGCGATATCGGCGGCAACCTTATATGTGGCGGGCGTGCTTATCTGCCACTGGCGGTCGTCGGTACCGTCGGTGCTCATCTGGGTGTCGCTGTCGGCCGAGCGGAAGAAGAAATACTTCGAGTCGTAGCTGCCGCCGCCCTTTATGGCATGCACAATCTTGAACGTACCCTCGCCGAGCGCCACGTCGGCGGCAAAGCTCAGGGGGGCCTCGGCGTTCTGATAGAGAGGCGTGGCGTTGTCGACCGACCATCCGCCTTCCGTAGCGCTGCCCACCAGATAGAGTGCCGTGTAGGCCACCTCGGTAGCCTGATAGGCCGACTTGGCGATGGTGCATGTCATGGCGTCGGTGCTCACGGTGATGAAGTAATTGGCGTCTTCGGCCACGGTGAGTTTGTCGTAGCCCTCGTCGAGCTTGCCCGCCGCGAGCTGGGCAACACCGTCGGTTACGGCAGTGCCGGGCTTGAGACCGATTTCGTCGTTGCCCCAGTCGGTAGTGGTGAGGAATTTGAAGCTCTGGCCGGCTTTGAGATAGATGGTGCCCTTGTATTCGTTGCTGCCGGGAGCCGACACCAGTGCCTGGGCATCGTCGAGATTCCACCCGTAGGAAAGAGCGTCGCCGACAACCCACAGGTTACCGGCATTGGCCGACAGCGAAGCTGCCAACAGAAGTGAGAAGTAGAGTTTCTTCATATGTAAAAAGGTTTGAAGGCACGCCCCGCGCCCTAAGGCGGGGACGTGCCGGTTGTTGATGTGTTTTATTTCGAAAGACGCACTATCTTGCAGCCGTGGGGCTCGACGGTGGCAGTGAGTGTTCCGTCGACGGTGCCTTCGTCGGTGTGGCTCCAAAGGTCGCGCACCTTGTAAGTGCCACTGATGCCGAGGTCGGAGAGGGTCACCGAGGTGCCGCGGGCGCTGTCGTCGCGGTTGAAGATACCCACCACATAGTCGCCGTTGCTCATCTGACCGTACCATATCTCGTTGTTGCGGTCGTTGAGGGCAGCGCTGAGAGGCTTGCCCACAAAACGGTCGGCATTGAGTTCGAGAAGCTCGGCATTGGTGTAGAACTGCAGGTTCGAGCCGATGTTGTGGTATTGGTCGGCAACCGTTACCGGACCGCCGGCCATAAGCTGCAGCGAAACCACGCTGCGGCGCTCGGCGTCGGTGTCGAACTTGTTGAGGCGGATGAAGTCGCCGTCGAGTATCACCTTGTCGCGGCCGGCGATGTGCGACCAGTATACAAAGCCGTCGAACATATTCATGCAGTTGGGCCAGTTGGTGTAGCTCTTGCCGCGGTCGGCGGCGGAATAGTGCCACCAGCCGCCGTTGGCGGTATCGGCCACGATGCGAACCATGTTGCCGTACTGGGCTTCGAGCACGGCGTCGTCGTACATATGGGGCATCACAAGCGATGTGAAGATGCCGTACTTCTTGGCCGATTCGGCTATGTAGCTCAGCGCGCGGCCGTAGGTGGCGCGGCCGTAGCCGCGGCCGGTGGTGCCCATGTTGCGGTCCTTACCGTCCTCATACCACGAGAGGAAGTCCATGCGGATATAGTCGATGCCCAGTTCGGAATAATGCTTGAAGAAGCCGTCGATATACTCGCGTGCGCCCGGCTGGTCGGCCACCACCCAGTGGAACCACATATCCTCGGCCTTGGGGTTCATCACCTCGGTCGAGCCGTTCCAATAGAGCGAGCCGAAGTTGTAGTCTGTGCCGTCCACGGGCGTCTCGCGCGGGCCGTGAATCCACAGAGGATTGTCGTAGACACCCACTTTGAGGCCCTTGGCCTTGGCCTTGGCCACGAGGTCTTTGAGGGCCATGGAGCCGTAGTGCGTCATGTAGCCCGAACCGTCCTTGGCCAGCATCGGTATGAAGCCGTCGGTGCACACCATGTCGTAGCCGTAGGGCTTGAGGTCGGTGGCAACCCAGTCGAGAATCTTGTCCCATTCTTCGGGCGAAATATCCATGTCCGATGCGGCCACGCCCTTTTGTTCGAGGTCGTAGCAGTACTCATACACGCTCCAGTAGAGGGGCGCCTTGTAGGTATGTATGTCTTCCACCACAGGAAGCTCGGGAAGCTCGAATTTCGGCGGATAGCGCATTTCGATTTCGTCGTTGCATGCGCCCAAAAGGAGTGCTGCGGCTACACCGGAAATTATAGTCATTGCTTTCATTTATTTCTGATTTAGTCGAGATATTTCACCTCGATGGTGTGAAGGTTGAGGTTGAAGGTTATGGTATAGTTGCCGGCTTTTGTCACGCGCCACTTGTCGTCGGGGTCGGTGGTGTAGACGAATTTGCTGTCGGCCACGCCCGAGGCGTTGATTTCGACATTTGCCGAGGCCGGGCGCACGAAGGGGCACGAGAAGGTGCCGTCGGGCTGAAGGCATGCCTTCATCTCGCCCGTGTTGAGCTTGCCCGTCCAGGTGAAGAGATACTTGCTGTCGGCCTGGCGGGTGAAGGCTGTGGCGTCGTCCATGCTCCAGCCGTTGGGCGTGGCGTCGCCTATCATGTAGAGGGTCTCGCTCAGTATGGCGTCGGGCTGAACGGGGCCGGCGGGGTCGTCGGGATCCACGGGGCCGGGCTCGTCACCGCCGAGCCATCGGGCGCTGATTGTGTAGTGCTCGAGGTCGAAGCTGAGAACGTAGCGGCCGGCATCGACAACGGTCCATTGGTCGTCGGGGTCGGTGGTGTAGACGAAGTCGGGAGCTTCCACACCGTCCTTGCCTATCTTCACGCCGGCCGAGGCAGGACGAATGAAGGGGCACGAGAAGGTGCCGTCGGGTTGCAGGCAAAGCTTGAGGTTGCCGGCTTTGAGCTCTCCCTCGTATGTGAACAAATAGGGATTGGCACCGTCCTTCGTCAGAGCCGTGGCATTGTCCATGCTCCAGCCGTTGGGTGTGGCGTCGCCTATCATATAGAGGGTCTCGGTGACTATGGGTGCATTGGGGTCGGGGTCGGGACCGGGCTCAGTGCCGCCGTTCCACTTCACGGCTATCGTATAGTGTTCAAGGTCGAAGGTCACGGTGTAGTTGCCGGGCTCGGTCACCTTCCACTGGTCGTCGGGCGACATGGTGAAGACGAAACCGGCAGCGGCCACGCCTGCCGACGATACCTCGACATCGGCCGATTCCGGACGGATGAAGGGGCACGAGAAATCGCTCTTGCGCTCGATGCAGGCCTTGAAACGACCGTCGACGAGCTCGCCGGTCCAGCTGAAAAGGTAGCTGTTTGCAGCGTCGGCGGTGAACTCCTGCGCGTTGTCCATGCTCCAGCCGCCGGGGGTGGCGTCGCCTATCATGAATACCGTGGTGGTCTCGATGGGGTCCTTTGCGGGCTCGTAGGCGCCCTTGTACTCACCGGCAACCGTCCAGTGCTCGAGGTCGAAAGTAAGATGGTAGATGCCGGGCTCGGTCACCTTCCACTTGTCGTCGGGGCCTGTGGTGAACACAAAGTCGTCGGCGGCGAAGCCGTCCTTGCCGAGTTCCACACCGTTGGCCGACGGGCGGATGAAGCTTGCATCCCAGCTTCCCGTGGCAACGCAGGCCTTGAATTCGCCGGCAGTGAGCGGGCCCTCATATTCGAATATGTAAGGTGCGCTCTTTTCGAGTGCCGTGGGTGCGTCGATGTTCCAGCCGGTGGGGGTGGCGTCGCCCACGATATAGAGCGCGTCGCTCTCTATGGGCACCACCTGCACGGGGTCCTTGCCGCCGAGGTAGAGCGAGCTCATAGTCCACTCGCGGAGGTTGAAAGTGAGTGTGTAGCGTCCGGCCTCAACCACACGCCATTTCTCGTCGGGGTCGCCGGCATGCATCTGGAAGGGTTGGTCGTCGATGGGTTCGGTACCGATTTCCTGGCCGTTTTCGGCCGGACGGATGAAGGCCGCGTCCCAACTGCCGGTGGTGAGGCAGAGCTTCATCTCGCCGGTGTTCAGCGTGCCGGTCCAGGCGAAGACAAGCGGGTCTTCCTCGGTGGCTTCGAAAGGTGTGGGCGAGTCGATGCTCCACCCGTTGGGCGTGGCGTCGCCCACCATATACAACGTGGATGTCTTGATGGGAAGGTTGCCCTCGATGATTATGAGGTCCTTCTGACCGTCGCACGCCGTGGCGGCACAGCACAGCAGGCCGGCAGCCAGGTAGCTATATATATTGTTTGCTTTCATTGTATTGGTCTTGGATTATTTGCTGTAACCGGGGTTCTGCTCCAGCGAGAGATTGGCGTTCAGGATGGGGCGCATGATGGGGAAAATCTCGGTGTGGCGGTCGGCGTCGGGAGTCTTGTCCCACCAGGTGCCGGTGCTGAACTTGTCGTAGCGGATGAGGTCGATGCGGCGGCGGCTCTCGGCGAAGAATTCGCGGCCCCATTCGGCGAGCATTTCGTCCATGTCGAGCTTTGCAGCGCCCTCGGGGCTGTAAAGCACGGTAGAGTGAACCTCTTCCGGATAGTTGCGGCGGCGTACGCTGTTGAGCAGCTTGGCGGCGTCGCCCTTGCGGCCACCGCGCAGGTAGCACTCTGCCAGCGAGTAGATTATCTCGGGAAGACGGATTTCGGTGTAGTCGCTTTCGAGCTGATGGGTGTCGTCGTCGCTGTAGAAGGGATACTTGGCGAAATGCCAGCCCGAGTTGTGGTCGCCGTTCATCAGATTGGAAGTCTTGTCGGCCGGCCAGCGGTCGGGGGCAAGGCTCTGGAAGTTGCCCACGGCGTCGCGGATATAGAGGTCGTAGGGCTGCTCGGGAGCACGCACGCGCTTGGTGGCGCCGTTGTCGTCGACATATTCGAGGTAGCCGAAGAGGAAGAGACCCTCGCGCTTGTTGTCGCCGAGGTTGCGGTAGAGTTTGAGGCGCACGTCGCCGTCGTACTTGCGGAAGTTCTGTATCGGCATGCCCAACTCCGTCTCGTAGAGCTTGCCGCTGAGGTCATAGCTCGGCGCGGCGGCATACTTGGTGTTGTGGTCGCCGGCCTTCGACTTGCGGTCGTTCAGATAGTAGTAGGCGCGTGCGGGCACGGTCCACCAGTAGGTGTCGCTCTGATAGTGCCAGAACGAATAGCCCTGCGACCCGGGGAAACCGAAAATCACTTCGTCGCACTCGTTGTTGTTCCAGTCGAAGGCTGCGTCCCAGCGGTCGGCCACCTCGTAGGCGCCGTAGGTGCCGTCGAGAATCTTCTCGGCCACGCCGGCGCAGTCGGAGTAGCGGTCCTCGCCTATGTATACCTCGGCGTTGAGGTAGAGACGCACCAGAAGCGCAGCCGCGCCAGCCTGCGTCCACTGACCCTGGATGTTGGCCTGCGAGCCCAGCGAGGTCTTCATGGTGAGCAGAGGTATGCTCTCGGTAAGCTCGCGCTCGATGAAGTCGAATATCACCGACGGCTCGACCTGGCCTTCGCTGTTGAGCGACGTGTCGTTGTAGCTCACCGCGAAGGGTATGTGGCGGAAAGCGTCGAGAAGGCGGAGGTAGAACCACGCGCGCAGCACGCGGCACTGGGTCTTGATGTTGTTGAACTCGGCGTCGGTAAAGCCGAACTGCTCGGGGCTGAGGCGGTCGAGGTCCTCGATCACATAATTGCACTGCATTATGCCCTGGAAGCAGCCGTTCCATTCGGTCTGGGCGTCGCCGCCGTCTTCCACGTTCCATGTGTGGTAGTGCAGCTTGCGCCACTTGCCGCCGTCGTCCCACCAACCGTCGCGCGTGGGCGTGATGAGCTGGTCGGCAGTAAGCTCGTTGAGCACATGACGGCTGCATATGCTCCAGAAAGCATGCTCGAAGGGACGGAACGCCGCGCGTATCACGTCGTTCTTGGTATTGTAGTAGTTCTGTGAGCCCACCTGGTCGTAGAGAGTCTCGTCGAGGTTGGTGCAGGCTGCCGTGGCGATGACGGCCGCTCCCGCAAGGGCCATATATCGGAGAAATTTCATTGGTCTGTAAGATTGGTGTTTAGAAATCAACCTGCACGCCGGCTATGAACTGGCGGGTGGAAGGATAATAGGTTCGCGAGCCCTGGCCGCCGGGTGTGAGGCCGTTCACCTGATAGGTCGACGGGTCGACGCCCGAGAACTTGGTGATGGTGAACACGTTCTTCACCGTGCCGTAGATGCGGATTTTGCTCAGGAAGCGCCACTGCGGCACATTGAGGGTATAGCCCAGGGTGAGTTGGTCGAGCTTGAAGTAGTCGCCGCGTTCAAGGAAGTAGTCGGTGGCCACGGGGGTGGCGTTGGGCGATACGTCGAAGTTCTTGCCGTAGGCTTTTTGCAGAACGTTGCCCGAGAAATTGCGGGTGCCGTAGTAGAAGTCGTGGATGTTGAAGATGTCGAAGCCGAAGGCACCGCGGAAGAAGAGCGCGAGGTCGAAGTTGCGGTAGCGGAAGTTGTGGCCCGTCGACATGGTGAACTTGGGCATACCGTTGCCCACCACGGCGCGGTCTTCGTCGGAGGCCTGCGATGCGCGGATGATGTCGCCCTCGCGGTCGTAAACGAGCCATTCGCCCTCGGTGGTGATGCCGGCGTAGCGCCACATGTAGAAGTTGCCCAGGCTCTGGCCCTTCTCGATGCGCTGAAGGTTGTAGTACGGATAGGGGTCCGAAGTGCCGCACACGTTGTAGAAGTCCTGACCCACATACTTCGAGTTGCTGAATTCCACGAACTTGTTGCTCATCCACGTGCCTATCACGTTGAAGCTGTAGTCGAAGTCCTTGGTCTGCACGGCGTTGAAGCTCAGATCGAACTCAAAGCCGGTGTTCTTCATCGTGCCCACGTTCACGTAGGTCTCGTCGAAGAGATAAGGGGGCACCGACACCTTGTAGTCGCCCAGAAGGTCCTGCTGGCGACGGCTGAAATAGTTCAGCGACCCGTAGAAGCGGTTGTTGAACATCGAGAAGTCAAGGCCCACGTTCCAGTTCTTGCCCTTCTCCCATTTGAGGTCGGGGTTTACGTTCTTCGACGGGCCCCATACCTGGAAGTACTTGCCGTTGTAGAAGTAGTAGCCGAAACCGGTCATGGTGTTGAGCGATATGTAGCTGCCGAAGTCCTGGTTGCCGGTCACGCCGTAGTCGGCGCGCACTTTAAGGTCGTTGAGCCAGCCGCGGGTGCCTTCCATGAAGTTTTCCTGGCTTATGCGCCAGCCGGCCGATACGGCGGGGAAGTCGCCCCACTTGTGGTTCTCGCCGAACTTCGACGAACCCTCGTGGCGTATCGACGCCGTGAAGAGATACTTGCCGTCGAAGTCGTAGCTCACGCGGCCGAAGAAAGATATGAGCTTCGCGTCGTTCTTGTAGCTGCTCATCAGCACTTCGCCCTCTTCCTTGGCGAGCTCGCCCGAGCCTATATTGTCGGGGCCGAGGCCGTCGTTGGGGAAGTCCTTGTTCTCGGCCGAGAAGCCCGAATACTGCGAGTACTGGTAGCTGTATCCGGCCATGGCCTTGATGTTGTTCTTGCGGAAGCGCACGCTGTAGTTGGCCAGCCATTCGAACACATACTGGCGTTCTTTCGAGTAGCTGCGCGAGGCCTCGCCGTCGTAGCCGCCGTTGATGGCGCGCGTGCTCGTCGACGGACGGAACCACGAGTTGTCGTTGCTGTACTGATGGTCGGCGAACATCACCTGCGTCGACAGGTTGTGCGGGCTGTCCTGGTTCTTCGAAAGGAGCGGAAGAAGGTTGAGCTTCACCGTGCCGTCCCAGTCGAGGAGCTTGGTGTCGGCGTGGTCCTTTTCCAATTTGAGGGCCTCCACGGGGTTGTAGCCCACCACCTGGCCCTGGAAGTTATAATATAAGGAGGGGTTCTCGGGGTCCATAAGAGGTGTAGTGGGGTTGGCCTCGATGGCATTGCAGAACACGTTCCAGTCCGAGTTGTCGCGGTAGATTATACGCGGTGCCACGTTCACGTTGATGGTGAGGAGGCCGCCCTTGGTGGTGTGCATCACTGCTGCGCGTGCGCCATACTCCTCGCGCTGCGAGCGGAGGTCGATACCGTTGGCCCTGCGGTAGTCGGCGCTCACGCGGTAGTTGCTGCGCTCGTTGCCGCCGCTGAGGGTGAGGGTGTGCTGCTGGGTGAAGCCGGTGCGCGTCACCGCGTCGAGCCAGTCGATGTTGCCGCCGAGGTCAACGCCGCGGTCGCCCCAGCCCAGGCGCACGTCGCGGTACTCCTGGGCGTTCATCATCTTGAGCTCCTTCTTCACCGTGTCCCAGGCGAAAGTGCCGGTGTAGGAAGCGTGCGTCGAGCCGTCCTTGCTGCCTTTCTTGGTGGTCACGAGAATTACGCCGTTCGAGCCGCGCGTGCCGTAGATGGCCGAAGCGGCGCCGTCTTTCAGTACGTCGAACGAGGCGATGTCGTTGGGGTTGAGGTTGGTGAGGTTACCGCCGGGCACGCCGTCGATCACAATCAGCGGCCCGAGGCCTGCCGAGCGCGACGACACGCCGCGAATCTGGATGCTGGCCTGATTGTTTGGGTCGCCGGCGCCGGTGTTGGTTATCGACACGCCGGGCACCTTGCCCTGAATCATCATCGAGGGGTCGAGCGAGCTCACGCTCAGGAAGTCTTTCTCGCTCACATGCGAGATGGCCGACGTAAGTTCCTTCTTGTCCATCGTGCCGTAGCCGATTACGACCACTTCGTTGAGCACTTCGGTGTTTTCGTGCAGAACCACGTCGATGGTCGACCGACCGCCGATTTTTACGTCCTGCGGTTTGAAGCCCACATAAGAGAATTGCAGCGTGCCTTTGGCATCTGCCTGAATGCTGTAATTACCGTCGATGTCGGTAGTGGCGCCGGTCTTGGCTCCGGCCACGGTGATGCTCACGCCTATGAGCGGTTCACCCGTGGGATCGGTGACTGTACCGGAAATGCTCATGGTCTGCGCCGACGCATAATGTACGCCGAACAGAAGCATTAGCACGGGCAACAGACACCGGATGCGAATCATGCATTTTTCCATTGGTATTGATAATAGTTTGGTTCTTATGCCGCAAAATTATACATAGGTTCTGACACCCGCAACGGCATGGAGTGAAAAAGTAGTTGTTTTTTAAGACACTTTGGTTGATAATGAGATGATTGAGGTATTTAGAAGCACCGATTTAAGTAGTGTATATTATACGAATTTTTACCGATTTCATGATGTTTCCGACGAATTCGGAGCCTCGGCGTGCGCCCGCGTGCGCCCTATTTTCAGCACCTCGCTTTCCAAAAGATTGCGGTCGCCGCGTGCCTTGTTGCGCACCCGCGTGCGGTAGTTGTAGATGGTGGTCACTGAGTAGCGCAGGAAGGTGGCTATCTTGTCGGAGTCGGAAATGCCCAGGCGGATAAGGGCATAGATGCGGAGCTCGGGACTGAGGCCGCCGGGCTTTTTGGGCCGGAGCTCTTCGCCGGCTTGAAGCAGAGCGTTGAGATCTTCCACAAACGAGGGGAAGATGCTGAGGAAGGTACGGTCGAACTGGTCGTAGAATGCCTTGAGCTCGCGGTCGACCATATCGGCCGACTTGGTCATGCGCAGTATTTCGTCGGCGCGGCCGCTGCCGGCCAGCTTGGCTATGGTCTTGCGCAGGCTGTCGAGCTTGTCGATATAGCCCAGGCACTGATCCATGTAGCGCCCTATGTATACCTCTTTGAGCTCAGATATTTCGGCTATGTTGTTGTTGGCATCTTCAAGCTCGGAGTTCGACGCCAGGATGCGGCTGTTGAGAAGACTCAGATTGCGATTGGCCTCCTCGACCTCGCCACGAGCCTGCGCTATGCGTTGCATCTGTTTGCGGAGGTAGAGCACAAGCGCCAGAAGCAGCCCGAGAAGCACCGTAATAATAACCACCGTTCGCGCCAGATTGCGGTGCTGGCTCCGCACCTTGTCGACATAAATGCTGTTGATGGTCGGATACACATAGCTCAGCTCCACCATCCGCTGGCGCGCGTTGCACAGCGTGGCGTCGTCGACGGCGATGGTGAGATAGTGGTACGCCCGCTCAAGGTCGCCTTCGGCGTAGAGCATCAGCGCGAGCTCACGCAGCGATATGTATTCGCGCACGGCGGCCTTCATGTCGCCTATGGAAGAGATGATAAGCTGCCGTTTCTGGTTTTCCTTGTCGCCCAGAAGCCCGTAGCTCTCCGACAGCGTCCAGGCGCTCACGGCTATGTCGTGGTCGCTCATCGGATGGGTATCCATATACCGCTGCATCACCGCAAGCCCTTCGGCGGGGCGTCCGTAGCAGTTGAGGCGGTCGGCAAGGATAAGGCTGTGCACAAGGCTGCCTTCGGGATTCACTTGAAGAAGAGAGTCGCGGTAGAGGTCGGTGAGGCGCATGTACTCACGCCGGCTGTCGTCGAACGACACATAGTCGGCCATCAGACCGTAAACCGTACGGCGCGTGTGATAGTAATACGGTCGGAGATAGTCAGGAATAACTGCCGCGTCTATCGAGTCGAGGATACCGAGGGTCTCGGCATACATGCCGGTGGTGGTCAGCACATTGGCTCGGGTGAGCCGGGCGCCGGTCACAATGTCGCGGTCGCCGAGCTCACGTCCCAGCGCTTCCAGGCGAAGCGAGATACTGTACGCCGAATCGGCGCTGAACGGATGATAGGTATTGAAGAGCTCCGAGAGAACTCCGACCAGACGCCGGCGGTCGGAGGTGTCGGAGGCAAGGTGACGAAGACTGTCGATGCGGATCTCCCTCTCGGCGCTGTATTCCTCACGGCGGCTGATGGCGCTGTCGAGCTCCGCCATCAGTGCGTCTGTCGTCGCAGCGGCAAAAACCGCCGCCGCTGCAGTGATCATGTATATCAGGACAAGTGCAAAACGCCGGGTCATATTCGATAGTCTCAGAATAGGATAGATTTAAGTAAGGCAAAATTACAACTTTTTTATTTTTCTCACAAAAATACGCGCTCTTTTAACAATGGTAAAGAGGGCGACCTGCACAGGCCGCCCTCTTCGGGAAGTATCAGAATAATTATCGCATTGGTCGATTGAGTCTCAATGTTTCAGGGTAGTACGCCGTGCTTAGTAGTTCCAGCGGCAGGCAATCATTCGCAGGTTCGGGCATGCCACCGTGCGGAGATCGGTAATCATATTGAAGCGGCAGTTGATGTAGGTCAGGGCCTGGTCGAAGCTTACGTCGAGCATCGTCAGCTCGTTGTTGTTGCACAGAAGGCGCTGCAGGAAGGTCTGGTTGGTGAGCGAGAGTTCGGTCAGGTCGTTGTACGAACAGTCGACGAATACTATGTTCGGACACTGGTTCACTTCAAAGGAGGTCAGGTTGTTGTAGGAGCATACGATGTCCATAAGGGCGTTGCAGTCGCGCAGGCCGAGGCTCTTCATATTGTTGTCCGAGCAGATGAACGAGGCCAGCGAAGGAAGACCCGACACCAGCATGTTGGTCACCTGATTGTCGTCGAGGTTGAGGTTCTGAAGGTTGGTCACACCCACGAGATTGAGCGCGGTAAGCTTGTTGTAGCCGCAGTAGAGGTTCTTCAATGCCGTGCAGTCGGCCACGGTGAGGCTTTCAAGATGGTTGCTCTGGCAGTTGAGTGTCTCGAGCGTGGAAGAGGCCTGAAGGTCGAGTGAAGCAAGAAGGTTCGAGGCGATGTTGATGCTCTTGATTACGGGCGCGCCGGCGAGCGTGAACTCGGTGATGCGGTTGTTGTTCAGCGTCAGCTTCGTCAGGGTCGTCGTGCCGTTGAGGTCTACGGCCGTGATTTTGTTGCGCGAGGCGTTCAGCTCGGTAAGCGCGGCATCGCCCGCTACCGTCAGCGATGTGATGGCGTTGCGGCTTACGTCGACGCTTTCGAGAGCCTTGAAGCCGCTCAGGTCGAGAACGCCGGCAACTTTCTTGTCTTTCCAGTCGATTTTAGTCACATGCTTGCCCACGACGGTGACGCCCTCCCAGGTGGCGGGGTCTTTCACGTTGCTGATTTTGAGAGCTTCGGCGTTGGTGGCGTGATGAACTGCCGGCTGGGCCAGGAAGTTTTGGAGTTGTTTGAGCTCGCCCTTGTCTACTTGGGCGAAGCAGGCAGCGCTGCTGAGAGCTACTGCGAGCACTAATGCGATTTTTTTCATATCGATCATAAATAATAGTTGGTATCGAAGTAATTTGATTATCAAACACCGCCCGACGCCGAAAGGTTCTGTTTTTTCTGAAAAAAATTGCCCGCCAGAATATTTTTTTCTACCTTTGTCATACCCTACAACATAAAACAACATCATGAATACACGCAACATTCTCGCCTGCTGCCTTTTGGCTCTCGCGCCCGCCGCTTGGGGCCAAAGAATTGCAGTCCTCTCCGACGTTCACGTCCAGCCCGGCAACGCCTGCGAAGCTCAGCTCAAAAAAGCCGTCGACGACATCAACGCCTCCTCTTTCGACCTTGTAGTGATGAACGGCGACCTCGCCAACGAAGGCTCCGACGCCGAGCTCCGCAACGTCAAGGGCATCCTCGACCAAATACGCCACCCCCTATGTGTTCTCTCGGGCAACCACGAGAACACATGGAGCCAAAGCGCCACCAAAACTTTCGTCGACCTCTGGGGCAACGACCGATTCGTAACCGTAGTCGACTCCCTCGTGGTCGTGGGCATAAACTGCGGCCCGTTCATGAAGATGGGCGACGGCCATATCAAGCAGGAAGACCTCCACTGGCTCAAATCCACCCTCGACAGCCTCGTAACTCCCGGCCGTCGCGTGCTCTCCTTCAACCACTATCCCCTCCTCGACGACCTCGACAACATGGCCGACTACATGGCCGTCCTCGAGCAGTACCCCGTGATTGGCCACATAAACGGCCACTATCACCGCTGGCGTCAGTACAACGCCGGCGGCGAAAACTCAGGCTCCGACCTCCCCTGCGCCATGGTCCGCGCGCTCGACATGCGCGACGGCACCTACGGCTACTCCATTGTCGACGTCGACAGCGACTGGGTGAAGGTCTACGACAAATCGCTCGGCTCAGCCCCTCGCGCAATGTTCGCATTCCCCGCTCGCACCGTCCATGCCAAGGCCAAGTTCGCCCCGCGCCCCGAAATCGTCGCCCCCGAAGGCTTTGAGGTCACCAAGGTATGGACCGACAGCGGATCCATCTTCACCCGTCTTGCCTTCGACGCCGACCGCATATACTTCGGCAACTCCCTCGGCCAAGCCCGTGCGGTAGCCAAGGCCGACGGCTCCCTCGCTTGGTCGCAGCCCACGGGCGCAAGCCTTTTCAGCCGACCCGTGCTGCTCAAAGGCGGAAAAGTGGCCGTGCCCATGCACAACGGCATCAACATCTACTACGCCGCCAACGGGCGCCTCAGCCGCCACTGGGAATCGAAAGAAGGCCCCTATGTGGCCGACGGCACCCTCACACCCGACGGAAAAGCCTACATCCAGGGCGGATACAAACGCATCGAACGCCGCCGCCCCGCCGACGGCAAACTCGTGTGGAGCTACGACTCCATATTCAACTACTGCCAGGCCGCACCCGCCATCGACGGCAACGACCTCGTCTTCGGCGCATGGGACACCAACCTCCGATGCCTCGACCTCCGCAACGGACGCCTCCGCTGGGTGTGGAACAACGGCAAGAAAGCCAACATGCTCGGCCCCGGCAACGTTGTGCCCGTCGTTACCGACGACAAAGTCTTCGTCGTTGCTCCCGACCGATACATGACCGCCCTCAGCCGTGCCGACGGCAGCCAGCTCTGGCGCGACAACTCCCACCGCTACCGCGAGAGCCTCGGTCATAGCGCCGACGGCACACGCGTCTACGCAAAGACCATGGACGGCGAACTCGTCGCCATCGACGCCACCGCGCCCGACTTCCGCGAGCTCTGGACCCTCGACCTCGGCCTCGGCTACGAGCACGCACCCTGCGTCATTGTGGAGAAAGACGGCTACATCTACACCGGCTCGCGCCGTGGCATAGTCACCGTCACACGCGCCGACGGCCCCGAACTAATCGCTTCGCTCCCCCTCGGCGTAAGCGAAATCAACGGCATCGACGTCGACCCAACCACCAGCGACATCTACGTAAGCCTCATCGAAGGCACCATCTACCGCATCAGCCGAAAGTAAACATTCAATTGGCAATACATATCGTAGCCACAGTATAAGTCGCGCAGCGACAACGCTATTGTAAAGAGGGTGTTGCAAAAGGCCGTGTTTTAGCAAGAGTCGCGAAGCGACGATATTATTGTTAACCCCAGACGACCGCAGGGAGTCTGGGGATTCAAGTGCAAAACCGACG
>CABRZA010000004.1 GCA_902475285.1 uncultured Porphyromonadaceae bacterium
TTGAATTGAAGCCCCGGTAAACGGCGGCCGTAACTATAACGGTCCTAAGGTAGCGAAATTCCTTGTCGGGTAAGTTCCGACCTGCACGAATGGTGTAATGATCCGGACACTGTCTCAACCGTGAGCTCGGTGAAATTGTAGTATCGGTGAAGATGCCGATTACCCGCAACGGGACGGAAAGACCCCGTGAACCTTTACTGCAGCTTAGCATTGACACCGGGTGTGCCATGTGTAGGATAGTCAGGAGGCAGCGAAACGGCCACGCCAGTGGTCGCGGAGCCGACGTTGAAATACTGACCTTGGCACATTTGGTTTCTAACTCCCATGGTGGAGGACACTGCTTGGCGGGTAGTTTGACTGGGGTGGTCGCCTCCAAAAGAGTAACGGAGGCTTCTAAAGGTGCGCTCAGGCCGATTGGTAACCGGCCGGAGAGTGTAATGGCACAAGCGCGCTTGACTGGGAGACCGACAAGTCGATCAGGTAGGAAACTAGAGCATAGTGATCCGGTGGTTCCGCATGGAAGGGCCATCGCTCAAAGGATAAAAGGTACTCCGGGGATAACAGGCTGATCCCTCCCAAGAGCTCATATCGACGGAGTGGTTTGGCACCTCGATGTCGGCTCGTCACATCCTGGGGCTGGAGAAGGTCCCAAGGGTTCGGCTGTTCGCCGATTAAAGTGGCACGCGAGCTGGGTTCAGAACGTCGTGAGACAGTTCGGTCCCTATCTGTTGTGGGCGCAGGAGATTTGCGAGGCCCCGACACTAGTACGAGAGGACCGTGTCGGACAGACCTCCGGTGAGCCGGTTGTACCGCCAGGTGCACCGCCGGGTAGCCGCGTCTGGCCAGGATAAGTGCTGAAAGCATCTAAGCACGAAGCCCCCCTCAAGATAAGATCTCCATACAAGGGTCGTCAAAGACGATGACGTCGATAGGTCGCAGGTGCAGGGACGGTAACGTCTACAGCCGAGCGATACTAATCACCCAAACCCTTTCCGGGGCGCAAGCCCCCCCAAAAAGAAGGACAGGTCTCGCCGGCCTAGTCCGACGGCGCGGACCGCCGCCTCGTTCAGAAGTCAGATTCAACGAAGACTCGTACAACTTCCAGCACTCTTTTCCCACCCTCTACGCTGGCCAGCGTGCCGGACGGCACCAAAAAGCCGTATCTAAGATACGGCGGTGCAGAAAGAACTAAGGTGGCCATAGCGCAAGGGCTCCACCTCTTCCCATTCCGAACAGAGAAGTTAAACCTTGCCACGCCGATGATACTGCGAAAGTGGAAAAGTAGGTAACCGCCCCTATCCGCCGGACGATCGAAAGATCGCCCGGCTTTTTTTGTGTATCTCCACCACCCGAACAGAAAGTACGGACGCTTTTCAAAGCGTGCGCCCAGGCTGCACAGTCTTCAAAACGTCCGCCCCTCCAACGACCAATCAGCAATGAAGAAGGGGACGCAATAAATTGCGCCCCCCAGGTTGTACATACTAAAAAGACGGTTTTATATCACTACCGATTAGGCTGTCTGTCAACCCTCCCGCGGAAAGGCGTCGATAAACGACCCTGGGGTGGCGTTGACGATGCTGATGTTGCGGCTGGCGGCGTAGTCGGCGATGTGGTGGTAGGCGCGGAAAGCCACGGCAAAACTTTCTACAATCTGATGCAGCCGGTAGTTGCGGTATTCGTGCGATATGCGCGTGGTCTCGGTGGCGCTGTCGGCGTAGAAGTGCGGCTGGATGCTCACCACTTCGTTGTCATCGGTCACAGAGATAGTCTTCATCCACGAATGGTCCGCGCCGTAGACAGTGATTTTGGTATAGCCCATGGCTATCGCCGTCATAAGCGCCGGTATAAGCACATTTCGGGGGCGGGGCATGGCCATGCCGCAGCGGAATGCTACGTGGCAGAATGTTCGGAAGCCCTCGCACCCAACGGCATTGAATGTCGCTATGTCGCTGCGGCCGTAGAGTTTTGCAGCCGTCTTGCGGTACTTGGCGGGTACAAGCAGCGTCATCGTCCAGTCGGCCGAGGCTATGTGGCTGCGGAGCTTCGCGAGATTATCGTCGGCGGTGTCGGTGCGGAAAAAATGCGGGTCGGCCAAAATGTAATACCGTGGCCGCAGATCGGCAAATTCAGGAGCCAGAGCAGCGAAATTTACCGCCATCGACGGCGCCGAGCGGAGCGCGTCGGGATTCTCTGCAATGGTCTTTGCCAGCGACGGTCCGTTGGCCATAATTATTATGCGTGAGCCCTCGGCGCGTTTGCGCAGACCGTGCGTAGGACGCGAGCCCACGATGATTTTTGCCAGGCTCTTGACGGTGTCGTACAGCTTGTCGGCGAATGACATGGCATCAGAGGCTTGCGTCGTCGTAGACGTGGTTACGGAGATAGCTGCAAACGGCTTGCGGTGTGAAGCCTATTCCCTCGATTTTGGCCGAACTTACCAGGGCCGATACTGTATAGTCGTCGAGGCGTCGGCCGCCGTACACAAGCCGCGCGAACCACTGCTGCGGCTTGGTGCTCACGGTTGATATGCGTTTGTTGTCGAGACGGTATGCGAGGGCTTCGGCGAGGTCGTCGATGCTCGGATGGTTGCCGTCGGTAAGATTGAATATGCCTCCTTCGGCATCCGATGCGGCAAGAAATGCAGCGGCGCCAGCCACGTCGGTGCCATGCACCACGCTGAGCCGTGCCTCGTTGCCCGGGAGATGGAAAAATACTCCTCGGTATATGTCGTTGAGCAGGCGTCGCGCGCGTCCCTGCATGCCGGTGCATACCGTGGGCGCGCAGCGGAGAATGAATGCCCGGCAGCCTGCGCCGTGAGCTTTCGACATGAAGGCCTTTTCGGCTTCCAGCAGGGGCGAGCCGCAGCGGAGGGGAGCATCTTCGTCGGCCCACTCGTCGGGGCGGCAGTCGTAGATTTCGGTGTCGGAGATAAAAAATGCCGTGCGGCCGGGCATTATGTCGTCGGCCAAAGCGTCGCGACCCGGGAATTGCCGCAAGAAATAGGGTCTGAGGAATTCCTTGCCGCCAAAATCTACGCTGATTTCCATTACTTATGGATTTTGAAGTGAAAACGGTATCGGGTGAAGAGCCGCCACCATCCTATCGAGAATCCGTTTTCAATCAGAGCGCGGCGCTTCTCGAGAGTGTTGGTTATCAGACGGCTGTGGAATGTGGCCGAAGCGCCGCCGCGCTCCATGCGCACCATGGTGCGGGGAATGTAGCGCCATGTCATCGGCGGCTGTGCGTTGAAGAGTCGCACGAAGTAGTCGAAGTCGGCGGCGTTGCGGTAGTTTTCCTTATACAGTCCGGTGCGCTCCATCGCACTTCGGCGTATGAACAGCGACGGATGCGGCGGCGCGAAGCCGGCCTTGATTTGCTTCGGCGTGAAGGTGCGGGCCGAGTAGACGCCGCGTATTTTGTCCGGGCTGTCGGCGCTGACGAACACCACGTCGCCGAACACAAAGTCGACGCTCTCGTCGGCGAGCGTTTCGGCCACGGCCTTGAGCACTGCGTCGTCGTGATAGAAGTCGGTGCCGTGGAGCAGTCCGAGCACGTCGCCCGTGGCTTGGCACAGACCGTAGTTTATCGCGTTGTAGCAGCCTGCCGGCTCGAGATCGATAATCTTCGAACCTTTCGATTCGGCGTAGCGCAGCGCGCCGTCATATGTGCCCGGATTGCCGTTGACGATTATATGTTCCAGGCTCAGACCGTCGGAGAGGCGCTGTGCGTAGACGCTGTCGACGGCGCGGCGCAGCAGCTCGCCGTCGTTGCGGGTTACGGTTACTACGCTTATCTTCATGCCGCTTCCCATCCGCCGGGCGAGTAAATGTTCAACATCGTGAAAATCACCGCGAGCCCTGCGGCAACTGCGGCCGCATAGCATATGGCGTATATGCGGAAGGTGCGCGTGCGCCATTCGCCGGCAACCACGGGCCATGCCGCGCAGGGTGTGAGGAAGGGCAGCCAGGGCAGGCAGTAGCGTGCCACGGTGCCACCGGTTACATATGCCGTTGCCAGAAAAGCCGTGCAGTAAAATATGGCCATTAGCACGAGCATCTTCGGCGCGCGGCGCAGGCAGAAAAGGAGGAAGAAGAGGAAGAGCCCGGCCACGGCATACCATGGGTACGACACATGCGCCCATGCCTGCGAGGGACCGAATACAGTATCGCGGGCGAAAGCCCAGGGCAGGGGAGCGAAGAACTGCACGGCGGCGAAGAAAGGCAGCTTGACGAGGCGTTGCCAAAGCGACAGGTCGTAGATGTTGCCGGTCACAGTGTTGAAAGCGGCGAGACGGCTCGAAGCATTGTCGCCGATGTAGAAATGTTCCTGATCGTCGGTAACCGGGAGCACAGGGGTGGTTATGCCGGAGTCGAACTTATTGAGAAGCAGCACGCCGCACAGTGCTATGAGTACTGCCAGAAGGCCCACGCGCCATTTGTTTTCTCTCCATGCAGGTATGGCGATGAGCGCCATAAGCAAAGCGATGTAAACCAGTTGGTAAGGTCGTGTGGCCCACGAGGCGAAAACAACAAGCGCCAGGGCAATCCATGCACCCGCGTTGAAGCGCGAGGCTTTGCCCAAAGTAACGGCCCCCCACGCCGCTACGGCCATTGTCATACATTCGAAAGCATCCTTTATTATCAGCGACCCCGACGCAAGAAAATAGCACACCGCAGTCATCAGCCCCATAGCCATAGTGCACATCCTTCTTCGGCAAGCGTTTGAGCATACGGCGCGGGCTGCCGCAGCACCGCTGAAGACTATGGCCAGCATTGTCGACAATGTGCTGAATATCATAATGTTGTCGATTCTGGGCGATGTGAGGAAAAAAAGCTTGTCGAGGAATGATGCGTAGCCTATTTGCTCCAGACCGCATGGCAGCGCAATGCCGTCGTGGAGGGCGGTAAACTGCATCCATATCACCGATGCATCGTAATTGAGTAGCACCGGCTCGGTCACCGTGCCGCCGTTGGCGGATGTAAACCACCACAGGTTGAGCGAGAAGCCCACTGCGAGAAGCGCCCAGGCGCCCAGCAGAACCAAATATCCGGCTTTCGTGGCGGGACAGAGCAGCCGGTAGGCGCCCATCGCGATGCCGCCGACGATAAGCAGACGCAGCATTTCCGCTCCCCACAGCTCCGGCACAAAGGCGTAAAGCATGCCGCCGGCAAGCAAAAAAGCAGCGGCAAGAGCAAGGCCTGTGACGGTGTCTGAGGGTTTCACACCGCAAAAGTACGAAATTTAGATATAATGTTAAAAATTCGGGGCAAAAAACGGGTAAAAATTGCTAAATTTGCACTGCGAATTATGACCGAAGGAAAGCTCATACGCATCGACCTCAGGCAAGTGTTGGCCTCCCGCTTGGGTGGCCGCATGTGCTATGTGCCTGATTTCATGATAAAGGGGCTCGAAAAGCTCATCCATCAGGACGAGCTCAACGAGCTTTTGGAGCATAATTTCCCGCGCCGGGGCGCGGCCTTCTGCGACGGTGTCCTCGCCGACCTCGGCGTCGGGCTCGACGTGCGCCACGCCGAGCGGCTGCCCGAGAGCGGACGGGCCATATTCGTGTCGAACCATCCCCTCGGCGGCCTCGACGGCATAGCCATGATATCGTGGCTCACGCACCGCTACGAGCAGGAGGCCAAATTTGTGGTCAACGACCTGCTCATGGCCATCGACCCCCTCACCGACTGCTTCCTGCCCGTCAACAAGCACGGCAGCCAGAACAGGGGCTCCGTGCGGCTCCTCGACGAGGCCCTCGCCGGCACGGCGCCCGTGGTGATATACCCCGCAGGCCTCGTTAGCCGCCGCGGCGCCGACGGCACCGTGGCCGACCTGCGGTGGCACAAAATGTTTGTCAACAAGGCCATCGAATACCGCCGCGACGTGGTGCCCGTGCATTTCGACGGTCTCAACAGCCGGCGCTTCTACCGTCTGGCCTCCTTGCGGAGCAAGAGCGGCATCAAGTTCAACTACGAGATGGTGCTCCTCCCGGGCGAGGTGTTCGGTTGCCGCGGGCGCCGCTTCACTCTCACCTGCGGCCATCCCATACCGTGGGAGCGCCTCCAAGGAGGACACGATGCCGAAGCCACGGCCGAGGCCGTGAGGCGCAAAGTATACGAATTAGCAACTACAACAGTTCAATGAACCAGAGAATAATCGATCCCGTAGACCTCTCTGCCATAGAGGCTGAACTCACTCCCGAGCGCTTTCTGCGCACCACCAACAAAGGCAGCAACGAAATCTATGTAGTCACGGCCCACAACTCGCCCAACACCATGCGCGAGATAGGGCGCCTGCGCGAGATAGCTTTCCGCACCGCCGGCGGAGGCACGGGCAAGGAGTGCGACATCGACGAGTTCGACACCATGGAAGAGCCCTGCCGCCAGCTCATAGTGTGGGAGCCCGAGAGCAAGCTCATCCTCGGCGGCTACCGCTACATCTGCGGCAAGGACATACGCTTCGACGCCGAGGGGCGGCCGCGCATAGCCACCAGCCACATGTTCCGCTTCTCGCCGGCCTTCATAGAGCACTGCCTGCCCTATACACTGGAACTCGGCCGCTCGTTCGTGCGTCCCGAATACCAGTCGTCGCGCGCCGGTGCCAAGGCCATCTACGTTCTCGACAACCTCTGGGACGGCCTGGGGTCGCTCACGGTGGTGCATCCCGAGCTCAAATATCTTTTCGGCAAGGTCACTATGTACCCCGGCTACACCGCCGAGTGCCGCGACATGATACTCTTCTTCCTCCACAAATATTTCCCCGACCCCGACGAGCTCGTGCGGCCCATCAAGGCCCTCGACACCGGCGCCGACCGTGCGGCCCTCGACGCGCTCTTCAACGGCGGCGACTTCAAGGCCGACCTCAAGATTCTCAACAGCCACGTCCGTGCCCACGGCGACACCATCCCCCCGCTGGTGCACGCCTACATGAGCCTGTCGCCCAAGATGCGCATGTTCGGCACGGCCATCAACGACGAGTTCGGCGACGTGGAGGAGAGCGGCATCTTCTTCGCCATCGACGACATACTTGAAGAAAAGAAAAAACGCCATATCGAAACATTCACTCAAAGCAAACACGCATGAGCCACATCGAACTCTCGCCACTGACGGCAGTGTCGCCCATCGACGGGCGCTACCACAGCAAGACAGCCGGTCTTGCGGATTATTTTTCGGAGTACGCCCTTATGCGCTACCGCCTGCGCATCGAGGTGGAGTATTTCATAGCGCTCAGCGAGGTGGGTCTGCCCCAGCTCCCGGCCCTCGACGACGACAAGAAGGAGGCCCTGCGCCGCATCTACTCGCCCGAGGTGTTCACCCCGGCCCGGGCCTCGCGCATCAAGGAGATCGAGAGCGTAACCAACCACGACGTCAAGGCCGTGGAGTACTACCTCAAAGAGCAGTTCGACGCCCTGGGCATGGGTGCCGTGAAGGAGTTCATACACTTCGGCCTTACGTCGCAGGACATCAACAACACCGCCACCCCGCTCCTCCTGCTCGACTGCATCACCGGGGTCGTGATTCCCCTCTACGAGCGGCTCATCGACAAGCTCATGGAGCTCGCCACGGCCAACACCTCCGTGCCCATGCTGGCACGCACCCACGGGCAGCCGGCGTCGCCCACCACGCTGGGCAAGGAAATCGCCGTCTTCGCCTACCGCCTCAACGAGCAGCTCACCATGCTGCGCCAGGCATGGGTCGACGCCAAGTTCGGCGGCGCCACCGGCAACTTCAACGCCCACTATGCCGCATATCCCCATATCGACTGGCAGGCCTTCGGCGACAGCTTCCTCGAAAGCCTCGCCCTCAGCCGCGAGCTCCTCACCACGCAGATATCGGGCTACGACAACCTGGCGTCGCTGTGCCACAACTTCGCGCGCCTCAACACCATAGTTCTCGACCTCGACCGCGACATCTGGACCTACATCTCGCTGGGCTACTTCCGCCAGCGCATCAAGGAAGGCGAGGTCGGCTCGTCGGCCATGCCTCACAAGGTCAACCCCATCGACTTCGAGAATTCGGAAGGCAACATGGGCGTGGCCAACGCGCTTCTGGTTCATCTCGCCGGCAAGCTGCCCGTGTCGCGCATGCAGCGCGACCTCACCGACTCCACCGTGCTCCGCAATCTCGGCGTGCCCGTGGCCCACATGCTCATCGCCGTGGAGTCGACCCTCAAAGGCCTCGACAAACTCTATGTCGACACCGAGGCCGTTGCCCGCGACCTCGACGACAACTGGGCCGTGGTTGCCGAAGGCATCCAGACCATCCTTCGCCGCGAGGGCTACCCCAAGCCCTACGAGGCCCTCAAAGCCCTCACGCGCACCAACACCCACATCGACCGCAAGGCCATCAAGGACTTCATCGCCGGCCTTGAAGGCATCGGCGAGGACGTGCGCAAAGAGCTCGACGCCCTCTCGCCGCAGACCTACATAGGTTGCAGCAATCGACTGCCATGGAAGGACTGATGCGCTGGGAAAACCTTGTCAACGACAAGCGTTTCGGGTTGGAAGACTATCACGACCCGCGCAAGAGCGCTCTGCGCACCGACTTCCGACGCGACTACGACCGCCTTGTGTTCTCGTCGCCTTTCCGCCGTTTGCAGAACAAGACACAGGTTTTCCCCTTGCCGGGCAGCATCTTCGTGCACAACCGCCTGACGCACTCCATGGAAGTGGCGTGCGTGGGCAAGTCGCTGGCCGACAGCGTTGCCCGTGCCCTCCGCGAGCGCTACGGCGCCGGAGGCACGGAGCATTTCGACCACTTGGGCGACATCGTTGCCGCCGCCTGCCTCGCCCACGACCTGGGCAATCCTCCCTTCGGGCACTCGGGCGAGAAGGCCATCAGCACCTTTTTCAGTGAGGGCGCCGGTCAGAGCCTGCGCCCCTTGCTCGACGGTGCCCAGTGGGCCGACTTCATCAACTTCGAGGGCAACGCCAATGCCTTCCGCGTGCTCACCCACCAGTTCAAGGGTCGCCGCAAGGGAGGCTTCGCCATGACCTACTCCACGCTGGCCTCGGTGGTTAAGTATCCCTTCGAGTCGCAGCTGAGCACCAAGGGCAAGTTCGGCTTCTTCGTGTCGGAGCGCGACGACTACCGCCGCGTGGCCGACGAGCTCGGGCTGCTGCGCCTCAGCGCCGCCGGCGAGCCGCTGCGCTACGCGCGTCATCCGCTGGTGTATATCGTCGAGGCCGCCGACGACATATGCTACGAGGTGATGGACCTCGAGGACGCGCACAAGCTCCGCATCATATCCACCGCCGAGCTCACGGAGGCCTTCTTAGGGTTCTTCGAAGCCTCCGACCGCGAGCGCATGCAGCGCACCATGGACATGGTGAGCGATCCCAACGAGAAAATCGCCTACCTGCGCTCGTGCGTGGTGGGAGCCCTCGTCGACGCTTGCGCCCGCACCTTCATCGACAACGAGGCCGCCATCCTCTCGGGCACCTTCGACGGGCCGCTGGTGAAGCACATCCGTCCCCTCGAACACGACGCCTACGGGCGGTGCAACGACCTCTCGTGGGCCAAAATCTACCGCTCGGCCGAAGTTGTCGACATCGAGCTCGCCGGCAACCGCATCATCACATTTCTGATGGAGCGCCTGTGCGACGCCGTGACTCACCCCGAACTCAACTATTCGCGCCTTCTGCTGGCCAAGTTCCCCGAGCAGTACGACGTGCATGCCCCCGACACATACAGCCGCATCCAGGCTGTGCTCGACCATGTGTCGGCCATGACCGACGTCTACGCCCTCGACCTTTACCGCAAGCTCAACGGCACGTCGCTGCCGGCAGTGTGACATGAAAGCACACAGCCTGTATATAATAACCTTGGCCGTGGCGGTGCTTGCCGCGGCATGCGGCGGCGCCGATTACGATGCCGACGCCGTGTCGCCGGCTCTCACCGCCATCCTTGCCGGCAAGGGGGGCGACTGCAAGTGGGCCGCGCCTCTCGACAGCGCCTACGACGGCGGCTGCACGCCACTGCGCAGCCGGCGGCTGGCAACATCGATAGGCCGCGCCTTCAACGACTCCAATGCCGTGCACCTCGCTGCGGCGCGCCGCATAGGCATCGTTCCGGTGCTCGACGAGGGCAGCGCATGGACCAATGCGCGCGGCATAGTGGAGGTGCGCTCCGACAGCCTGCTTTTCATCGACGAGCTCACGCACTCCTACCCCTATCTTGTGCCCGAGGCCTCCGAACTCCTCCACGACATAGCGCGCAGCTTCGCCGACAGCCTGGCGGCGCGTGGCGGCGGCCGTTACCGCCTGAAAGTTACCAGCATGCTGCGCACGGGCAACACCGTGCGGCGGCTGCGGCGCGTGAACCGCAACGCCACCCCGGAGAGCGCCCATCTCTACGGCACGACCTTCGACATCAGTTACAGCAAATTCATCTGCGACGACGCCACGGCTACGCGGCGCACCTTCGCCGACCTCAAGAACCTGCTCGTAGAAATCGTCGACGACCTTCACCGCCAGGGGCGGTGCATGGTGAAGCACGAGCGCCGGCAGGCCTGCCTCCATATCACCGCCACAGGGACAACAAAGCCTGACAACGAACAATGAAACGACTCCTCATCCGCCTGACATTCATCGTCTTCTGGGTAGCGCTCGCCGTAGTGCTGACAGTAGGCGCCGCACTGGTGTGCACCGTGAAGCTCCTCAATCCCGAGCGCCTCACGCCCTTGGTTACGCGCCTGGCCGAGAAGAACCTCGACGCCGACGTGACTCTCGGGCGCGCTGTGCTCGACTTCAATCCCGCCTTCCCGGTGCTTCGCCTGCGGCTCGACAGCCTCGACATAGTGTCGCGGGTCTTCGCCGACCTGCCGCCCGACGAGCGCTCGGCGCTGCCCGTCTACGCCGACTCGCTGTTCAGGCTCGAGTCGTTTGAAGGATGTGTCGACGTGGGGGCACTCCTCACGCGCGGCGAGATAGCCCTCCGCGACGTGGTGCTCCGCCGCCCCGGGCTCAACCTCGTGCTCGACCGCAACGGGCGCGGCAACTTCGACATCTACCACACCGACACCTCGGCCGTGGCCGACGACGGGACGCCTGCCGTGATACCTCCTTTCTCGATCGGCCGCTTCGCCTTCGAAGAACCGCGCGAGATACGGTGGTACAATGCCGCCGACAGCCTGGGCGAGGCAAGGGTGCGCCTGCAAGAGGCGGAGCTCGACGGCAGCGGCCAGCCGCTCTACAACATCGCCGTCGACGGCTGCCTCACGCACGGCGTGATAGCCGACCTCCTCAACCGCCCTGACTTCGCCTTCGGCCTCGACGGACGCGTGCGCTGGGAACCCGAGCACCCGGCGATGGTTTCCTTCGAGGAGTTCAAGGTGCGCGGCGCCTTTGTGGAGGGTACCGTCGACGCGGCGCTGCGCTTCGACTCGACTCTCACCGTGGAGAGCGGGCGCCTTGCCGTCGGCCCCGTGGCCATCAGCGACCTCGCCACACTGCTCACCGAAGAGATGAAACGCGACTTCGGCCTCGCCGGCGACATAGCGAGCGACGGCGCCGTGAGTCTTCGCGCCGAGCTGACTCGCCCCTTCTCTCCGTCGACCGATACCATACCCTATGCCGACATCGACATCGCGTTGCCCGACTGCCGGTTGACGGCGGGCCCGGTTCGGCTGGAAAACGCCGCCCTCGACCTCGGGGTGGGCCTGCGCGGCAACGAGCTCGACTCTGCCACCGTGAGTCTTCGGCGCCTTGCCATTAGCGGCCCCGCCACGGCTCTCGACATCAGCGGCGAAGCCGGACGTCTGATTAGCGACCCCGCCTTCGACGCCGTTGTCAAAGGCCGCATGTCGCTTGGCAAACTGCCCCCCATAATCGCCGATATGGCCAAGGGCTATATATCCGGGCGGCTCGACATGGAGCTGCGCGCCCGCGGTACGGCCTCGATGCTCACCGCCGACAGATTCCACGCCCTCGACGTGCGAGGGCGCCTCGACGGCGACGACCTTTACTACCTCTCCAACGACACAGCCGTGATGGCCGACGTGCGGCACATCGACTTCGACTTCGGGTCGAAGCTTCAGCGGAGCGACAGCACCGGCACAATGTCGGCTCCAACACTTGCCGCGCGCATCATGGCCGACACCGCCAACGTGCTTGTCGACGGCATCACCATGCGTCTGGCCGACCTTCGGCTCGGAGCTGGCATAGAGAATGCCGGGCGCCGGCGCGACACCACCGCCATCGTGCCCATCGGCGGCGGCATAAGCATAGGAAGGCTCAACATCCTCTCCATCACCGACAGCGCCGGCGTGCGCATGCGCGACATGAAGGGCAACGTTAGTCTTCGCCGCTACCGCAACCACAGCCACCGGCCCACCCTGGCCGCCAAATTGGACATACGGCGTCTCTTGGCCGGGACGCCCGACACGCGCTTCGTGCTGTCGCGTGCGGCGCTCGACGTGGAGATGCACCAGCGGCCGCAGTTCGCCGAGCGGCGGGAACGGATGAAAAAGTTGGTGGACAGCCTCTCGACGGCGCACCCCGATCTGAGCCCCGACTCCGTCTACGCCCTCGCACTTGCCAAGCGCCGGCACCGCACCGGGGCGCCGCGCCCTCGCCGCGTGCACACCGCCGTCGACTCAACCGACACCGAGATGCTCGACTGGGGTCTGTCGAAGGGTTTCAAGCGTTTTCTCCTTGGCTGGGACATCAACGGCAGCATAGCCACGCGTTCGGCCCGGCTTGTGACGCCGCTCTTCCCGCTGCGCAACCGCGTGCGGAATCTCGACCTCCGCTTCACCTCCGACTCTGTTGTGCTCAAAAGCGTGAAGTACCGCGCGGGCAATTCCGACCTGTCGATGAAGGGCATAATAAGCAACCTTCGTCGCGGCCTGACGTCGAAGCGGCGTGGAAACTCCCTAAAAATCAACATCGACATAAGCAGCGACACCATTGACGTGAACCAGCTTGCGTCGGCGGCCTTCGCCGGAGCGGCGTATGCCGAGCGCCTCCGCAAGGGCGAGGCCCCGCAGCTCAACCTCGGCGTTTCGGACGACGACAGCGACGACGAGGAGCTCGTCCTCGCGTCCGTGGCCGACAGCACGGCCACCGGGCCGCTGCTGATACCCGTGAACCTCGACGGCCGCCTCGACGTGGAGGCACGCCATGTGCTTTACAGCGACCTGCTTCTGCACGACCTCCGCGGGGAGCTGCTGCTCTACGGGGGCGCCCTCAATCTCCATGACCTTGCGGCGACGTCGGACGCCGGTTCGGTCGGCTTCTCGGCACTGTATTCGGCCCCTCATGCCGACGACATCAAGCTCGGCTTCGGTCTTGACCTGCGGAAGTTCCGCATAGAACGGTTTCTGAAGCTCGTGCCCGCCATCGACTCCATCATGCCCCTGATGCGCGACTTCAGCGGCATAATCAGCGCCGACATCGCGGCTACCGTCGATATCGACAGCTCGATGAACATGGTTCTCCCGACACTCGACGCCGCCGTGAAGCTTTCGGGCGACTCGCTTGCGCTCATCAACCCCGACACCTACCGAACCCTGGGCAAGTGGCTGAGATTCAAAGACCGCGCCGACAACAAGATAAAGCACATGACGGTTGAGATGCTCGTGCAGAACAACGAGATGCAGATTTTCCCCTTCGAGTTCGACATTGACCGCTACCGTTTGGGCGTTGCAGGCTCCAACGACCTGGCTCTCAACTTCAACTACCATATAGCGGTGCTGAAATCGCCGCTGCCTTTCAAGTTCGGCATCAACCTGTCGGGCAATCCCGACAAGTACAAGGTGCGCTTCGGAGGCGCGAAGTTCAAGGCCGGCGAGGCCGCGCGCACCGTTGCGATAGTCGATACGGCGCGAGTGAACCTCATCAACCAAATCGAGGGCATCTTCCGCCGCGGCGTGGCCAACTCCAAGTTCGCGCGGCTCAATGTGGACCGCAGCCGTCTGCCGCAGACCATGAGCACCGATACAGTGCTCACAGCCTCCGACTCGCTGGCACTCATCAAGGAGGGCATACTCGAAGCACCTCCGGCCGCAGCCGCCGAGTCCACGCCTCAGAAGCAGAAGGGCCGCAAGAAGCAATCGAAGAACCAAAGCTCTGACACTCAGGCTGCAATACTTCCCGCCGATGAACGACGCAACGAACGATAGGCTCCGCGAGGCCCTGGCGCACTACGAGCGTCGGACAGGGCGCGCCTTCGAGGCGCCCGCGCAGGCCGTGCTCTTCGATATGGACGGCATACTCTACGACTCCATGCCTCTCCACGCCCGGGCGTGGATGGCAATGTGCCGCGAGAAGGGCATAAGTGCCACTGAGGAAGAGTTTTTCGGCTACGAGGGCCGGACGGGCGCGTCGACCATCGACATCCTGATACGCCGGCAGTACGGGCGTGCGGCCACCGAGGAGGAGAAGCAGGCGCTTTATGCCATCAAGAGCCGAGAGTTTGCGGCCATGGCAGCGCCATCCTTGATGGAGGGGGCTCAGGAATGTGTAGGTCAGGCGCACTCGCGTGCGGTGGCAGTGCTTGTTACGGGGTCGGGGCAACGGTCGGTACTCGACCGTCTGGACCGCGACTTTCCGGGCGTTTTCAGTGCAGGACGGCGGGTTACGGCTTTCGATGTCAGGCACGGCAAGCCACACCCCGAGCCTTTTCTCCGAGGTATGGAGAAGGCCGGGTCGGAGCCGTGGCGGAGCATCGCCGTTGACAATGCGCCACTCGGCGTCGAAGCCGGGGCAGCGTCGGGCGCCCTGACCATTGGCGTGCGCACGGGGCCACTGCCCGCAGGCGCACTGCTTGCCGCCGGTGCCGACATAGAGATAAATTCCATGCGCGAGTGCGCCATTTTGCTTTCCCGATTGTTATAATCAGGAGCTCGCCCCATGGGTGCAGCTCCACGTTTCAACAACAGAGACCTGCCGCCGGCATACGGCGCGCAGCCAATTCCAAAAGGTATAATTCTATGAAACAGAAACTTATCTTTACGAATCTTGTAGGTGAGGCCCTCGACGGCCTCGCCGCCGAACTCGGCAATCCCCAGATGGCAATAGTTGCCGACACCAATACGGCACAATTCGTGCTTCCGATACTTCAACGGGACTCTCAGACCGCCGCAGGAGCAACGGTTCTCACCGTGAAATCGGGCGACGCCAACAAGAGCCTCGACGAGCTTCAAGGCCTGTGGCGGCGCCTGTCGGAGATGGAGGCCACGCGCAAGACCGTGGTGGTGAATCTCGGCGGCGGTGTTGTGGGCGACCTGGGCGGTTTTGCAGCCGCTACCTTCAAGCGGGGCATGCGTTGCATCAACATCCCGACGACGGTTCTTGCCGCCGTCGACGCCTCGGTTGGCGGGAAGACCGGCATCAACTTCAACGGTTTGAAAAACCAGATAGGCTCCTTCTACGAGCCCGAGGCCGCCATAATCTCGACCATCTTCTTCAACACTCTTCCGCAGCAGGAGGTGCTGTCGGGGTATGCGGAGATGCTCAAACACGGTCTTTTGGAAAACCCCGAAACGCTTGGCAAGCTGCTTGCGTACTCTCCGGTTTATCCGGTGTTCGACTCTGCGGCACTTCTTCCGCTTATGCAGGAGAGCGTGCTGGTGAAGGCCAATATTGTTGACAAGGACCTCAAAGAGAGCGGCCTGCGCAAGGTCCTCAATCTGGGCCATACCGTTGGGCATGCCTTCGAGGCATTCTCCTACCAGCGGCAGAGCCCCGTGCCCCACGGCTATGCGGTGGCGTGGGGTCTTGTGGTTGAACTTGTTCTTTCGACGATGACGGCAGGTTTTCCGTCGGACGTTCTGCATAAGTTCGCCGACTACGTTCTGCGCAACTACGGTGCCTTCGAGATTACCTGCGCCGACTATGGGGCACTCCTCGCCGCCATGCGTCAGGATAAGAAGAACGCCAGCGCGGACGCCATCAATTTCACTCTGCTTCACGCCGTCGGCGAGCCGCAAATCGACAGCACAGCTACAACCGAACAGATAAGCGCAGCACTCGATATCTACCGCGATCTGATGCACATAGCCTGATGTGCGGGTGGATTTGGCGGTCGCGTCCGATCGGCCACAACGATACTTTTTTCTGGTCATGATTTTGTGTTTTTAGATTTACGGCACAAAATTACGACAAGAAAAAGCGGATTATCCTCGATTTTTTCCCATTGGGAAAAAATCGAGGGATTTTTTTTAATGTTGAATGGGGGATTTTTAATGTTGAATGGGGAATGTGGAATTTTGAACGGTGGCGAGTGTGTCGGCGGAGGAGTAGACGATGAGGGCGCTTACTGCGGCACGGTCGACGAGTGCGAGAGCGCTGTCGGGGTCGGCGACAGCCATGCAGGCTGTGGCGATGGCGTCGGCGAGCGTGCAGTCGGGAGCTATGACGGTGGCGCTGAGGACGCGTCCCTGCACGGGTCGGCCTGTGATGGGGGATATAGTATGGCCGTAAACTCCGCCGTTGCCGTCGGGGCGGAAGTTTCGGTAGTTGCCAGATGTGGCCATTGCTACGGGTTGCGGTCCGAGCTCTACTACGCGTAGCCGCTCGTGCCCGAGTCCTCCAGCCGGGGAGTCGACCTGTATTCGCCATGGGCGCCCCTGACGGTTGAGACCCTGCACTGAAATCTCGCCTCCAATTTCTATCATGAAATCGGAGCATCCGTTGCGCCGGAGCATATCGGCCACGAGGTCGATGCCGTATCCTTTGGCGACGGATGAGAAATCGAACTGTGTGTCGGGGTGCTTGCGGTGAAGGGTGCCGGTGCTGTCGACATAACATTGATCTACTCCCACGCGTGCCCTGGCGGCATCGACTGCGCTGTCGGAGGGTAGGGCGGTGTCGTCGGGCCCGAAGCCCCACAGGCGTGTGAGTGGGGCTACGGTAGGGTCGTAGAGCCCTCCCGAAAGGCTGTTTACCTCTTTGCTTACATTCAGTAGGTGAGTGAATTGGGAACTTACACCATGCCTCACCCCGGCGTTTATTTCCGACAATTCGGACATTGGGTTGAAGAGCGAGAAGTAATAGTCGACCCTGCGGAGAGTGGCCGCGATACTGTCGTCGAGCCGGTGCGGGGCACGATAAACAATATGATAGTCGGTGCCCCAAATAGTGCCGTCGGATGTAAAAAAAGATGGGGTACAACTTGCAAATGTCAAAAGAAATGCCGAAATTAGCGGCAGAAATATCGAGTATGCTTTCATTAGAACAAATATAGCGTAAAATTACAAAAAATCTTTCGAACCAAAGCATCTTTCTCGGTGTTGTAATAAAAAAGTATGTTTGACTAACTCCTAAAACTTCAAGCTATGCATCGTTCGTTTATTTTTCTTGCCGAAGGCTTCGAAGAAATAGAAGCCATCACGGTGATCGACGTGCTCCGTCGCGCCGGCATGGATATCAAAAGTGTATCGATAACGTCGGAGCATGCCGTAGCGGGTGCTCACGGCGTGGAAGTGCGCGCCGACCAGACCTTCAAGGAGGCGGACTTCGAGGGTTCGGAGTGGCTTATCCTTCCCGGTGGTATGCCCGGGTCGACGAATCTTGCGGGGTTTGCTCCGCTGTGCGATCTGCTTAAAGTGCACAAGGGCAAGATTGCCGCCATCTGCGCGGCTCCCGGAGTTGTGCTTGCCCCACTCGGACTATTGGAGGGCCGTGAGGCGACATGCTATCCCGGTTTCGACGGCGCCTGCCGCGAGGGAGGTGCCGTAATGCGCGATGTGCCAGTAATGGCGCTCGACAATCTGATTACGGCCAACGGGCCGAGCTCGGCCCTTCGTTTCGCGCTTGCGATAGTGGCCAACTCGTTGGGCGACAGCGCAGCGCAGCAGCTAGGCGGGGGTATGCTGTTCTACCCTAAGACTCAGAATTTCTTCTTCTGATCCATCCGACGAAAAAGATATATCCGCCTTCGGCCTGACGCTAAGCAATTTGCAGCGGTGGCCGTAGGCGGATTTTTTTTGAAATGGACTTGGGTTGATTCTCAATACGCGAGTGGGCCGGCACCCACTCGGATAAAAATATCGCCGCTATGCGGCTTTTGGCACGGCCGTTGGCCGTTTCCGTTAAGATTTGGGCAAAAAAATCGGCTGTCTCACGACACCCGAAAATCTTTTAACCTTAAATCTAATACCATGAAAAAACATAGTGCAAAATCAGTAATTATATCTATCGAACACTGGTGGCGTAAATAAGGTTCAGCGGAGTGGATGTATTAACTTTTATTAACATGAATATATCGGCAAAAATTGCTAATTTAGCGGTCGTAAAGCAAATCGCAACGCGGCCAGAGGCATATAGAGGCCCCTTTCGAAGCCATTGCGGAAGCTAAAAATCAAAATATTCCGAGGCAGTCGGATGCAATGGATATGAGTACGAGAATATTAGTAATAGAAGACGAAGAAGCGGTATGCGAAATCCTGAAATACAACCTTGAAAAAGAGGGGTATGAGGTTGATTGCGCATACAGTGCGGAAGAAGCGCTCGATATGGACCTTGACGTGTATTCTCTGTTTATGGTTGACATCATGATGGGCGAGCTCAGCGGCTTCGACTTCGCCAAACGGGTGCGCAATGTCACTGCGACCGAGAATATCCCCATATTGTTCTGTTCGGCAATGAGCGACGAGGATTATGTTGTGAAGGGTCTTAACATCGGTGCCGACGACTATGTGACAAAGCCCTTCGTGATAGGGGAGGTTCTTGCCCGCGTGCGTGCCATCCTTCGTCGCAGCGGCATCACGAATGCCCGTCGGGCAGAGGCGTCGCAGCCGGAACCGTCGATTTACGAGAGCGATGTAGTGTTCAAGAACCTTCGCATCGACCGCAACGACAAGGAAGTTTACCTCGACAACGAGGTTGTGACCCTGACGCGCACGGAATACGACATTCTTCTATTCTTCCTCACCCACCGCAACCGCATATATTCGCGGGAGGAAATCATAAAGAGTGTGTGGGGCGACGACGTTGTAGTGACCGGCCGCACCATCGACACGAATATCACACGTCTGCGAAAGAAACTGGGCGATTACGACAAGTATATCGTGACCCGTCAAGGTTTCGGCTATGGCTTTAAAGAGAAAGATTAGCTATCAGTGGCAGCTGTTCATTCCCCTTGTGGGAGCCCTGTGGGTCATCATATTCGGGATGGCGTTCTGGCAGTTCTACAACGAACGCGAATACCGGAAACAGCAGATTGACGAGCAGCTCGACCTGATATCGCGGCGTATCATTGCCGCGAACGAGAACGACATCGACCCGGTGCCGTTCATGGATTTTGTGTGCAACTATTACCGCCAAAATCCACTCTACGACCTGCTTCGCATAAGCGTGTATAAGGACGGCCGTATGCTTCGGTGCTACGGCGAGCCGATAGCGCTGAGCGACGCCGAACGTGCGGCCGGCGCTGGCGTGACGCGCACGCCAGGTGTTGAAGCGCCGGCTCCGGGCAGTCCGGACGCCGGCAAATATTTCTACTACAATCTGAGGAGCAGCGACGACGGGCGCGTGACGGTTTATACGGTGCTTCCGTTCGACAATGATATTCTTAACGCGTCGCTTCCGTCGAAGAGCATCTTCTGGGTGATGTTTGTGATAGCCGTAGTTGTAACTGTACTGGCGTATTTCTCCACCCGCTATTTCGGCAAGAACATCGCCATTCTGCGTTTGTTCGCCGAGCGTGCGGCCACCGACCCCAATTTCATACCGGCACAGGACTATCCCCACGACGAGCTTGGCGACATATCTCGTCAGATAATCCACATATACAAGGAGCGCCTGCAAGCAATGGAAAACCAGCGGCGGGAGCACACTGTGGCCCTTCATGCCATAGAGGAGAAGGCACGCTCCAAGCGACAGCTCACCAACAACATCAACCATGAGCTCCGCACGCCCATAGGCGTAATCAAGGGTTATCTCGACACCATACTTGCCAACCCCGACATGGACGAGGGTTCGCGCACGCATTTTCTCCAAAAGGCGCAGGAACATGTGGACCGGCTTGTGAACCTCATAGCCGACGTTAGCGCCATAACGCGCCTGGAAGAGGGCGGCGAACTGATAAGCACGGAGGAGCTCGACTTCCACGATGTGGCCTATACGATAGGCAGCGACCTTGCCGAGTCGGGCGCTTTGGGGAAGATGAAATTCGAATTCGACGTTCCCCTCGACTGCAAGATACTGGGCAACTACAATCTTCTGTCGGGCATGATAATCAACCTTGCTAAGAATGCGGGCTCGTACTCGAAAGGGACCAAATGCGAGCTCGTGGTGACTGGCGAGGACGAGAATTTCTACCACATGGAGTTCCGCGACGACGGTGTAGGCGTAGGCGAGGAGCATATTCCGCATCTGTTCGAGCGTTTCTACCGCAACGACTCGGGCCGTTCGCGCAAGTCGGGCGGCACGGGCTTGGGTCTACCCATCGTTCAGAGCACGGTGCAGGCGCACGGGGGCACCATAGAGGTGATGAACCGACCGGAAGGAGGCCTTTGCTTCCGCTTCACTCTTCCGAAGTACAAGCCTCGCGGGGGGCGCCAATCGTGAACAAGATCCTGCCCGATGCGTTGATAATGAGACACAGCTGTCGGGCATTTTTTATAAGTTCTTAATAAGTCCGTAGTACTCAACTCTGTATATTCTGCAATCGAAAAGAAATGGAACAGAAGCCACAATACATGACCCGCAGCGAGGCGGTGGGCGCCATAGAAGCAGCCCGCGAGCTCGCCGCACTATTGGAAGGGCGCCTTGAAAAAGGCGACGCCGAGGGTATGCGCTCGGCCGTGAAGGCCCACGCGTCGCAGGGCGCGCCTGAACGCGACCGATTCGGCATACATCCGCTGTGCGGCGCCCTCGACACCGCCTTGGCCCTTTGCCGCAGCCTGAGCGCCGACCGCAACATGGCCGTGGCCGTAATTCTGTCGGCCCTGTCGGCCGGCGACGACTACGAGGATCAGGTGGAGCGCCGCTGGGGCGCCGACGTGGCCAAGATAGTGCGCGGGCTCGACAAGGTGACGACGCTCTACCGCCGCAGCCCGTCGGTCGAGAGCGAGAACTTCCGCAAGCTGCTTCTGACCTTTGCGGAGGATATCCGCGTGATAATCATAATGATAGTTGACCGTCTGCGGCTTATGCGCGCCATCAACCACCACCCGTCGGAGCGTCTGGTGCACGACGTTGCCAACGAGGCCAACTATCTCTACGCGCCTCTTGCACACCGTCTGGGACTCTACGCCATCAAAAGCGAGCTCGAGGATATGTCGCTGAAATACAGCAACCGCGAGGTGTTCACGCAGATAGCCCACGAGCTCAACCAGACCAAGGCCAAGCGCGAGCGCTACATAGCCGACTTCATCGGCCCCATCAAGGCCAAGCTCGAGGCGGAGGGCCTGACGTTCGAAATCAAGGGGCGCACGAAGTCGATCTACTCCATCTGGAACAAGATGAAGAAGCAGCACAACACTGTGGAGGATATCTACGACCTGTTCGCCATCCGCATAGTGATAGATTGCCCGCCGGAGCGCGAGAAGGCCGAGTGCTGGCTTGCCTATTCGGTGGTTACGGATATGTACCGGCCCAATCCCGGTCGTCTTAAAGACTGGATAAGCATACCCAAGAGCAACGGTTACGAGAGCCTGCACATCACCGTATACGGCCCCGAGGAACGCTGGGTGGAGGTGCAGATACGCACGCGGCGCATGGACACCATAGCCGAGAAGGGCCTTGCGGCGCACTGGAAATACAAGGGCATCAAGAGCGAGAGCTCGCTGGACGCGTGGATGAACAATGTGCGCGACATCCTGGAGGCCGGCACCAACGGCCCTATGGAGCTGATGCGCAACTTCAAGATGGACGTGTACTCGCGCGAAGTTTTCGTGTTCACACCGCGCGGCGACCTCTACAAGCTGCCTCAGGGCGCCACGCTGCTCGACTTCGCCTTCAACATACACACGCGTCTGGGCTGCAAGTGCACCGGCGGCCGTGTGAACGGCAAGAACCGCAAGCTCAACTACCGCCTCGAAAGCGGCGACACGGTTGAAATCTTCACGTCGCCGCTGCAAGAGCCCGGGCGCGACTGGCTGCAGATGGTGGTGACTTCGAAGGCGCGCAACAAGATACGCGCCGTGCTCAAAGAGAGCGAGAACCGCTCGGCCGAGATAGGCAAGGAGCTGTTGCAGCGACGGTTCAAGAACCGCAAGCTCGAGTTGGACGAAGCCATGCTGTCGCGCACGGTGGTGAAGATGGGCTACAAGGACCAGATAGGGTTTTTCAGCGCCGTGGGCAGCGGGGAGATAGAGGTGAACGCGGTAGTGGACGCCTACCTCGACACGGTTGCCAAGACCGTGACGCGCGACGACGACGCCACGCGCGTGTCGGCGAGCGAGTATACTCTTCAGCCGCGCGACGAGGACGAGCTTCGCGACGATGCCGGCAACGACGTGGTGGTGATAGGCGACAACATCAAGGGCATCAACTACCGCCTGGCACGCTGCTGCAACCCCATCTACGGCGACGACGTGTTCGGGTTCATCTCGGCCGAGGGTGTTATAAAAATCCACCGGAGCGACTGCCCGAACGCGGCGAACATCCGCACGCGCTATCCCTACCGCCTCATCCGCACGCGCTGGAGCGGCAAGGGCGGGGCGGAGTTTACGGCTCAGCTTCGCGTGGTGGGCAAGGACGATATAGGCATCGTGACCAACATCACCTCTATAATAAATAAAGAAAAATCCGTATCTTTGCGCGGAATATCGATTGATTCGAACGACGGCCTCTTTCAGGGCGTGCTTACGGTGGGTGTCGCCGACACGGGGATGCTCAATCAATTGATAAAAAAACTTAAAACAGTGAAAGGCGTAAAAGATGTTCAACGCAATAACTAAGACACTCACCGTCGTGGCACTCGGCGCGGCGGCTGTATTGGGCGGGTGCGGCAACGCCGACAAGGAAGGCGCCGCACAGCTGTTGGCGCAGAGCGAGACGGCGGTGGCTCAGAGCCGCTACACCGACGCTCTGGCGCTCCTCGACACCCTCAACGCGCGCTATCCGAAGCAGACCGAGTTTCGGCGCGAGGCTCTGGGCGTTCGCGCCAAGGCCATGGAGGGCATCGCCCTCGACAGCATAAGCGCGGGCGATGCCGCCCTCGCGGAGGCCACGCTGCGGGTTGAGAACCTGCGGCCCGGCTTCCGGCACGTCGACAGCTCGGTGGGTTTGGATGGTTACTTCCTGCCCAAGGGCGTCGACGAGAAGGTGCTTGGCGGCAACGCCGTGCAGGGCCGCGTGACCGACAAGGGCTACTTCTATTTGGTGGCCAACGTGCAGCGCAGCATAGGGCTGCGGTCGGTGGCGCTTGTCGACGGCTCCGAGCGCGTTGAGACGGCCTCGCTCGACCCGGCGCGTGTGGTGAAAGTGGGCGGCGCCGAGACCGCGAGCTTCAGCCCCGAGGACATCGCCGCCCTCGGGCCGTGGCTGGAAGGCCACAGCGGAGCGTCGAAGGCAGTGCTTCAAGGCACCAAGGGCAACGTGACGATAAAACTCGACGGCAAGCTGCGCAAGGAACTGCTTGACTGCTATAATTTTGCGTGTGCGTTGCAGGCCCAGCGCCTGGCATCGGTGCACCGCGAGAAATACGAGCGCATGCTTGCCACGGCACGCGACCAAATGTCGAATCTCATCCAGGCCCCCGACAACGCACAATGAGCTGCAACAAGGATACTTACCTCGTGACCGGCGGCGCCGGCTTCATAGGGTCGACTTTCACGGAGCTGCTCGCCGGCCTTGCCGGCGACCGGCGCATAGTGGTGCTCGACAAGCTCACATACTGCGGCAATCTGCACAATATCAGTCATCTGATTGATGCCGGAAAGATAGAATTCGTGCGCGGCGACATCGCCGACGCCGAGGCCGTAGGCCGCATTGTTTACGACCTTCGTCCGACGTATGTGGTGAATTTCGCCGCCGAGAGCCACGTTGACCGCAGTGTGCAGGACCCGGGACCCTTCGTGACGACCAACATCGACGGCGTCTACACGCTCCTCGAAGCCTGCCGTCGTCAGCGTGTGGGGCAGCTCAACGCCGGCGAGGAGCCTACGCTGCGGCGTTTCGTGCAGGTGAGCACCGACGAGGTATACGGCGACATGCCCGTGGAGGCACCGCGTCGCGCGCCCGAGGAGATCTGCAGGGCCGCGGGCCGCGAGGTGATATGCTACGGTCCGCGCCTCTTCACCGAGGAGTCGGGGCTGCATGCGTCGTCGCCTTACAGCGCGTCGAAGGCCTCGGCCGACATGCTCGCGCAGGCCTATCACCGCTCGTTCGGCATGCCCGTGTGCATCACGCGGTGCAGCAACAACTACGGGCCTCGCCAGTTCCCGGAGAAACTCATTCCGCTGATGGTCAACAATATCCTCCACGGTCGCGAGCTTCCAGTATACGGCGACGGCCTCAACGTGCGCGACTGGATACACGTGGCCGACCACAGCCGCGGCATACTTGCCGTGCTCGAGCGTGGTAGCGACGGCGAGGTGTACAACTTCGGCGCCTACGACGAGCGCACCAACATCGACATGGTGAAGGCTCTCATCGGCATAGTGCGTGCCGAGGTCGAGGCCGATGCCGAACTCGCCGCGCGTTATCCTGCCGCCCTCGGCGCATCCGAAGCCCTCATAAGGTATGTGGGCGACCGTCCGGGCCACGACCGCCGCTATGCCATCGACGCGCGCAAAGCCGCCGACGAACTGGGCTGGCGCCCCGCGACACCCTTCGGCGAGGGTCTGGCCGAGACCGTGCGCTGGTATATGGCCAACAAGAAGTGGGTTGACGACATAACCGGCGGCGAGTATATGGAATATTACGAAAAAATGTACGCCAAACGCTGAGCATGAAAGGTATAGTACTCGCCGGTGGTTCCGGCTCGCGCCTTTATCCCATCACCATGGGCATATCGAAGCAGCTTGTGCCTGTGTTCGACAAGCCCATGATTTACTATCCTCTCACGGTGCTCATGCTCGCCGGCATACGCGACATACTCATAATCAGCACACCCGACGATCTGCCGCAGTTTCGCCGGCTGCTCGGCGACGGCGGCCAGTGGGGAATCTCCCTGAGCTATGCCGAACAGCCTGAGCCCAAAGGGCTTGCGCAGGCTCTTACGATAGGTGCCGACTTCACAGGCGACGAGCCCGTATGCCTTGTGCTCGGCGACAACATATTCTACGGCCAGGGATTTACCGGCATGCTCTCTGCCGCCGCCGCGCGTGCCGCCGAGGGGCGCGCCACCGTGTTCGGCTACCCCGTTGCCGACCCGCAGCGCTTCGGCGTGGTGACCGTCGATGCCTCCGGCCGTGCCGTCGACATCGAGGAGAAACCCGCCAAGCCGCAGAGCAACCTCGCCGTCGTAGGTCTATACTTCTATCCTTCGGGAGCGTCGGAGGTGGCCGCGCGGGTAGAGCCGTCGGCGCGCGGCGAACTTGAAATCACCTCCGTCAACAGCGCCTACCTCGCTGCCGGGCGTCTCGACGTTCAGGCTCTCGGGCGCGGCTTCGCGTGGCTCGATACCGGCACGGTCGACGCCCTCGCCGACGCATCGGCCTTCGTGCAGTCGATACAAAAGCGCCAGGGGCTGCTGGTGGCGTCGCCCGAGGAAGTCGCCTTCCGCAAGGGTTTTATCAACGCCTCGCAGCTCAAGTGGCTGGTATTCAAGATGCTGCATACCGAATACGGACTATACCTCAACCGCCTTGCCGATGAAAACCTCTTCCGATAAAGCACGCCTCATCACGCTGCCGCGCATCTACGATCCTCGCGGCAACCTCACCTTCGTGGAGAACGGCGACGGACGCCTGCCCTTCGCCATAGAGCGCGTGTACTGGACCTACGACGTGCCGGCCGGCGAGGAGCGCGGCGGCCACTCGCACCATCAGGGCAAGGAGCTGCTGGTGGCCATCAGCGGCAGCTTCAACGTGAACCTCTTCGACGGCAGCGAGCATCTTACATTCACTCTCAACCGCCCCTGGGAGGGGCTTTACATTCCGCCGGGCTACTGGCGCACGCTCGACAACTTCGCGTCGGGGTCGGTATGCATGGTGCTCACGTCGGTGCCTTATTCGGAGACCGACTATGTGCGTGACTATGAAGAGTTTGTAAAACTGTGCCGCGACAAGCGATGAAAGAATATCCCTTCCTTGACCTCGGGCGCGTCAACGCCCCCTTTGCCGACGAGCTTAAAGCCGCCATGGCGCGTGCGGTCGATTCGGGGCGCTATGTGGGCGGCCCGGAGAACGCCGCTTTCGAGGCGGCTATGGGCGAAAAATTCGCCATCCCGCATGTGGTGGGCGTGAGCAACGGTCTTGATGCCCTGCGCTTGATATTCAGGGCCTTGATAGAGCTCGGACGTCTTTCGGAAGGCGACGAGGTGCTCGTGCCGGCCAATACCTACATAGCCTCCGTGCTCGCCGTGACCGACTGCGGTCTGCGTCCGGTGTTCGTCGAACCCGACGAGGCCACGATGAATATCGACAGCCGTCTGTTGGAGAAACACATTGGCTCGCGCACAAGGGCCCTGCTCACGGTACACCTCTACGGCCGCACGGCCTACGACGCCGCGATGGCAGATGTCGTTAGCCGCCACAATCTTATCTTGGTGGAAGACAACGCGCAGGCCATCGGCGCAGTGTCGCCCGAGGCGTCGCCGCGCGGCACGCACGCCACCGGCTCGCTCGGGCATGCCTCGGCATTCAGTTTTTATCCCACGAAAAACCTCGGCGCCCTCGGCGACGCCGGCACCGTGGGTTGCACCGACGCCGAGCTCGCCGCCGCCGTAAGGGCTCTGGCCAACTACGGCAGCGACCGCCGCTACCACAACATCTACAAGGGCTACAACTGCCGCCTCGACCCCGTGCAGGCCGCGGTGCTCAACGTGAAGCTGCCGCACCTCGACGCCGAGAACGCACGCCGGCGCGAGATAGCCGCCGTTTATGAGACTGAAATCGACAATTCCTTGATTGTCAAGCCTCTTTTTGCCGACGACGGCAGCATGGTGTGGCACCAGTATGTTCTGCGCACCGAGCACCGCGAGGCATTCCGCGCCTATCTTCGCGACAACGGCGTGGGGTCTGACGTGCACTATGCCGTGCCGCCGCACCTCCAGCCCTGCTATAAAGAATATGCCGCTCTCGACCTTCCGGTGACCTGCCGTCTGGCCGGCGAGGTGGTGAGCATACCCGTCTCGGCCTGTACGACGGTCGACGACGCGCGCGATATTGCGCGGATAATCAATCGATTCAAACCGTGAACAGTCTTGCCGTGATGTTCCGCACCTTCGGGTGCAAGCTCAACTTCGCCGAGACGGCGTCGGTGGCCGACATCTTCGTGTCGCGCGGCCATCGTGTGGCCGACGACGGCGAGGAGCCCGACCTCATAGTGGTGAACTCGTGCAGCGTAACCGCCGAGGCCGACCGCAAGTGCCGCAGTGCCATCCGCGGTTGGCACCGTCGTTTTCCCGGCGCGGCCATCGTGGTGACGGGCTGCTACGCGCAGCTCAAACCCGCCGAGGTGGCCGGGCTGCCCGGCGTGCGCGCCGTGGTGGGCGTCAACGACAAGCTGCGCCTCCCCGACATAGCCGAGAGCGCTGTCGCCGAGGCCGTGGTCGCCGACGTTGCGCCGGCCAAGACACTCACCGAGTTTATGCCCTCGTGCTCGCGCGGCGACCGCACGCGCTTCTTCCTCAAAGTGCAGGACGGCTGCGACTACTGGTGCAGCTATTGCACCATACCCATGGCGCGCGGACGCTCGCGCTCGGCCTCGATACCCGATGTGGTGGCGCAGGCGAGGAGGGTAGCGGAACTCAGCGGCCGTGAGATAGTGATAACGGGTGTCAACATCGGCGATTTCGGCAAGGGCCGCGACGACAGTTTTCTCGACCTCTGCCGCGCACTCGACGAGGTGGACGGCATCGACCGCTACCGCATATCCTCCATCGAGCCCAACCTGCTCACCGACGGGATAATAGAATTTGTGGCCGGCAGCCGCCGCTTCATGCCGCACTTCCACATACCATTGCAGAGCGGCAACGACGAGGTACTCGCCCTCATGCGTCGGCGCTACGACACGGCGCTCTTCGCCCACAAGGTGGAGCGCATACGCCGCCTGCTGCCCGACGCCTTCATAGGCGTCGACCTCATCGTTGGCGCCCGCGGCGAGACTCCCGAACGTTTCGAGGCCTCCAAAGCTTTCGTCGACAGTCTCGACGTGAGCCACCTGCATGTCTTCCCCTATTCGGAGCGCCCCGGCACGCGCGCCCTCGACATCGACTGTGTTGTCGACCAGGCCGAGAAGCACCGCCGCGCCGAGCAGATGATGGCCGTGAGCGCAAGGCACCACGCCGACTTCGCGCGGCGCTTCGAGGGCACGGTGCGCCCCGTGCTGCTCGAACATTCCTCCCCCGGACGTCCGCTCGGAGGCTTCACCGACAACTATCTTCGCGTGGAGGCCGACCTCGGGCCCGAGGCCGACAACACCCTCCGCCCCATGCGTCTCACCGAACTTCTCGACGACGGCGAGACACTGCGCGCCGTGCCTGCCGACATATGAAGAAGTCTGTAGGATACTATATAGTGCTGCCCTTGCTCACGCTCGTGGCGCTGCTGCCCCTGCGCGCTCTCTATGTGCTGGCCGACGCGGCGTACTTCCTTATATATAAGGTGGTGCGCTACCGCCGAGGGGTGGTGCGCGAGAACCTCGCCAAATGTTTCCCGGAGCTTACCCCCGCGCAACGCCTTGAAATAGAGCGACGTTTCTACCGCAACTTCGCCGACGTTGCCGTAGAGACCATAAAGCTCCTCCATATTTCCGACGACGAGATGCGCCGGCGCATGGAGTTTGTCGACGTCGACCTAATCGACCGTCTTGTGGCCTCGGGGCGCGACGTGGCCGTCTACTTCTCGCATTGCGGCAACTGGGAATGGGCGCCTTCGGTCACGCTCCATGCCGCGCATCACCACGGTGTGGACTACTGCCAGGTGTACCGTCCGCTTCGCAGCCGCACCTTCGACGCCCTGATGCTGCATATCCGCAGGCGCTTCGGCAGCAGCTCCTTCCCCAAGGCCACGGTGCTGCGCGACCTAATCAAGCTGCGTCGCGCCGACGTGCGCACCGTCACTGGCTTCATGAGCGACCAGAAGCCCAGCCACGGCGACCCCACGGTGGTCGACCTCTTCCTCAACCGCCCTACGGCCATCATCAGCGGTACCGAAACCCTTGTGCGAAAAATGGGCATGGCCGCAATTTACTGGGACATGGAACGCCTCTCGCGAGGCCACTACCGCATAACATGCCGCTTGCTCGACGACGGCACTCTTTCCTCCGAAAAAGGTTCGATAACACGTCATTACGCATCTATGCTCCAGCGTACCATCAGGCGCGACCCCGCCATATGGCTTTGGACACACAAACGATGGAAAATACCAGTAGAACTACCCCCGACACCCCCGGCAACCGACCGATAGCCGTGGTGCTTCTCAACTGGAACGGCGCCCACTTGCTGCGCGAGTTCCTCCCCGGCGTCATCGCCAACACCGACGCCGCCACAAGCCGCATAGTCGTGGCCGACAACGGCAGCGACGACGGCTCCGTGGAATATCTCCGCCGCGATTTTCCTGCGGTGGAGGTGTTGCCGTTCGACCGCAACTACGGCTTTGCCGAAGGCTACAACCGCGCCCTCGCAGCCGTCGACAACGAATATGTGGTGCTCCTCAACAACGACGCCGTGCCCCTCGAAGGATGGGATATTGAGCTCCTCGAATATATGGAGCACCACCGTGGAGTAGGGGCGTGCCAGCCCAAGATACTGAGCTACACCGAGCACGGCTACTTCGACTATGCCGGCGCCGCCGGCGGCTACCTCGACCGCTACGGCTATCCCTATTGCCGCGGCCGCATATTCGGCACATGCGAGGCCGACGGCGGCCAGTACGACGACAATGTGGAGGTGCACTGGGCCTCGGGCGCGGCACTGATGGTGCGACGCAAGGCCTATATGGAGTGCGGGGGGCTCGACCCTTCGTTCTTTGCGCATATGGAGGAAATCGACCTCTGCTGGCGCATGCGCCTCGAAGGCTGGGCCATAGCCGCCGTAGGCTCGGCCGCCGTGCTGCACATGGGCGGCGCGTCGCTGGCCAAGGGCAACCCTCGCAAGACCTATCTCAACTTCCGCAACAACCTCCTGATGCTCCACAAGAACATCCCCGCCGCCGAGCGCCGGGGGCTGCTCTTCCGCCGTCGGCTCCTCGACACCGTGGCATGGGCGAAATACATGCTCACCCTCGACTTTGCCAATGCCTCGGCCATACTTAAAGCCCACCGCGACTACCGCCGTATGTGCCGCGACATATCCACCGCCCCCGCCCGCAACCTTCTGGGCATCGACGCCGAGTCGCGGCGCTCGATAGTGGCCGACTACTATCTCAAAGGGCGCCGCACCTTCGGCGAGTTGCCGAAGTGAAAAAGTTGCGCTTTGTTAACTTAATTTATTTCCGCACAACTTTATTTAACTCAATAATGGCGCCAGCTCGGGAAAAACGCTTAACGGCGTGAGAAAATGCCAAAAAACAGCTCAAAATATTTTGCAGGTTGAAAACAACTTGCTATTTTTGCGATAGTGTTTATTAGACCGAGCACGTCGCGAGCGTTC
>CABRZA010000005.1 GCA_902475285.1 uncultured Porphyromonadaceae bacterium
GCCTCAAATTTGGTGCAAAGATACGCTTTTTATTTTAATAATTCGCATCAAAGGGGCAAAATATATCAACATTCTCGCCTCAGCGGACATCGGCACAAGCGAAAAAAAGACGAGGAGAGGCCTCCGGGCCGCTCCTCGCCGATATGAATGAAACTAATATTAATCCAAAGGTTTTACGTCGGCATCTACATCTACATGGTAGGGCGAGCCCGGGACGTTCTGAGGCGCGCAATCGAACTCGAAATCGAAGCCGCCGCCGAAGTCGAGCTCGCCCTTGACATTCGATACGGGATATGTGGTGTAGGGAGTGTCGCCGATATAGGGGATAATCGAAGCGGCTTCGACATAAGCCTTGTCGCCCATAATGTTGAAAGGCACGGCCTTGAGCTCGATGTTGAGGGCGGGCATGGAAGGAACGAACTGCGAGCGCGACATAGTGATATCCATCGTGCGAGTGTCGGCATTGAACTTAACGGCATAGGATGTTTCCGTGGTCTCGAATTTCGAACCTGTGGCAGCGGAGCTCTCTGTCTCGCCCCAGAAATATTGCACTTTCAGCGCCACGGTGACGGCACTGCGCTGGTTGACGGTGAAACGCGCCGTAAATGCCGGCACATATATGCCGTTGACAATTCGCTGATAGAGCCGCACTTTCACATTGGTAAGTGTTGGAGCGGAGAAACCCGACATCAAGGGCGTAACGGTAGGAGCGCTGATTTCAATCCATCCGTCGTTGTCGGTGCGGAACGGCATGTCGGCCAGAGTGAAATCGGGGTATACGGTGCCGTCGTTCAGCTTGAGGCCATGCACCAGAAGGTTGGCAGTAGCCTTAGTGAAGTTGAGACGGAGCTGGAAGCCCATGCCGTCGTAATAGGCACGGGTTCCGTCGACCGCATCAGCCACATAGGTGAAGCATTCGTTGATATACTGCTCTGTGATGGTATCGTTGCCTTCGTTATTGTTGCCGGTGCATGCGCTCACGAGAGCGGCAGCAGCAAACAGGCACATCAGTCGGTGGAAAATCTTTTTCATCTTTATTGAATTATACTGCAAAGCTAAGAATAAAAATTCAAACTACCAATAGATGGCGGCGGTGCAGAAAAATGCGCCGAGCGCGCAGGCTGTGAATCAACGTTTTACAAATTTTGACTAAACAAAATTTTGCACAATTGAATATAAATTATTAATTTTGTGCACTTAATAGATAAAGTTTTATAGATTGTAGATTATTAGGGGGCTTTGTCGTGAGATACAGCCCTTTCTTTTTTACCCCTTGTAAAACACGAATCGATGTCAGAGACAGAAAAGAGCCAGCAGCGCCTCTCTCACTTGGCCTCCGCGGCGATAGCCCTGCTGCTATTCATCACCGCTGCCGGCGCGATAGCCCGCAATATGGTGTCGCCCATGCAGGCCGACGACTGGGTGTACATGCACATGGCCGAGGCCGACGACGTGCCGGCGGGAGTTTTATTCTGGGAGAGTCACGGCCCGCTCGTGACGGACTACGGCGACGTCGTCGAGTCGATTGCCAACCACTACCGTCTCATCAACGCACGGTGGTCCAATCTATTACACATTCTCTTTGTGCCCGTCGACAGCAGTGTGGAAGGTGTGCTGATGGGCATATGCACGGCCATGATGGCTCTAATGCTCGCGCTTTTGGGCGACTACCGGCGTCGCCTGTCGCCGCTGGCGGTACTACTGGCCGTATTGCTCATGTGGACGGTATTTCCGTGGTACGACTACATGCAGAGCGTAGTATACCAAATGAACTATGTGGCGCCGACGCTCTTGTGTTGCCTCATGATATGGTATCTGCCACGCCTCGACACTTTCGGGAAATGGAAGCTCGTCGGTTTTATGGCGCTGACGCTCGTGACGGGAATGATGCACGAAGGGTTCACTGCAATACTCCTTGTATATATGGTGTCGCTGCCGCTTTGCCGGGGCATACTGCCGTCGCGGCGCTATATCGCCGCTGTGGTCATCGCGGTTGCAAGCATTGCCTATCACCTGAGCAGCCCGATACTCGGTCGCACTGCCGGCACACAAATCGACATAATGAGCATCGCCTCGCGTTCGCTGGCTCTCACGGTGCCGCTGTTCGTCGGCATACTGCTCTCGCTCGTCGACAAGCGGGTGAACCGGCTTACTATGAGGGACTACTCGGCACGCTACGGAGCGTGGCTGCTTGCCGGCGTTGCCGGCGCGGCGATGCCTGTGGTACTGATGATGGCGAACCGCACCTATTGGATAATGGACATGTTCTGCGTGCCTGTGATAATCCGCGCCCTCACATCGCTGCTCGAGCGCGTGCCCCTGCGCGTGACGACAGCGGCGGCACTTGCGGCAGCGGTGCCCTATGCCCTGTGGATGGCCGAGCTGGTGCGTTGGGAAAAAATTCTCGGCGACGAAGAGCGGCAGGTGCAGCACCACATCATGGAGCTGCCCGGCAACGGCCTCCCCTACTCCGGCATCATTCCCTTCGGAACGATACCCAACGACAGCATACCCGCGTATCTTCTCGGCATTCCCGGGCAGGTACAGGACGACTTCGTGTCGATCCGCTTTTTCGCCTCGGCCGCCGGACATCCCCACACGGTTACGCTGCCCGTCGACTCGGCCTACGCCTCCAAGCCCCTTGAAGAATGGCCGAAGGTGCCGGGTAACACCCCGCTCTACGGGCGCTGGCCGTATATGGCCCAGCGCGACAGCACGACGAGCGTATACAACGGCGTTTTCGGGCCTCCCGAAAGCAGCATGCCGCTTATCGACCGCCTTCTGTGCCACATGATGGGGCGCAGCGGCGAAGTGGAATACCGTTTCTGGTGGGGAGCGAAAACCGTACCTTTGGCCGACGGCGACACGATCTACCGCGCGGTTGTTCTCACGAATCCGCGCACCATCCGTCACCGAAAGCTAATACGCATCGATACCGTGCCGGCCGCAGAGCTGCAACGGCCCTGACAAAATAATCATTCCTTATTTTTCTCCGCCTCTTCGGCAGCTTTTGCGGCGAATAGCGCGGCTCGCTGGCGGCGCTGGCGCTCGTCGAGAGCACCGAGGACGGCCGTAAGACGGTCGCGCACGGCGCGGAGGCGCTTCACGGCCTCATGGACGCGCATGGTGTCGCGGCGGTTCTTGCGCAGATGCTCGCGGGCGCCGTCGAGGGTGAGGCCCTTGTCGTAGAGGAGGAACCGGATTATTTCGACCATCTCGACGTCGGCGGGGGTATATATGCGCAGGCCCGATGTCGTGCGCTTGGGCGAGAGTTCGGAGAACTCGCTCTCCCAATAGCGGAGGGTGCTCTGCGGGAGGTCGAGCATGGCGCTGACATCGCCGATGCGGTAATATTTTTTGTCGAAACGGTCGGCCATCAGTCCATGACATGTCCGGCATTTTCGGCGAGATTCACAATCTCGTCGTACTGCTCGGGTGTAAGATCGTAGAAATAATAGTTCACGGGGTTCTGAGGAGCGCCGCGGTAGCGCACCTCGTAGTGCAGGTGGGGGCCTGTGGATTTTCCAGTGTTGCCCACGAGGCCTATGAGGTCGCCTCGACGCACCTGCTGGCCCTGGCGGGCTATGAGCTTGGATAGGTGGGCGTAGCGGGTGGTGTAGTTGAAACCGTGGTCGATCTGCACCATGTTTCCATAGGCGCTCTGCCACGACGATGCCGTGACCGTGCCGTCGGCGGTGGCGTAGACGGGCGTGCCGACGGGAGCGGAGAAGTCCATGCCTTCGTGGAATTTCATGGTGCCGTAGATTGGGTCGCGGCGGACTCCGTAGCCCGAGGCCATGGTGCGGAGGTATTTTTCGGGAACAGGCTGTATGGCGGGAGTGTGGGCCACGCGCACCTTTTGGCTGTCGACCTGGGAGGCTAGATAGTCGAAGGAGCGAATCTGCGAGTAAACCATGCGGTCGAGGCGGTCGAGCTTCGTGGTTACCTGTTCCACCAGGCGGTCGTCGGGGAGTGAGTCGAGACGGTTGTAGATGCGCTGGCGCTCGAGGCCGGCATATCGCTGCGCCGCACCCATTGGCTCGGCCTGCATCATGGCTCGGTAGAAATTGTTGTCGCGCTCGGCGAGGTCTTCCATCACGGCCACGGCATAGTCGGCCCGGCGGCCGAGAAGCTCGAGGTTTGTGGCGAGGCGCTCGTTCTGTACGCGTAGGGCATGCTCGCGCGGCGTCTCGGCGAAATTGTAGACAATCACGGCCAGAACGAACACCACCACGAAAGCACGCACATAGGGGCGGACCATTGCCGCCAGACGGCGACGACGGTCGGGATACACGCGCTCATATTGCTCGGTTGCTGCGTTGTAGCGATAGAAAACTTTCTGACTCATGAGCTGTAAAGTTGCAAAAGTGCAAAATTTCGAGTAATTTTGCGCTTTCAAAACGCAAAGTTAACGATTTTTGCGCCAATAGCAAGACGGAAAATTGCAAAATCTACATATGACTACTCCAAAACATCTCACAGCCAAAGAGATACGACAGTCGTTCAAAGACTTTGTCGCCTCGAAAGGACATCGCATCGTGCCTTCGGCACCTATGGTTATCAAAGACGACCCCACGCTGATGTTTACCAACGCGGGCATGAACCAATTCAAGGACATCATCCTTGGCCAGGCGGCTCCCAAACACCGCCGCGTGGCCGACTCGCAGAAGTGTCTTCGCGTGAGCGGCAAGCACAACGACCTCGAGGAAGTGGGACTCGACACCTACCACCACACCATGTTCGAGATGCTCGGCAACTGGTCGTTCGGCGACTATTTCAAGGCCGAGGCCATCGACATGGCATGGGAATACCTCGTCGACGTGCTCGGGCTTAACCCCGAGCACCTCTACGCCACCGTCTTCGAGGGTTCCGACGCGGAAGGCCTGGCCCGCGACGACGAAGCCGCCGGCATATGGCTCAAACACCTTCCCGCCGACCACATAATCAACGGCAACAAGCACGACAACTTTTGGGAAATGGGCGACACCGGCCCCTGCGGCCCCTGCTCGGAGATACACATCGACCTCCGTCCCGCCGAAGAGCGCGAGCAGACGCCCGGCCGCGAGCTGGTGAACAAGGACCATCCGCAGGTGATAGAGATTTGGAACCTTGTGTTCATGCAGTACAACCGCAAGGCCGACGGCAGCCTCGAACCGCTGCCCGCCAAGGTAATCGACACCGGCATGGGCTTCGAGCGCCTGTGCATGGCCCTGCAAGGCAAGACGTCGAACTACGACACCGACGTCTTCACGCCGCTCATCGGCAAAATAGCCTCGCTCTCGGGCAAAGAATACGGCAGAGACAAGCACGTCGACGTGGCCATGCGCGTCATCGCCGACCATGTGCGCACCATAGCCTTCTCGATAGCCGACAACCAGCTGCCGAGCAACGCCAAGGCCGGCTATGTAATCCGCCGCATCCTTCGCCGCGCCGTGCGCTACGCCTACACCTTCCTCGACCAAAAGCAGGCATTCATGTACCGCCTGGTCGACACGCTCATCGAGAACATGGGCGAGGCATACCCCGAGCTCCCGGCCAACCGCGACCTTATAATGAAGGTGATAAAGGAAGAGGAAGACGCCTTCCTGCGCACGCTCGAAAACGGCATACGCCTGCTCGACGACGCCGTTGCCGCCGCCAAGGCCGAGGGCAAGACCGAGATTTCGGGCAAGCAGGCCTTCACGCTCTACGACACCTACGGCTTCCCGCTCGACCTCACCCTGCTCATCCTCAAAGACTACGGCATGACCGCCGACCTCGAGGGCTTCGACGACGAGATGCAGGCGCAGAAAAACCGCGCCCGCGCCGCCGCCGCCGTGGAGGCCGCCGACTGGGTGACCGTAGGCGAAGGCGAGGAAGAATTCGTTGGCTACGACGAGAGCGAGTGCGAGGCCCATATCCTCAAATACCGCCACGTGAAGCAGAAGAACCGCGAGTTCTACCAGCTCATCCTCGACCGCACGCCATTCTATGCCGAGATGGGCGGCCAGGTGGGCGACAGCGGCACACTCACCGACAATGCCACCGGCGCCGTGACCGAAATAATCGACACCAAGCGCGAGAACGGCGTGGCCGTGCACATAGTGAAGGAGCTTCCCGCCGACCCGGCAGCCACCTTCACCGCCGCCATCGACAAGGAGGCACGCCTCTGCACGTCGCGCAACCACACTGCCACTCACCTGCTCCACCGCGCCCTGCGCGAGGTGCTCGGCACGCACGTGGAGCAGAAAGGCTCCTTCGTGACACCCGACGTGCTGCGCTTCGACTTCTCGCACTTCCAGAAACTCACCCCCGAGGAAATCCGCAAGGTCGAGGAGCTGGCCAACAGCTACGTTCGCGCCGCCTACGCCCGCGACGAACACCGCCACATGCCCATAGCCGAGGCCCGCGCCATGGGTGCGATGGCACTCTTCGGCGAGAAATACGGCGACGACGTGCGCGTGATCCGCTACGGCGACTCTGTTGAACTCTGCGGCGGTACGCACGTCGACAACACCGGCAACATCGGCATGATAAAGATTGTGTCGGAATCGAGCATCGCCGCCGGCGTTCGCCGCATCGAGGCCGTCACGGGTACTGCCGTGGAGAAGTTGCTCAACGAGGTGCAGGACACCCTGCGCACCATCGCCGGAATGTTCAACAACGCTCCCGACCTCGTGGCAGCCCTCCGCAAGTCGATAGAAGAGAATCAGGAGCTTCGCCGCCAGGCCGAGGAACACTTCACCGAACGCATCCAGACCATCAGCCGCGAGATGCTCGACAAGGCCGGCTTCACCCCCTCGGGCGTCAAGCTCGTGACGATGCAGGGCATACGCCTGCCGGAAGTGGTGAAGGGCGTTGCCTTCGCCGTGCGCACGCTGTCGGCAGAGAACACTGCCTTCATCGGCGCTACCGTCGACCCGTCGGGCAAGCCTCTGCTCACCGTAATGCTCACCGACGACCTTACCAAGACGCACAACGCCTCGCAGATGGTACGCGAGGCCGCCCGCAGCATCAAGGGCGGCGGCGGCGGCCAGCCGGGCTTCGCACAGGCCGGCGGCAAGGACGCCGACGGCATCAACATAGCCCTCAAAACCCTCACCGAGGCTCTGGGCTGACAAACAGCCGCATACACACGGAGGCCGCACCCCGACGGGCGCGGCCTCCGATTTTTTGTGCCGGTACGACAAGCGCCCGACCATGGCCGGGCGCTTGATGTTGATGCGGAAAGCTTTACTTCATCAGGTTGATGAGGTAAGCCTTCTTGTCGGCGTTGCGGTATACGAGGTAGAGGCCGGGAGCCACGGTGTAGGCAATATTGCGGTTGCCATAGGGGCTGACGGTTGCCAGACCCGGCTTGGAATTGAGGAGTATGCTCTGGGCCGAGCATGAAATCTCATACTTGCCGTCCTTGCCCGGTTTGGGCATTTCGAGAGGCACGACCATGATCTGCTGGTTGTTGGTGACGTTGCGCATCTCGAGCTTGAAGCCGCCGTCGGTGGCCTTGACGGGCTCGGGGAGCTTGTCGAGGTTGAACAGAAGGTCGGCCGAACCCTGCTTCATGGTGTAGGGCGTGGAGAGGAGCTCCCTGCCGGCGACGATGATAGTGTTGTCGGAATCGATGCGGGTGTCCTTCAAAGGCTTGTAGTCGCGGTTGTAGGGCTGGTAGATCGAAGTCACGTCGTCGAAGTAGAGCTTCACCTCGGAGCCGTGGTTCACGGGGCGCAGCATGTAGTAGGGTTTGCCGTCGTGTGGGCGGCGGTTGACCGAGGTGATGATGCCGGAGACAGTGCGGCCGTCCTTGGTGCGCACTTCGTCGAGTACGGGTACCTGCTCGATGATGGGCTGGTCGGCATAGAGGGCACGCTTGGAAGTGCTGCTGAGCTTGCTGTAAGGCAGCATCTCGACCACCATATTGTCGGCGGTGAGGATGCCGAAGAGCGAGCCTTCGTGCACTATCTGACCCTCGAGGGTGCGGCCGTCGGTGGTGACAACCTCGTCGATGATGCCGGAGATGACCTGCGGTTCGCGGACAGCGTATTCGTAGCTAACCACGTTACTGTCGGGAATCTCCACAGTAAGAGGCGCGATGATGACATATTTAAGCACCTTCGGACCGCGCTCGAGGAGCACGACATCGTCGGTGACGGAGCTTGAAGCGCTGCGCAGACGGTGCACCACAACTTCCTCGGCACCGTCGCGACCGATGCTTATGCGCTCGGGATGCTGACGGAACCAGTTGGCGAGACCTTCCTTGACCGATGCCAGGGGCATGACGGTCATAGTGACTGAGACGTTCTTCACACTGTCGACTACGATGGCCGAGTCGGCCATGAACGAGCTCGAGCGTGCTTCGAAATTCTTGATGGAGGTGCGGCCCATGTAGACGGAGCCGTTTTTGAGCGTCACCGTCTCGGGGGCCGCGGCTCCGGCGCCGAGGGCGACGCCGAGAGCCATGGCCATAGCGAGTATTATTTTCATAGAGAAGGGAGAGTGTTAGCGTACTTCCTTATCGTAGAGGTCTTTGAGATATTTAGCCTGCACTACGATGGTGTTGGAGCCCTGACCGGCATAGACAGCTGCGGCCACACCGGCGAGCTTGCCGTCCTTGAAGAATACGGGCGAGCCGGAAGCACCGTTGGTAGTGCCCTGCTGGATTTCGAATGTATAGCGACCGCTGTTCTTGCTCACCTTGGTCTCGAAGACGGTGGGTTCGATTGTCTTCTTGAACTCTTCGGTAGCGCGCTGAATGCCCGAGGGATAACCTATGGAGTGGAGAGGACCCTCACCGGCCTTGAGCTGGCCTTCGAAGCAGTCTTCGATAGCGAGATAAGGCTTGCACTGATTGGGCGTTACGTTGGAGTTGAGGCGGAGAATGGCTACGTCGATATCCTTGGTGGGCGAAGCGGCGACAGTGGTGGCGCGCTCCATTTCGTTGAAGGTCTCGTAGTAGCGACCGCGGTGGCCGATATAGATCGAGTTGGATTCACCCGAAATCTTGATGGCGCCGGAGTGGATGGCGTTGAGGATGGAATTGTATTCGTCGATGCGGGCTGTGTTCTGACCTACATAGTGTTCGATCTGAGCACGTACGTCGCGCACGATGGGATCGGATTCCTGCGACGACCAAACGCCGTCGAAAGCTTCGGGAAGGTTGTCGACCAGATACTGGCGAAGCTGAGTCTGCATGTCGTGGCTGTATTCTTCATGCCAGGGTTCGGCCACATGACGGCAGGTGCCCATATGGCCGGTCTCGTCGATGAAGAATGCCGTGCCCCAGCTGGCGAAGCCTATGTCGATACGCATCTTGATGGGGGTGTTGTATTTATTGTTGCTCAGCTCGATGGTGTAGGCATACTGGTTGTAGACGAACACTACGGAGTTCTCGTAGTTCTTGCCCATGAAAGCCTTGACGCCGAAGATGCCGGCAACAAGGAGGACGGCGATGCCGGCCACGATGCCGACGGTCTTGATCCAACCGCCGGTCTTGGGCAGCAGGGGCTCAACCTGAGCAGTGATGTCGCTGTGGCCTACAACGATGTTGTTGCCGCGCTTGACGGGCGTGGGGCGGTTGGCGGCAATCTTGACGCCGTCGACCTGCGTGCCGTTGGTGCTCTTGTTGTCGACGATGAAGGCGTGGCCTTTCTTGTCGATTTTGAGCACGGCGTGGAAGCGGCTCACCGAGGGTTCGCTCACCACCATGTCGTTGCGGAAGTCGGAGCCTATGTTTATCACGCTGGCGTACTGCGAGTTGTTGTCGGGCTGGGGCACCTGATTCCAGGGAAGGTTGGTGTTTCCGAGCACGATAACGTCGCCGCGGCGCACGGGCTGCTGTACACCCGGCTGGAGGCGATTCTGGCGGTTGGGGTCGAGGTAAGTACCGTTGGTGCTTCCTTTATCCTCAATAATGCACGTACCGTCGTCGAGTACGATGAGGTCGGCATGACGGGCGCTGACGTACTGGCTATTGAGCACGATGTCGTTCGACGGTGCAGAACCGATTTTGAGTAGTTTCATAACGATATGATTGGTTAATATTACTGATTTTTAGATGTATATGTATCAGCGACGGCCCTGGAAGCCCTCGTCGTCGTCGGGTTCGGCCGGCTGCGGCTTGGCGGATTCCGGGGCGGCAGGGGCAGGGGTAGTCTGTGCCTGCTGCTGACGGTTGTTGCGGTGCTGACGCCGGCGGGTGGGCTGCTCGACTTTATCGCTGGCCTTGTCGGCGGGCTTCACGGCATTGTCTTCGACGGGCGCTGGTGCGGGTGCCGTCTTGGCAGTATCGGCGGGAGCAGGGCTGCCTCCGTCCATGTCGAGGGGCGTGGTTGTTTCGGTAGTTTCCGAGCCTGAGAAGTGGTCGACAATCTTGACAATGCCGAATGTTAGGCCGCCGGCAAGAATCACGGCGAGGACAATCCACAGAGCCAGGCGGAAGGGTTTGAGGGGGTCGGGCACCTGCGACCAGTCGAGGCGCGAAGTGGAGGCGAACACCACGGAGTCGCCGCGCTTCACGGGATAGGGTGCATTGTCGGTGATGCGCACGCCGTTGACCTTGGTGCCGTTGGTGCCGGTACTTACAATCTGATACTTGCCGAGAGGAAGAATCTTGATTATGGCATGGCGACGGCTCACCATGTTGTCGTCGTAGATGATGTTGCAATCTGGGTTACGTCCGATAGAGATTATTTTCATAGCGTTTTCTGAATTTTACGTAAGGTTTTGATTACTGCGGCGCAATAGTAGCGGCTTCCCCGCTCCACTCTACCGCCGAAAAGCTCGCGGTCGTCGGGATGGATGAGTATGTGATTGTCGTTCTGCAATCGTATGATGACGGAGTATATCAAGTCGCCTTTTGAGCCGAGGGAGAATTTGAGGCCTTGCAGCTCGTCGACGACAGCATCGCGTTTTTTCGCTTTTGCCGCCCGCCGGGCATCGGTGTCGGCCTGCATACGCCCGAGTACGACAATATCATTGATTATTTTTTCGATCTTAGCCTTGTCGCCGGTGAGAGGTGCCTGTGCCTCGGGCTTGGTGCTGTCGACGGCCACACTGTCGGCAACGGGAGGTTTGGGAGCGACAGGTGTCTTGGTCGGCTTGGGCAATTTGGCTGTCTTATCGGGTTTTGCCGGCGCGGGCTTCTCCTCTTCAAGCCCCCGGTAGGGGAAATGAGGATACGACGCCACGGCCACGTCGCCCCCGGCAAGAGCCAACGCACAAAGAGCCGCAATAATATACTTTTTCATGTCGTCGGAATTTGGGAGAGATTACTTTTTCTGCTTTTCAAGCTTCTCTTTCTCAGCCTGAAGTTCGGAGATGACTTTTTTGAGGGGCTTGATGATGCCGTTGTTGTAGTGACCGGTATAGCCTCTATTCTGCTCATATTCGCCTACATCACCGGCGGCAATGACAATTTTGTTATTGAGTTTCTCCTTAGCGTTTGCCATTTCTCTACCCTGTTCTTCATTAAGACCATTAAGGATTGGCCAACTTTGGAGAATGGAGTTGCGTTGACGTTCTTTTGCCGCACGGCCCCTGCCACGTTCGGCCGGCTTATCGACATTATACGATACATTTTGAAGCGCCTGAATGCTCGACAATAAATTCTGCAATTTATCGATAGACTGCTGGAGCTCATCGATTTGAGCCTGGAGCTCGGCGTTTTTAGCCTGGTCGGCTGCCGAGGTGCTGGCCTCAGGCTTGGCGGGGGTTGCTGTGGCCGTGTGTGCGGACTGCTGTGCTGGGGACTGCTGCTGCGTGCTTGCCTGAGTCTGTTCGGTTTTCGGAGTTTCGGCGACGGCTGTGCCGGTAGATGTGACCGCAGCAACGGCTCCGGCACCCGTTGCTTCGGGGGCTTCCTTGCGCAACATCTCTATGGTGTCTTTGAGATGTGAGTTCTCTTCTTCGAGGGCGGAATTTTCCTTGCGGAGGTCGCCCGACGAGGGCACGACACTGAATACTATGATGTTGGTGAGCAGGCTCAGGGCACACACGGCGCCGAGAATTTGCATGATGAGTTTGGTTCTCTTGCTCATTGTTTCTTTGAGTGACGAATCTTTAAGTGTTTGGACAATGATGGCTGTGTAGTTGTCGTGGTGGTTGCCGTGGCCCTGACCTTCGGCCTCGACTTCGGCGTTGACGGCGTCGAGGGTGCCGCGCAGCGAGTCGCTCTCGGTGAGGAGCTTTATGAGCTGTTTCTGTTCCTTAGCGCCCCAGATGCCGTCGGAGCACAGCACGAAACGGTCGTTCTTTTCATAGGGACGGATGTCGATGTCGACCTCCACTCTGTCGGCCACACCGAGGGCTCGGGTGATGATGTTGGAATAGGCCGACAGACGGGCCTGCTCCTCGGTGAGCGTACCGGCGCGCACCATGTCGGCCACTTTGGAGTGGTCGGCGGAGCGGTAGACCATGCGGCGTCCGCGCAACTGGTATATGCGGCTGTCGCCCACATGTGCTATTGTGGCCTGGCGGTTGTCGAAGATAACGGCCGTGACAGTGGTGCCCATGCGGTTGAAGTCGGGATAGCAGCTTATGAAGCGCCGTAGCTCGGCGTTGGCATACTCCACGGCCGAGCGGAGGCATTTTCCGGGCTGAGCCGAGCCCTTCACGCCGTAGGCGTCGGGGGCGTCCCAGCGGGTATGAATATACTCGCCTATGGCCCTTACGGCTACCGACGACGCCGTCTTGCCGCCGGGTCCGCCGCCCATACCGTCGCACACCACCACGAGGAATGCTCCGGGGAGTGTCATCCAACCGTAGGAGTCCTGGTTCTCGTTGCGTCCGCCGATGTGCGTGGAGCGCACGGCGCTGTAATCGGCATCTTCGATAGAGGCAATTGTGGGAGGGTCGATTGCCGGAGGTGTGAAGGGAACGACGAAAGCGGGCGGCACGCCCACATAGTCGGGATTTTCCCACGGGCAGCCGGGCTGCGGTTCGGGGTCCGGCTCGGGGTCGGGTATGCCGGCTATGTTGGCGGAGGGTGCAGGCGCCGGCACGTCGGCCGCCGAATTATCGACCGGCGGCGGGACTACGGGGGCGGCGGGAGCTTGATTGGCGTCGGGCGTGCGCGCGCCGGTGTTTATGCCCCCGGCAATGCCGCCGGAGACACCGCCGTTGATGCCGCCGTTGACGGCGCCTTCGCCGGAGGGAGTGCCGGCGGGGCGACGTGTGGGGTCGTCGTGGTTTGAATCCATAGTATCAGGAGGGAGAGCTTATTTACGGTTGAAAATTCCTTTTATTTTACTCATTATACCGGGGCGCTCGGCGGCTGCGGCGAGAAGTGCCTGCCGCAGTTCGGCCACGCTCTGGTAGCGCTGGCTCTGGTTGGGGTGGGCGGCGCGCCGGAGCACCTTGAGCATGGGCTCGGTGATGAGCGCGGCGCGCGGCAGCGGCTCGTTGACATGTTTGCTCAGGGCTTCGTCGAGGGTATCGGCTATGAAGGGGTTGATGCCCGACAGAAGCTCGTAGAGCGTGACGGCGAACTCGTAGATGTCCGACGTCTGGTTTACCGAGCCGTAGCTGTGGTTGAACTGCTCGGGGGCGGCATACTTCGGCGTACCGGCCAGGCCCGAGCCGCTGCTGCTGTCGACTGGTTCGGAACCCGAATATTCGGCAGTTCGCTGGGCCACGGAGGCTATGCCGAGGTCCATGAGGCGTATGTTGCGGCCGTTCTGCACCATGATGTTCGACGGTTTGATGTCGAGGTGCGTTATGCCCTTCTGGTGGAGGTATTCCAGGGCACTGAGCACGGGCATGAGCATATTCACAATCTTGACCTGGCGGTCGTAGGGGTCGGCGGTGTTCATCAATTTGAGATGGTCGTCGATGTTGGCGCCGTTGACATACTTCGACACGATGTAGATGGGTCCCGTTCCGGTGAGCGACTCGGCGCAGCCTATCATCTCGATCATGTTGGGATGCGAGAACACATGCGAGGCCTCGTCGCGCGCGCGGCGCCGCACCTCGGGGATGTCGGCATAGCGGGCGTGCACCATCTTGATGGCCATCTGCTCGCCGGTGGCGTAGTCCTTTCCAAGGAACACCTGCCCCATGCCGCCCCGGCCTATGCAGCCGTTGCGCGGGAAGAACACCACCAGACGTCGCGGCAGGATGAGGAACATGCGCCCCGATGCCTGGTCGAAGAAGATGTTGTCGACCATCTGCGGCGGGCAGGGAAGGCCTTCGCGGCGGTAATCGTAGATTGTATATGCCATATCGATGCTTAGTTACGGTCGTAGATAAGGTCGCCGGGGGTGCGGCGGAGGAGTTTGCGCATCACTGCCACCACGGTGACTACGGTTGCGACAATCATCACCAGCACCGACACCACGGTCTTGACGCTCCAGAGCGAGAGGTAGTTGAAAGTACCGTCTTTGAGCACACCCATGAGCGGCAGGAACACCTGCACCAACCATGCCACGCCGAGGGCTATGACTATGGCTGCCACGATGATGGCCAGGATGATGAGGACATACACCTTGATGAGCTCGCCGGAGCTTATACCGAAGGCCTTGAAGGTGCCCAGGTTGCGGCGCACTTTCTGGAAGTAGCTCTGCAACATGTTGACGATGAACATGACGATGCACACCATCGAGAACACTATCATGGCCCACGAGAGGATGTTGGCCATGACGGATACGGCATTGAAGTTCTCCTTGGAGCTCACCTGCGCCATTTCGAGCTGCACGCGGTAGGCGTCGCCCTTGGCGAAGGCCTCGAACGAGCGGATGGAATCGAGACTGTTGAATACCACCGATATGTAGTTGCCCTGGCCGAGAGTGTTGTTTTTCAGGCGGGCGAAGTCGTAGAGGCGCTTCACGTCGGTGTCGTCGTAATGTTGGGCGAGGGCTTGGCTTGCGGCATAGTATGCCGAGACGTCGACAGTGCGCTCGTCGAAGAACACACCCTTTATGCGCCCGGGCATCCAGGAGGCGAGCTTGGCCGAGGGATTGTCGAGTATGCGGTAAGCACCGGCAAGGCTGTCGGGCACGGCGGCAGCGACGGCGGCAGTGAAGTCGGAGTCGGCCACGGCATCGGGAATGTAGTAGACCAGAGAGCGGAGATACTCGGGGTGCTGCCCTACGGAGAGCTGATAGCCACCCTCGCTGTTGTCCTGGCGAAGCTTGAAGAGATAGGTGGAGGCTATCATGTCGACGTTGCCGGGGAGACGTCGAACCACGCCGAGCACCGGGAGAGCCACGGGCGCGAAGCCATCGCGGAAACCGGGCACGAAAGCCGGGTCGACGTTAGGGCCGACGGCATACGACTTGTGGTCGACATAGGCCGGTATGCTGTCTTCGGAGAAGCCGAGGCGCGTGAGAGCCGATTCTGACAGAATCACGCCAACCGTCTCGTCGTTGAGGCCCTCGGAAGGAACGCGGGCGCCTCCGACGAGGTTGTCGGGATTCATCACGGCCTCGACAATCTTGCCCTGGATATGCTCGAAGAAACGGATTTCGAGGTAGCAGTCCTGGCCCGTGCGGCCCTGGAAGATGAGCGAGTTGATGTGGTCCTGCTGAACGTTGTCGTATAGAAAACGCTCGCGGAGTGCCTCGTCGTCGAGGTCGCGCACCAGGCGCGCCGTTCCGCCGGTCTTGTTGTTCTTGATGTCGACCCAGTTGGTGAAGGGGTCGTTCATCTTCTCGTCGAGATAAATCATGCTGCCGTTGCTGAATGCAATGGAGATGAATGTAGCGGCCAGCACAGCGGTGAGCAGCCACAGGTTGGCGCTCTTCTTGCCGAGCACCTCTTTGCTTTCGCGGCGCGCCAACAGGCGCAGATATTCGTTGAGCATGGCTTATTTACTGCGTAGGAAGTTCTCGAAATCGGGTGTGGCGTAGACGTCGGTGCCGTTGGTCCACGATGCACGTGAGTCGTCGGAAGGCACGTAGACGCATGTTGCGTCGATCTTGCCGTAGGCCACATCCTCGTCGTCGGCATGTTTCTTGGGTCGGAGCTGCTTGCGTATCTTCACTATCACGTCGGCGAAGGTGGCGGCAAGGTGCATGTCGTGGCTCACGATGATTGCCGAAGCGCCGCCGAGTTCGTCGAGCTTGCGCGAGAGCACCTCCATGACGCGCACGGCATTCTCGGCATCGAGGTTGCCAGTGGGCTCATCGCCGAAGAGCACGGTGAAGTCGGGCAGGATGGCTCGTGCGAAGGCCAGGCGCTGCTGCTGGCCGCCGGAGAGCTCCTGGGCCATGCGTCGGCTGTCGATATGCTCGAGGCCGAGGTCGGCGAGCACCTTGCGCGTGCGCTCGAAGCAATGCTCGCGGTCGTAGCCCTGGAGCATGCGGGTGAAGGCGATGTTCTCGAAGGCCGTGAAGTTGCGCATCAGGTTGGTGCTCTGAAAGATGAAGTTGTAGTTTTTGAGTCGGAAGTCCGACAGTCGGCGCTCGCTCCGGCCTTTCCACAGTTCGGGAAGGTCGACGCTCCGGCCGTCGGCGCCGGTGAAGCGGAACACCGTGTCGTCGCCGGGCACGATGGTGTTGTTCATCATGCCGAGGGTTTCGAGGATGGTGCTCTTGCCTATGCCCGACTCGCCCACGATGAAGATTTTCTTGCCGCGGGGGATGTCGAGGCGGTCGATTTCGAGCACCACCTTCGACTGCCCCTCGCGGTAGTTCTTGTCGTAGGAGCAGCGCAGATTCTGAATTTCAAAAAGCGATTCCATATATCAGGGCATTTCCTTTACGGGAATCCAGTAGTAGCGGTTTGAGTTGATGGTGAATGAATACTTGTAGGGCCAGTTGCGGATGGCCTTGAGTTTCTCGAACTGCTGCTTGAAACGGTTGATGAGCGCGAGATACTCGGCGTCGCTCACGGCGAGGGGCTCCTGAAGCTCGGCGAGGGTATGGTTGCTGAGCGCGTCGGAAGCCTCGTTGAGGCCCGATATGCGGCGCGACACCTCGTTGAGCGGCATGGCGTCGAGCTGCTCGTTGGTGATGTCGGGGAGCATGGCCTGGACGATGCCCTTGAGGGCGTCGATATACTGGCGACGGTCGGAGGCGTCGGCCACCTTGCTGGCCGGCTCGAGGCGCTCGATGAGGTTGTCGAGCTCCGGAGTGCTGAGGAACACCACGGCCTCCCACAGCTTGATGCCGGTGTCGCTCTTCTTGGGCACATAGCCGGTGAAGGCGAAGTTGGCGCTCTGGTTCTCGAGCTGTTCAAGGAGGTCCTTGCCAAGGATGCTGCGCACGAAGGCGTCGTTGACGCTCATGCCGGTCTTGGCACCGCCCTTCACCTTGCGGCGGTTGGCGATGACGGGCTGCACCTGATAGACGGCGGCGCGCATATGGTCGAGAGCGTCGGCGAATACACCGGTTGCCATATCGATTTGCGGCACGATTTCGTCGGTGGATATTATGCCGGGCGACGAGGCGGGTTTGCGGAGCGAGCCCACATAGAAGTTCTCGGGCTGGTCGCTGGTGAGGTCGATGCCGGTGGGCGAGGTGTTGATTTTCACGTTCACGTCGGCGCCTTCGTCTTTAAGCACCTGATACTGCGCGCGCAGAGTCGAACCGATAATCTTCGACATCTGGTTGTTGAAAAGCATGAAGGCGTCGGAGGTCTGACGGTTCACCTGGAACGACATGGGCTGTATGCGGTTGCGCACCATCTTTGCTATAATCTTGTCCTGACTCGGCGAACGGGTGTCGGCGGGGTCGTTGCCGGCGTCGCCGATCACCACCATCATGTTGCTGTGGCGGGGGCTGTAACCCATTTTGAGGGTGTCGAGGGCGGCGTCGAGGCCCATGTAGAGAGCCTCTTCAAGGCTGTGGTCGTTGGGCGAGCTCTTGGCGCCGTAGCCCTTGCGGCCGATGTTGGAGAGGAAGGCCAGCAGCTCGGCGCTGTTGGGGTCGACGCAGGGCTGCACCTCGAGCATGGCGTCGCCGTCGGCATAGTCGCGGTAGATCACCACGCCCACCTTCTTGTTGGTGTTGTCGTCGCGGAAGCGCGAGAGCGATGTTTTGATGGCGTTGGCGGCGGCGGTGAAGTAGGCGCCCATCGACTTGGTGCCGTCGATTACGAAGATCAGGTTGACGTGCGACATATCCTGCAAGGCGCGCTCCTTGGTCTGACGCAGCTTCTCCTCGCCGGCCGGAGCGTTGCCCGCGCCAAGGTTGGCGATACATGTGGTGCGGTATATGTCGGGGTTGCCGCTCTCGTTGTCGAGGATAGGATAGCGGAGCTTGTTGGGCGTCATGCGGTACTTTGTAGCCACGTTCTTGTCGCTGTCGTTGGCGAGGGCGTAGACATAGTCGCCGCCCTCACGCGTCAGCTCGGGGTTGACATAGAAGTGGTACTTCTTGCCCTGGGGGTTGTTGAGGTTGTCGGCGTCGCGCTTGTTCCATGTGGGTTCGAGGCACGAACGCTGGCTCCACTGCACGAAGGTCTGCGGTTCGACCCAGCCGAAGAGCACCTGGTTTGTGAAACCCTCCATGCTGTGCGAGGTGGAGAGAAGATAGCGGCCCGAGGGGTCCTTCTTCATGATGTAGAAGAACTCGAGGTTGGAGCTCACGTTCTCGCCGCCGGCCTGCGACACGGGGTCGGAGAACACCTTGCCTATGGCCTGGCTCGTCATGAGTTCCTCGTCTTCCTTGCCGGTGGTGTTGACGGCGAGGATGGCCTTGCGGTAGATGTGGTTTTCGTCAACGGGGCAGCGCTGCCAGAGAAGCAGCTTGTCCATGGGCACCCAGCCGCGCGTCTTGGCGGCCGACGATATCTGTGGATACGGTGCCGTCTTGGGCTCTTCGAAGACAAGGGCGTAGCCGTTCTCAATTTTGGCTATCACAAGGGGCTCGTTCATACTGAGCGTGCCCAGCTTGGCCGAGCCGGCGGAAGGCGATTCATAGTAAGGGTTGTTGTCGCGGTCGGAATAGACGAACCAGAAGAGGTTTGTCGACGAGCTGCCCTGGCCCCAGCGGGGGTCGGCGGAGAGTTTTGCTATGTCCGACTCGCGGATGAGGTCTTCCGAAAGTACGCGGGGCTTGAACACCTCCACACCGCGCGCGGGCAGTGTAACGGCGCCGAAAGCCGACGCGACGCCGCCGAAGGCAAAAGCGGCAAGCAAGAAATGACGATAGATGCTGTTCATAGATTACATTGGGAAGAATTTCTGAGAGAGATAATGATTGATGTTGCCCAGGTTTTTGCGACCGAAAGGCGCCTCAACGTTCTGATTGAGGGGCGATGCCGAGGGATGGTAGATTGAAATGTCGAGTTTGTCGCCGTCTTCCATGGCCTTGTCGAGATCCATGGCGAAGAAAAGGTTGGCGATGAGTTCCTCGTTCTGACCCGATGTCCAGAATCGCGGAGTCACGAAAAAGTTGAGCATTGCCTTGCCGTAGGCCACCGTGCCGTCGGGGTTGAGCATGCCGGCGTCGTTGAAGAGCTGCATTATTGTGGAGACGTCCTTGTTGGGGTTCACCACATGCGAGTCGCGCATGTAGAGCTCCTGCACGAAACGGTTGTCGTAGTCGTCGGGGTTTGCGTCGGGGAGATTGATTTTCACAATTACGGGGCGGTCGTCGGACGACAGGTAGATAATCATGGGGTAGGCGGCGGCCTCGTTTTCCATCACGGAGTTATAGTCCTGATATATGCGGTTGATGAGGTCGTCGACGGGCGTGGTGTTGTCGTGGGCCACGTAGTAGAAATAGAAGGTGCGCATGCCCTTCATGCCGTCGTCCTGCTGTGCGCAGGCAGAGGCTATGCCCAGGAGCGCCACAAGAAGGGTGAGGATGTATTTTTTCATGTCGGAGGAGTTACTTTACGGTTATGGTAAGACTGCACACGCGGTTTGTGTCGTCGAAATCCATGTCCTTGATGGTATATTCCGAGAAACCGCCGAGGGTGTAGATGTCGATGAGGTCGGAGAGGCGCTTTACATTGGGGTCGGAAGCCAGCGACACCTCGGGGTCGGTGACGCACAGAGGGCTGTCGGTGAGCTTGGTGATGTCGCCCGTGTTGAGGACGCCGTCGATCACGATCTTGATGTCGGCCATCGATGGGCGTGCGGAGAGCTTTTCGGGGAATTCCTCTACTCCGGCCACATCAATACTGGCCGAATCGGCAACGGCGCCGTCGACCATGTCGTAGACGGTCACAACGTATACATACGCAGGCTTGGATGCCGGGGCAATGTCGGAGAACCGACCACCTTCGGCCTCGACGGCACGGCGCGCGCCCGTTGAATAGTCGGTGATGAAATATTTGAGCTTGCCGGCCGGAGGATTGCTTGGTTTTATGACGAAAGAGTACGTTCCGGCGTCGGCATCGGCCTTGAAATCCTCTACTGCCAAGGGCTCAAGACCCGATATGTCGACCAAACCGGGTTCGACATACCGCGTTACTGTGCTGTCGGACGCTTCCGAGTCGCTCTCCGCTGTGTCGGAGCTACTGTCGGCGCTGCCGCTGCACGATACGGCGAAGCCCATGGCCGCAGCGAGTATAAATGTGAGTATATAATTGGTTTTCATCTTATTGTCAATTTATTCGAAGCACAATATAAGTCACCTGATTGTTGTCGTTGTATTCCAAACCGGTAACAGAAACGTTGATATCGCCGGCGATATTCTTGTAGTCGAGAAGGTCGCTCACTCGCTTGATATCGCTATTGGAGCATCGCAGATGCGGATTCCTGTCGGCAAACTGCTGGGTGCGGAAAATTGCTATATTGCCGTTGCTGAGATAAGTCTGCATCATCGACTGCACCTTGGCCTCCGAAATACGCTCTATGGCCGGCTTCTTCGCGGCTTCCTCGCGGGCTTTCTTGGCGGCTTCTTCCTTGGCCTGGCGCTCGGCTTCGGCACGGTCGGCTGCTTCGGCTTCGGCACGGGCTATGCTGTCGGCTCGCTCTTTGGCGGCGGCCACACTGTCGGCGTAGGCATCGCCCGACTCCCTCAGCTCCTTTTCGCCAGGCGACGGTGCCTCGAAGATCGACGAGCCGCCTTCGGGCGTCTCGGTGCTCTGCACTATCGGGTCAGGCTCGGGGCGTGTTTCACCCGGAGTGGAGGTGCCGCGAAGGAGTTTGACGGTGAGAACAACGCCCACCACTACCACCACTGCGGCCGCAGCGGCGATAATGATGGTTTTGGTGTGCGATTTCTGCTTCACCTCCACCACGTTGCCCGAATGGCAGTGGGGACAAGCGATTGAGCCGGCGTCGTCGGCCTCGAACATCAGTCCGCACGACTTACATTGATATTGCTTTATCATAACAATCCGATTCTTAGAAACTGTATATTAGACCCACGCTGAGTTTGAGGCCCTGGCGCTTGATTCCGTTGGTATAGGCTGTGAGGTCGCGCACGGCTGTGCCGCCGGCCACGGTGTAGGTGACGGGAGCCGTAAAAGCCGCCGTCTGGCCGGTGGTGAGCCCAAGCTCCGACTCGCCCTTCACATTCTTCATCATGCCCATGGTATAACCCACAGCCACCTGTGCCGATAGCGGGCCGGCAATCTTGACACGTACGCCGAAGTTGGCGAATACGTCGGCCGCAAAGCTCTGGAAGGGATTCTCGCCGTTGGCGGCGGTGCTGAGGCTGACGACGCCGAATTCGTTCATATTCGGGTCGTCGATCATCAGATCGTCGTATTGGGGGTATACGCCATATGAGGTAGCCTCGCCTTCGGTACCCGATATCTTCGAACCGGCGTTGATATATGCTTTCACGCCGAGGTCGAGGAAGAGTGCCACGCGGCGGACCACACGGAATTCCATGTCGACATACAAGGGCACGGTGAGATAGTTGAGCGTGGCGCTCTGCCGGAGGCCGTTCACGGTGTAGTGGCGCACGTAGGTGTCGCCGTCAATATCGGCGTCGGCAGGGGCATCGTAGCTGTAGCTCATGTTGTCGAGCGAGAGGTCGACTTTACCTGTGGAATAACCCAGACCGAGCGCCACACCCACCTTGAAACGACTTTTGGAGGGGAACATGTATGCCAAATCGACGCCGAAGTCGGTGGCCGACATGGAAGTGCCGAGCGAGGCACCCCGATAGTCGACCGAGAAGGGGTTTCCGAGCGAGAGGTCGTAGTGCGGCATCACGCGCCAGCGGCGGGGATGGAACGAAATCTCATAATGGTAGCAGCGGTCGTCGCCCACACGGTTGACGCGCATGTTGGCGTCTTCGTCGTAGCACACGAAGTCGGCGCCGCGGCGCACTATGGCCTGATTGCGGGCAAAGCGCAGGGGCTCGCCGTCGGCGCGCACCTGTGTAAGCTGTGCCGAGTCGCCCTGAACGTAGGTGATGTCGGTGCCGGGATGCGGGCGATAGCTGCGGTCGTCAACGCCGAGGCTGCCGAACACCACTTCTTCGGTTTCGAGGTCGTAGACCACCGTGCCGCGATAGGGGTAGTCCTTGCCGTAGTAGCCGTCGAGGATGAGGCCGCAGGGGTTTATGAGCTGCACCTGCTTGTCGAAGGTCACGTCCATGAGCAGGCGGTCGCCGTCGCGGCGGAAGTTCGACTTGCGGATGTTTTTCAGCTCGACATCCATCGAGAGGATGCCGCCCTTCGAGGCTTCCACATAGCGCTCCACAGTCAGCTCGGGGTCGGCGGAGAGGCCGAGGAGATCGTTGTAGATCACGGTGCTGTCGGAGGCGAAGAGATAGGGGAAATTGTCGCGTGCGTCGTCGTCGTTGAGCTTGGAGTAGGTCTCGTAGTTGCGGAGGAGCTCCAGGATCTTGAGATTTAACTTCTGCACGGGGGTGAGGGGTGCTCCCCATGCACCGGCGGCGCCGAAGGCCGCCAGTGCAAGGGCGAGTATCGTTTTACGTGAGGTGGTCATGGGAGTTATTTATAGTCAACGACAACTTTGCTTATTTTGTGGAGCTCGCCCACGGTGATTTCTACCACATACATGCCGGCTGCCAGGGCGTCGACGTCGATAGTCTCGCAGAACGACGACTGGCGCGGATAGTCGGTGTTGCGTATGAGCGCGCCCGCAGCGGTGAAGATTTTCACGTTGGCGGTGCTCGGCGCCGCAGGCTGGCATATGAAGTAGCGGCCGTCGGACACGATGCCGTCGCCTGCCTGAACGAGACCTATGGTCGACTCGCCGCGTCCACCGTTCACATATTCCGAGGCATCGAATTCCTCATCGACGTTGCCGTCGAGGAAGCGGCGGCCGGAGGTCACCACGGAGCCGTCGGAGTAGTTCCACTGCGTCATTACCCAGAGGGTGTTGCGCCCGTCGTCGAACACCGAGCGGTCGATTTGCAGGTAGCGCTTGTCGGTGGCGGGGAAGAAATGGTCTTCACCCTGGGCGTCGGTGTAGCCGAAGACGTAGTGATAACCCAGCGAGGTTAGCTCGGCGTCGGTCGGGCCGCCCATCATCACAATGAGTGTGTGGGTGTTGCCGTTGCCCTTGCGCTGGAGCGATGCCGGCGTGAGCGGACGGCGGTAGACGGTCATCGTCGGCGCGGTGAAGCGCTGGCTGAACCAGTCGCGCCGCGCGTTGGCCGCCTCGACCGAATAGTTGAGCTCTTCGGTTGCCATGCCGTTGCCATCGGTGGTGAGATTCGCAGCGGCCTGATAGCGGTAGCTGTCGCCGGCAATCGCACGGCCGTTCTCGGTCCAGTCATAATACCAGCCGTTCTCGTAGCCGCCTTGGGGTGTGGGCTGGAGCTCTACATAGAAGCTGTTGCCCTGGCGTATGGCGGTGTTGGAGATGTAGATGTCGGTGGGCGCCACAATCTGCGGCCAGATATTGAAGAGGTAATTGAAGGCATCGGCATATCCGCGTGTGCCGTCGGGGAGGCTGTTCGACACTTCAAGTGTGAGCGTCACTGCCCGACGGTCGTCGCCGGTATAATACTCGGCCACGTCAAGGGTACGGTCGTTGCCTACATTCATGCCGTCGACAAACCAGCCGAACTGCCATCCGTCGGGATAGCCGCCTTCGGTATTTGCAGCGATGGTGAAGGCTGCCGAGCCGCAGTAGTCGGTGTCGGGAGCTCCGGTGATTGTCACGCTACCCGTCGAATAGGCCGTGATGGTGAAGATGATGTTGCGGTAGAACCATGTGCGGCCTTCACCTGTGTTGGTGATGAGGACCGAACGCGTGAACTGCTGTCCGGCGGTAACATCGTCGGGCACAACGAATACGTTGGTTGCAACACCGTGGTCGCCGAACCATTCATTGGTGGCGGTTTCAGGGTCGGCATCCCATTCGAAGTTCCAGCCGCTCGGGTTGCCCATGCTGTAATTGATTTGCATCGTCAGACGACTGCCGGCATATCCGGCCAGCTGCCGCGTGACTGCGTTGCCCTGAGGCTCGGGATATACGGTGATGTCGAAATTGCGGGTGTAGCTTACGGTGGAGAGACTGTTGGTGGCCGTCACGGCGTAGCGGTAGAGAATAGCGCTGTACCCCTCGGGGCAAACTGCCGCTGTTTCGAAATACGCATCGTGAGCGTCGATGGCAAAGCCGTCGAGAGTCCACTCATAGGTCCAGCCCGTGGGCAGACCACCGGCAACGTCGATGCCCATACGCATAGTCTCACCGTCCACATATATAGCTTCGACACGCGGACTGCTAGTACAATGGAGGATTGGCCAGACGGTGTAGGTTGCCACGAATGTGCGGTTGTAAGGCTGAGCGGTCTCCGAGGCCGGACGGTTGGTCACGGTGACGCTTACATTACACTGACGACCTTCGGCTGGCACGTCGGTGGGTGCGGTGAAGGTGAAATCGTCGGCTTTCGACTGCTCTATGCCGTCGACAGCCCAGCTCACACTCCACGCGTCGGGGTCGCCGCCCGAATAGTTCACACTCATATAGTTAGTGGAACCTTCGAGGATGTCGGCGTCGTTCAGGCCGACTACTTCAACCAAGGCCTGAGGATATACCTGCACGTCGAAGTTAAACGTCTCGGATATATAGTCAGTTTCATTGAGATAGTTGACGACCCAGCAGCTGTATCGATGTGTTTCAATCTCGCGGCTGTTGTTGGTGTGGCTTACGGAAAGTGTTGCCTCATTGCCAACGGGATTTCCGTCGAGTGACCATCGATATATCCAACCGGGAGTATAGCCGCCCCCAACAGTGACAGAGAGCACGGTCGGCTCGTCGCTGCATACTTTGATGACCTCGGGCGATGTGGCGTCAATTCGCGGCTGAGGCCAAACATGGAAGGTATGGCTGAGGTCGAATTCGGCCGGTGTTCTGATACCTGGAGGGGTATTCACGGCATGGAGACTGACAACAGCATCCAACGAACCGTTGGCATTGTTGTTCTCGGGCGTAAAACTATAATTAGGCTCGGAAGATACAACATTATCATTGTTGGTCCATTGGTAGGTCCAATGACTCGAGTCACCGCCCGAAATAGCGGCAGCCATTTCCACTTCGTAGCCCGAAATCACATCGGAAGGCAAAGTGCCTGCCAAGCTGGCGTGGGCATTCTCCCATACTCCGAGATTATATTCTACTCTGTTGTCGTACGACACATATCCGTCGGTGGTATTTATAGCGCGAAGCCAATACTGATAGAGGGCTATGGCGTTGCCGTCGTAGTTGGGCGTTACGTCGCAAGAAGCTTCGGTTCCGATAATGTCACCACGTTCGTTTGTCCACTGATATGTCCAACCGGACTCGTAACCGCCAGTTATGTCGGCGGCAAGAGTTACAGTTTCGCCGCTGAATATTATCACGTCGCCCATATTATTTGTTACGTTCGCCGTCGGCCATACGGTGACGGTGAACGAGGCGGTCTGCACGAGTTCCTGGTCGATGCCGGCGGGGCGGTTGGTGGCCGTCAGGACGATGTTATATTCAACCGTGCCGGTCTCCGCGGTATTGACGGCGGCAAAGTCGTAGGTCGAGCCAGTGCCGGCGTTTTCGTCGTTGACGGTCCACTGATAGCTCCATGCCTCGGGGTCGCCGCCAGTGACTGTGGCTGCAAATGTCTGATTCTCACCGTTCACCATATTGGCTCGCAGACCTTCGGCAAGAGCCACTGTGCCACCGGGCCATACGTTCACGGTGTAGTCGTTGGTCTGGCGGAAGACTTCCGCCCCTTCGCAGGTGCTCACGGCCGTGAGGGTGTAGACTGTGGTCTGCACGCCTTCGCCCGTATTGTCGGCAACAAAGGTATAAGTGTCGGTGGCGGAGGCCACTTCCTCGCCGGCGCAGCTCCATGTGTAGGTCCAGGAGTCCTCCACGCCGCCCTGGAAGGTGGCGCCGAGACTTACTTCCGTGCCGGAGAACACGGTGACGGTCTCAGCCGTGCGCTCCACGAGTGCCGGTGTGGGCCATGCCACAAAGCCGTGCGAAAGCTGATATGAGTAGGCTTCATCGATACCTACGGGACTGTTGACGGCGGTCACGCGCACGTCGTAGCCAATGCCGCCTTCGGTCTGAGTGTTGACGGGCATGAATGTGTACTGCGCGCCTGTGCCGGCCGACTGGTTCTCGTTCTCGGCCCAGGTGTAGCTCCATGCCGTCGGGTCGCCGCCGCTGTTGGCGGTCGACATCTGCACGGGTATGCCGTTGATTACATTGGTTGGATACTCGGCAGCCCATGCCGTCGAGGCCACTGGCCATATGTTCACGTTGTAGTCGTAGGTCTGGCGGAACACTTCGGTGCCTTCGCAGGTGTTCACGGCAGTAAGAGTGTATACTCTGTTCTGCACGCCTTCACCGGTATTGTCGGTGATGAAGCCGTAATCGGGGATGTCGGTGGGGAATTCCTCGCCGGTGTCCTTGCGTGTCCACACATAAGTCCATCCGCCTTCAACGCCGCCGCGGAAGGAAGCATTGATGTTGACTTGCGTACCCGAGAAAACGGTTACGGTCTCGGCCGAGCGTCCGACAAATTCGGGAGCAGCCCAGGTGCGGAAGGTGTGGGTGGTGGTTGAAGTATAGGTGTTGAGCGGATCGACGGCCTCGGAGTTGTTGGTTGCCGTGAAGCTCAGTGTGTGCTCCACACTGCCCTCCTCGGCGTCGTTGACCGCCTGATAGGTATACTCGCGTGTAGTAGCAACCTCCACGCCGTCGAGCTGCCAGGAGTAGCTCCACTGGTCGGGATTACCGCCGGTCACCACCGGGTTGTAGGTCTGCGTCTGGCCGGCCACAATGTTGTCGCGGTAGCCGGTGCCGATGTTAGCCTCGGGAGCCGGCCAAACATTTACTGTATAGGAGGGATTGAAAGAGGAGTAATATTTACCCGTTGTATTGGCGGCGGTGAGGGAGTAGCTTAATACGCTCATCGAAGTGCCGTTGTTCTCGGGCGTGATTGTGAGCGAAGGCTCGTGACCCACTTCGCTGCCGCCGTGATTCCATGAGTATGTCCAACCTTCGGTATCGCCGCCGGTAAAGGAGGCGCTCAGAGTGGCCGTGCGACCAGAGTAAATGGTGATTTCTTCGGGCGACCGCTCGGGCATTTTCGGTTCGGGCCATACGGTGAAGGTGTGCGAAAGCACGATTTCCCGAGCCTGGTCGATGTTGGCAGGAGCGTTGACGGCCTGTAATGTAACAGAGGCTTGCAGCGAACCGTTCTCCTGACCATTTACACCGGTGAAGGTATAATGGGTATCGTTTCCGACAGTGCTGCCGTCGAGAGTCCAAGTAAACGACCATGCATTGGGTTCACCGCCAAGACAGTTGGGAGTCATATCGACGGTTTTTCCGCTTACAAGCACAGTTTCGATATCGCCCAACCATGTCATCTGCGGAGCGGGCCATGTGTTCACGGTGTAGTCGTAGGTCTCGCGGAACACTTCCGTGCCTTCGCAGACGTTGACGGCCGTAAGGCGGTAGACTGCCGTAGTCATTGCCGAGCCGTTGTTCTCGGGAGTAACGGTAAGCGTGGTTCCCGAGCCGACCTCGGCGCCGTCGAGAGTCCAGGTGTAGGTCCAGCCCTCGGCAAAACCACCGTTGAAGGTAGCGCCCATCGTAACGGGCGTGCCGGAGAATACCGTTGTGCTCTCCTGCGAGCGTTCGACGAGTACCGGGGTGGGCCATACGGTGAAGGTATGGTTGAGGTCGAAGCCGCGCGGGGCATCGATGTCGGCGGGTGCATTCTCGGCGTGAAGGGCTACCGTGGATTGTAGCGAGCCGTTGGGCTGCGTATTGGCAGGCGTGAAGGTGTAAGTGGATTGGGTGCCCGCTTGATTGCCGTCAAGGCTCCAGCCGTAGGTCCAGGCGTTGGGGTCGCCGCCGCTTACGCGGGTCGACATCTGCACCGGTACGCCGTTGATTACATTGGTGGGATACTCGCCGGCCCATTCTATCACGGGCGTGGGCCAAATATTTATGGTAAAATCGCAAGTTTCGGTGAACACATCCACACCCTCGCAGGTGTTGACGGCTTTAAGTGAAAACCGATCCGTCATCATCCGATCGCTTGCAGAGGATGTATTCGTGAAATAGTTGCTGAAATCTCCAATCAAAATGTCATTTTCATACCATGAATATGTCCAATTGTCGGCAACGCCGCCCTTGAAGGTTGCGCCCATTCTGACAGGAGTTTCGGAGAAAACGGTATAACGCTCAGGCGTACGCTCCACGAGTTCGGGACGCGCCCACACGTGGAAGGTGTGCGACAGGGGCACGTTGCGTGCCGCGTCGATATTGGCGGGAGTGTTGGTGGCCGTAACGGCGAGTACCTGCTCACTGTACCCTTCGCCGTCGTAGGTGAAGTCGTAGTGCGCCGTGGCGTCGGTGCCTATCAGGCCGCCGCCTACGGTCCAATAATATGACCATGCCGTGGGGTCGCCGCCGCCCGTTACAAGGCCGAAGGGCCATGTCGACATCGAGCCGCTGATTACATCGGTGGGCATCGTCTGCGCCCACGCGGCCGTAGGCACGGGCCATACATGGATGGTGAAGGTCTGTGTGTCGCTGAACACCCTCTCTCCATTGGCCTCGTTGGTGGCCGAAATCGTGCGGGTGAACACCTGCTCGCCCGAGCCGGTGTTGACGAAGATCTCGGAGTTGTTGGGCTGATCGAGCTGTGTGTCGTTGTCCAGAGTGTAGGTCCAGCCGCCTTCTACGCCGCCAACATATTGTGCGCCGTAATAAACCTCCGTGCCCGAGAACACTACAATGTCATGGTCGGTGGTGCTGAGCAACTGAGGAGTGCCCCACAGGCGGTAGCGGCGTGTCTGCTCGCCACTGTATGGGTTTTCAATATTCTCTGCCGTGTTCTGAGCCGAGAACTGCACGTTTACGTCCTCCGAGCCAGACGTGCGCGAAGTCTGCGGAGTGTAGGTAGTAGTGGGCGTGGTGGCTATCTGCGAGCCGTTCACAAGCCAGCGGTACGACCAGCCTTCGGGCGCACCGCCCAGGATTGTCGATGTAAAGGTGTATGGCGTACCCGAAATAAGGTCGGTGATGCTCTCGTCGGAGCTGATGGCTATCGACGGCGTTTCGTAGAAGGTATAATAGAAGGGTATTGATTCCGAGTAAAGCACATCACCGTTGGGAGCCACATTCGACACATTGCATGTAAGCACCGTATTGGTAAAGCCTGCCACGGTAGAGCCTGCAACCGTTGCGCTACTTCCGTTGCCGACCGATTGTTGCGGTCCACCATTGTCGGAGCGCAACCATTCATATCGCCATCCGTCCGGATTACCGCCCTCCACCGAAACCGACGACGATAAGTCGCCCGGCAAATATGTGGCCTGACGGTCGGCACTGTGAGTTACGGAAACAGGCGGCAATACGGTCACCGGCAATTCAACGGTTCCATTACTCTCAAAATAAGTGTATGGACCCAAAGCCACCTTGAACCTAAAATTATAGTCAAACAAAATTTTACGTCCTACATCCGATTGCACAGCTGTATATGTAACTGTACGAGTAGAGATATTAGGGCTATCAAATGAAAACTTTTCTGACGTTGACGTATGCCCTAATTGGTCGATCGTAGTTCTCAAATGCTCACCGTAT
>CABRZA010000006.1 GCA_902475285.1 uncultured Porphyromonadaceae bacterium
AGCGGCCAAAAGACAAAAATTACATCGCAGCCAGCTACTGCAAGTTGCTAAAATTATAATATAAACTTATTTTTAAGAGTTACTTATGGCTTGCTATAATTTCGACAATGTAATCGACCGTCAGGGTACCTTGGCGGTGAAAATAGACCGCCTCGACCAAGTGTTCGGCCGCCACGACCTCACGCCCCTGTGGATTGCCGACCTCGATTTCGCTGTGTGTCCGCGCATTACCGAAGCTCTCTTACACCGTTTGCAGCACCCCGTGCTGGGCTACTCCGAGGCCGCCGACAGCTACTGGCAGTCGATTATCGACTGGAACGTGCGCCGCCACGGCTTCGCCATCGCCCGCGAGGAGCTGTGCTTCATCCCCGGTGTGGTGAAGGGCATAGCATTGGCCGTAAACTACTTCACGCAGCGAGGCGACGGCGTGGTGATTCAGCCGCCGGTCTACACGCCGTTCCGCACCGTGGTCGAGGGCAACGGCCGTCGCGTGGTGGAAAATCCGCTGCTGCCCACCCCCGACGGCTACGCCATGGACCTCGAAGGCCTGCGCCGCATCATTGCCGCCGACAAGGGCATAAAGATGCTCATACTCTGCAACCCGCACAACCCAATCGGCATTCAGTGGAGCCGCGACACCCTTGCCGAGCTCGCCGCGATATGCCGTGAGGCCGGCATTGTAGTGGTGAGCGACGAAATTCACGGCGACCTCATGCTCGGCGGACGAAGCCATATCCCTTATCTCTCCTGCGGCGACGACGCCCGAGCCACCGGTGTGATGCTCGGCGCACCGTCGAAGACCTTCAATATCCCCGGCCTGGTGAGCTCGTGGATGGTGGTGAAGAACCCCGATCTTCGCCGCGATTTCTACAACTGGCTTGAAGTTAACGAGTTCAACGCGCCCGTGCTCATCTCTACCATCGGCGCCGAAGCCGCCTACAACAACGGCGAGGAGTGGCTCGACCAGATGCTGGCCTACGTCGAGGCCAACATCGACTTCGTGGAAGACTATGCCCGACGCAACATTCCCGGCCTGAAAGTGGTGCGTCCGCAGGCTTCGTTCCTCGTATGGCTCGACTTCCGCGACCTGCATCTGTGCCAGCGCGAAATTATGAACCTTCTTCTCGACAAGGCGCACCTCGCCCTCAACGACGGCTCGATGTTCGGGCGCCAGGGCGAAGGTTTCGCCCGCCTCAACGTGGGCACCCCGCGCTGTGTGCTGGCCCACGCCCTCGCAAGCCTCGCCGACGCCGTGAGGTGCGAATGCCGCCAAAATGCTAATTGATAATAAGATGGACTACCGCATATTCCCTCCCGAGGAAATCCTCGAAACAACTGTAAGCCTTCCGCCATCGAAGAGCATGGCCGTGCGTGCCGCCGTCATGGCCGCGCTTGCCGGCGACGCAGCAGCTTCCGCACGCTTCGGCGACGCATGCACCGACGCGCGTGTGGCCGCCGACGCCATGGCTGCCCTAAACCGTGGCGACGCCGACATCAACGTCGGCGCCTGCGGAGCCGCCCTGCGCTTCGTAACCGCCATAGCCGCCGCCACACCGGGCGCCGACGTGACTGTCGACGGCACCGACCGCCTGCGCCGCCGCCCTATGGCTCCCCTTATCGAGGCTCTCCGCAGCCTCGGCGCCGACATAACATGCACCGCAGCCGAAGGCTTCGCGCCGCTCCATATCCGAGGCAAGCGCCTCGACGGCGGCAAGGTGGCCATCGACGCTTCAAAGAGCTCGCAGTTCGTGAGTGCCCTCATGCTCGCAGCGCCCGCCATGACGCAGGGCCTCGTCATCGACCCGGGGGCACACGTGCAGTCGGCCCCCTACGCACGCCTCACCGAGTGCATGATGGCCCACTACGGCATCACCACCGACACCGTGGCCGTCGAAGGCAGGCCGGCCATTGCTGTCGTCCCGGGCAAGTACCGCCCCGCCGACATCGCCATTGAGCCCGACTGGAGTGCCGCCGACTTCTGGTATGAGATTGCCGCCCTCACCGCCGGCTGGGTCACACTCAAAGGCCTCCGCGCCGGCTCGCCGCAGCCCGACGCCGTCACCGCCGGACTCTTCGAGCGCCTGGGCGTGCTCACCGACTACACCGACGAGGGCGCCGAGCTCTCGGCTACCCCCGATCTCTTCAACCGTCTCGACGCCGACCTCACCGACACCCCCGACGCCGTGCCCTCGCTCGTGACCACCGCCTGCCTCATAGGCATGCCATTCCGCCTCACGGGAGTGGCCGTACTCCGCCACAAGGAGTGCGACCGCCTGCAGGCACTCATCGACGAGATGCGCAAGGTGGGAGCCATGCTCGTGACCGAAGAATACGACAACGTTCTCTCGTGGGACGGCCGGCGCATGCCCGTTCGCGAGCTCCCCGTGTTCGATACCTACGACGACCACCGCATGGCAATGGCCCTGGCGCCCGTGGCGGTATACATCCCGGGCATCGTGGTGCGCGACGTCGAGGTGGTCGACAAGTCTTATCCCGGATATTGGGACGCCCTCCGCGCCGCCGGCTTCACCCTCGCCGACCCCGCCGACCCAATGCCCGCGACCGAAGAACCATGACCGTAGCCCTGATTCTTCTGGCGGCTATCGTAGTCACAGGCCTCGCCTGCTGGCTCTACGAGCTCCATGCGCGCCGCCGCGAGGCTGCCGCTCCGTCCGATGACCCGAACCCCGAGGCGTCTGCCGACGAGGAGGAGTGCTGCGGCATGCACATCACGTGCGAGCGCGACTCCCTGCTGGCGGCCGTATCCTCCAAAATTGAATATTACGACGACGAGGAGCTCGACGCCTTCGCCGGCCGTGCCCCCGAGAGCTATGCCGACGACGAGATTGAGCAGTTCCGCGACGTCCTCATCACCATGCGTCCCGACGATATCGCCGGATGGGCACGCAGCCTCCAGCTCAGGGGCATAACCCTTCCGGCGCCCGTGCGCGACGAACTCATAATGATAGTGGCCGAGGAGCGCTCGGCACGACAACACGCCAATGGCTGACATTCTTCGTTTCTTCGACTATCCTTTCTTTGTCAACGCCCTCATAGGGGTGGTGCTCATAAGCCTTTGCTCGGCCGTGATAGGCACATACATCATCACGCGACGTATGGTGTCGATAGCCGGCGGCATAACGCACGCCTGTTTCGGAGGTCTGGGTCTGGGATACTTCCTCGGCGTCAGCCCCGTGGGCATGGCGGCTGTCTTCGCCGTGGGATCGAGTGTGACGGTGGAATGGCTGTCGCGCCGCCTGCGCCTGCGCGAAGATTCGGCCATAGCCGTGATATGGGCCCTCGGCATGGCCGTGGGCGTTCTCTTCGTGTTCCTTACGCCGGGCTATGTGCCCGAGCTCAACAACCTGCTCTTCGGCTCAATCCTCACCGTAGGCGCCTCCGACCTTTGGGCCTTCGGCGCCTTCGCGGCCGTGCTTGCCGCCTTCTATCTGTGGCAGTACCGCAACATCGTCGCCGTGGCCTTCGACCGCGACTTCGCCACCGTGAGCGGCCTTCCGGTGCGCTTCGTGTCGTATGCCATGACGGTATTGGTGGCCGTGTGCATCGTGCTCGCCATACGTCTGGCGGGAATTATGATGCTAATGTCGATGCTCTCGCTGCCCATAATCACCGCCGAGGTCTTCTACCGTCGCTACATGCTCGTGCTGCTGTGTTCGGGGGCTCTCTCACTGCTGTGCTCGGTGGGCGGACTGATGCTCTCCGCCGTGGTCGACGTGCCATGCTCGGCGCTGATAGTACTTCTGATGGTCTCCGTATTCATCATTGCCCGGCTCTTTGCTGCCGTGGCGAAAAAATGATTCTTATGAAAGCTCATATCCTTGCAGTGTCCCTGCTTGTGGCGCCCACGCTGGCGGCAGCTACCGCCGACAGCTACCGCAGCGCCTATATCGACCGTGCCGAGGCCTTCGTCGACGCTGGCAACTACGCCGCCGCCCTCGAGCAGCTTCATGCCGCCGCCATCCCCGAAGCACACGAAAATGCCGAGGCACTCATGCTCCGCGCCAAGGCTCTCTTCGCTCTTGGGCGCTACGACGAAGCCATGGCCGACCGTTTGGCCGTAGTGCGTCAGTACCCGGCTTCGGAGTTCGCTCCCGACGCGCATGCCGGCGTGGCCGAGTGTCTTTTTGCCATGGGAGAATACAGCCGTGCTCTCGAAGCCTATGAGGCTGTACCATATGCCCAGCTCGGACCCGACGCTGCTGCCGCGGCGTATTTTGGTCGCGGCGTGGCAGCCTACGAGTGCGGGCAGCCCGACGAAGCGGCCGGCTATTTCACCTTTGCCACAACCGCCGACACCACTCGTTCGGATGCCAACTACTGGCTCGGCGTAATAGCCTTCGACAACGGCGACTACGATGCGGCCGCACGGCATTTCGCACTTGTGAGTCCGGCCGGTGAGTCCGGACGCCGCGTGCCCGTATATACGGCACAGATAGAGTTCATGCGCGGGCAGTGGCCGCGTGCCGAGGCTGCTGCCAAGACCGCCCTGCGCAACGCTCCCGCCGACCGCCGTGCCGAGCTCATGCGTATAGCCGGCGAGGCTCTCTGTCGTCAGGGCAAGGAGGCGGAAGGTCTTGATTATCTGCGCCGTTACCTCGACGCCACGTCCGAACCGGAACTTTCGGCGCTCTATATCGTCGGCACCGACGATTATCGCCACGGCCGTTACGCCGAGGCTGCCGAGCGTCTCGCCCCCGTGGCTGCCGGCGCCGACGGCGCAATGAAGCAGTCGGCGTATCTCTTTATCGGACAGTCGCTTTTGCAGCAGGGCGACCGCGATGCCGCCATCCTGGCATTCAATAAGGCCGTCGAAGTGCCCGACGGCGACAAGGCCGTGGAGGAGGCCGCCTACTACAACTATATCTCCGCACGCCTCGACGGTGCCGCGGTGCCCTTCGGCGATGCCGCCGCTACCTTCGAGGAGTTCCTTCGCCGCTATCCTTCCGGTGCCTATGCCGAGCGTGTGGCCGCGGCCCTGGCCGACATATATATTGCCGACCACGACTACGACCGCGCCATAGAACGCCTTTCGGGCATACGGCAGCCGTCGCGGCGCACGCGCGAGCTGCTTCAGCGCGCGCATTACAGCCGGGCATGGAACGCCATCGGCAGCCACGACTATGTTGCGGCCGACGCTCATCTGAACGATGCAGCGGCAATCGACGGCGACGCCTCTGTGGCTCTCGAAGTCAAGGCATTGCAGGGCATTACGGCCATGCAGCGCGGCGACAATGCCGCTGCCGAGGGGCTCTTTTCCGACTATATCCGCCGTGCGCCCTCGGGCGGCGCGAATGTGCCCGTGGTGTACTATCGTCTGGGCTACGCGCTCTATAATCAGGGCAAGGGCCGTGCCGCGGCATCGGCTTTCGAGCGCGCCCTGCCCGGTCTCGGCACGGCTGCCAAGGCCGACGCCCTCAACCGTATGGGCGACATTCGCCAGGGCGTGGCTGACTTCGACGGCGCTGCCTTATGCTACAACCGAGCCCTCGAAACCGACAATTCCGACTACGCTGCCCTCCAGTTGGCGCGCATGAAGGGCTACGGCCGCGACTATGTCGGCAAGATCGCCGCTCTCGACGACTTCGAGCGGCGCTTCGCCTCGTCGCCCCTCATTCCCGACGCACTGCTCGAGCGCACGCAGGCGCTCATAAGCACGGGCCGCAACGACGACGCCATTGCGGTGTACCGCCGACTGATAGCCGACTATCCCGCCACGTCGCAGGGGCGCCGCGCATACCTCGAAATGGCCATGACGCTCCTCGACAGCGGCCGTACCGACGAGGCTCTGGCCGCCTACCGCACCGTTATTTCCCTCTTCCCCACCTCCGAGGAGGCCGCGCGTGCCGCCGCCCTTCTTAAAAACCTCTATGTGGAGCAGGGCAGGGCGGCCGATTATATGGCCTTCATCGAGTCGGTCGACAACGCTCCGCGCGTCGATGCCGCCGACGCCGAGGAGATGGCCTATACTTCGGCACTCAACTCGTGGAAAGGCAGCGGCTCGGCGGCCCAGGCCGAGGATTTCGCAAGGCGCTATCCCGAGTCGGTGCACCGTGCCGAGATGGTCGACATTCTCATGCGCGACGCCGCCCGGCGCGGCGATGCCGCCGGCGAAGAGGCTTATGCCGACGAGCTCATGGCGCGCTATCCCGACAGCCGCTATACCGAGGGCGCCATGGCCGTCAAGGCCGGACGCCTCTATGCCCGCAACGACATCCCCGGAGCGCTGGCGGTATGGGAACAGTTGGTTGAGCGTGCCTCCGACGCTTCTGTGGCCACAGTGGCGCGTGTAGGCGCCATGCGTGCCGCACGCGACATGGGCGACAACGCTCTGGCCGCTTCGTATGCCGACGCCCTTCTCGAATCGTCGCTCCCCGACACCGAGCGCGTCACCGTGGCCGAGGCCAAGTTCACCAAGGCCTGCGCCCTCGAGGCCGACGGTAAGGTCGACGAGGCCATAGCCCTTTGGCAGAGTCAGGCAAAGAACACCGCCGACGAGTTCGGCGCCAAGAGTGCCTATCGTGCCGCCGAGGCCCTCTACGAGAAGGCCGACCTCAAAGAGGCGCTGCGTGCGGCGCGGGCTCTCACGCAGTCGGGCTCGCCGCACCGCTACTGGGTGGCACGCGGCTTTATCCTGATGAGCGACATTTACAGCGCGCAGGGCAAGGCCTTCGAGGCCCGCGAATATCTCGAGGCTCTGCGCGAGAACTATCCCGGCGGCGAGACCGATATTTTCATGATGATCGACGCTCGCCTCAACAAAGAAGACAACGAAGAACAATGAAAGCATCACGATATATGGCCGTGGGCGGCGCAATGCTCCTTGCCGCGGCGGCCAACGCACAGAATCTGAGCACCGAGGTGGTGGTCGACCGCACCGTCATTCCCGACCTTCCGGCTGCCACGCCCCTGGCCGGCGTAATCCCCGGACTGCTTCCGTCGGCAGCCGGTGGCACGTCGCTTACGCCCGTCGACTATACCCTCGGCAGCGACTTCGCCGTAACTGTCGACGGCGGCGACGCATACCGCGCCACTGGCCTCGCCCCCGACTCCATAAGCCGCGGTTTCGCGTGGCTGGGATACTTCCCCGCCTACAACCTTACGGCCGGCGTGGGGTATTCGCTGCTGCACAGCGACCGCCAGCGGCTTACGCTTGCCGCTGACTACAACGGCTCGTCGTGGCACACGCCCGTCATTGGCGCCGACGCCAAAGGCACGGCTGCGGTGCATAGCTTCGACATCCTCGCCGACTACGGTCTGCGTCTCGCTTCGGGCGCGCGTTTAGCGGTAAAGGCTGCATATGGCCGCGAGTCGGCCAAACGCCCCGACAGCCCCGAGATGGGCGCCTTCGACCGCTCGGTCGATAAGGTCGACCTCTCGGCGGCCATCTCGCGCGAAGGCTCGCTGGCCTACGACGCACGCCTGTGGTGGGCATATACCGGCGGCTCTTCGGAAACGCCGGCGCGCTACTGCGAGCCCTTGGCCAACAAGGAAAACAACTTCGGCTTCGACGGACGCATGTCGACACAGATCGGCGAGAAGGGCCTCTTCGGTCTCGGTCTCGGCGCCGACTTCCTCCACAACGACGCACCCTATTTCGACCACGGAAATATGGCGGCCCACAACGCCATGCAGGGCATCATAACCCTCAACCCTGCTTTCGACTTCACATGGCGCGGCTTCGCCTTGCGCGTAGGTGTGAAGGCACAGCTCGGCATCGGCACGCCCGGCGCCAAGTTGCGTGTGGCACCCGATGTGTCGCTCGACACGCATCTGGGGCGGCGCGTTCAGTTCTACGCCAGCTTCTGCGGCGGCCAGAGCTTCAACACTGCGCGACGCATGCTCGGCGAATGGTCGTTCGCTCCGCTGTATGCCGCCGTGCAGCCGGCCTATACGCCCGTCGACGCGCGTGCCGGTCTGCGCTTCGGCAGCTTCGGAGGTCTCACCGCCGACGTCTATGCCGGTTATGTCTCGACGCACCATGTCGCCCGTCCTGCGGTGGTCGTCGTGCCTGTGCTCGGCGGTTCCATGCCGCAGGTCAACCTCCTCTCGGCCTTCAATCTCAGCGGATGGTATGCGGGGTTGCGCTTCGCCTTCGAGGGTAACGGCCCCGTGGAGGGTCACATAGAGGGTCGCTGCATGGCCTCGGGTGTATGGTCGGGCTTCGCCGACGACAGCGACGGTGCCAAGGCCGTAATCGACGCTGCCGTTACGGCACGCGTCGACAGCCGTCTGCGCATAGGCGTCGACTACCGTCTTCGCGCCTGCCGCTCCTACCGCGAGCTCGGTGTCGACGGCACATGGCATCTCCGCAACATGGGCAACATCTCCTCGCCCGGCCTCAGCGCCACCTACGCCCTCACTCAGAATCTGAGCGTCTTACTGCGCGTCGACAACCTCCTCTGCCGCCGCTACGAGCTCTACCCCGGTGTCGCCTCCCGCCGGCTCCAAGGCCTCCTCGCCGCCACCCTAAAATTCTGAGCCATCGAGGCTGTTGCCAAAGCGCATGTTTTGGCAAGAGTCGCGAAGCGACTCTTGCAGTGTTAAAATTACGTTAAATATCACAATATTACTAATTGTGGATAAGCATCAGTAAAACAACGTATCAACGTTCTAAACTCCACTAAATCGCAAATTTTAGCCTTGTAAACTCCACTAATATGGCCAAAATATGTTAAATTATTACACTAAATCGCGGTTTCTTGGCCGAGGAGCCAGTCGGTGGCGGAGACAACGTTTATACTTTTGCCGTCGAGAGTTTCGGTGCGGGTTTCCGACATAGCGATGAGGGTGAGTTTGTCGCAACGAAGGGCGTGCGAGGCCTCGGCGAGGGCGGTGAGCTCACGGGCAAGAGTTTTTGGATTGCTTATGTCGAGCGATACTTGGATGAGCTCGGCAACCTTGCCGTGCTCGGCCACAACGAAGTCGACTTCGCGCGACGCCGATGTGGGGCGATAGTAATATATATCCTGATAAGCGGGGTCGGTGCGACGAAGAAGTTCGAGCATCACCACATTTTCCAGTCGCCAGCCGAGGTTTTCCGACGCAAGAGCATTATGACGGTAAGTCATAATGCCGGTGTCGATTATGTAGGCTTTCTGAGAACGCAGGCGTTCGCGGCTCTTGAAGGAGAACTTGCTCACGGGCAATATAAGGAAGGCCTGGGCGAGATAATCGATATATTTACGTACGGTTTTGGGTGTGCCTATGCCAAGTGTTTCAGATAATTCCTGAAAGTTTAGGGGCTGCCCGACGCTGTTTATCAAGTGGTCGGCGAGGATTTTGAGGGCGTCGGCGTTGCGCAGGCGGAAGCGCACCTTTATATCCTTGGTTATTATGGCGTTGACGATTCCACCTACATAGGCGTGGCGATTGGTTATGCCGTCGAGTTCGGGAAAGCCGCCTTCGATGAGGTAGTCATGTAAGGCCTTCTGCAGAGCCGCAATATTCTTGGTGGTTGGAAGGGTTGTGTCTATGTTACATGCTTGGCAGAACTCCTTGAAGGAGAAGGGGTATAGCCGTATTTCGTTGTATCTGCCGGTTAGATGTGTGGTCAGTTCGGAGCTGAGCAACTTGGCGTTTGAACCTGTGACGAACACATGCAAGCCCATGCGCAGCAGGCGGTTGACAAACAGATGCCAGCCGTCGACGTTCTGTATTTCGTCGAAGAAGAGATATTTAATCTCGGTGCCGTAGACAACATAGAGGGTTTTGAGCACGTCGTTGAGCTCGTCAACCGAGAGCGATGCCAGACGGTCGTCGTCGAAATTGACGTAGCCGTATTTCACGTCTCTCTTTCTTAGCGCCATATGACACAATGTCGACTTTCCGCTACGGCGGACGCCGATTACCACTTGGGCGAGTTTGCTGTCGAATTCAAACAGTTTCGCCTCGGGGCGCTCCACATAGTTGTCCTGTACGAGGTAGTTGAGTTCCTCGCGCTGGTCGAGCAATATTTGCAAAAGTCGCTGAGTGTCCATATCTCGCTGATTTTCTTCGCAAAAGTAGCAATAACTCCACTAAATCGCAAATTTTGGCCTCGCAAACTCCACTAATATGGCCAAAATATGTTAAATTATTCCACTAAATCGAGTGTGGGAGGATGAAAAAGCCCGGGCGCGGTGAGCGTCCGGGCTTTGATATTGGTGCGGGTGATTATTTTACTTCCCAGGTTTCGCCGGCGAGAATCATGTCGCGGAGTGTGGAGAAGCCTTTTGCGGCGCGGACTTCGGCCACTTGGGCGGTGAGGGCGTCGTCGTAGGTGGGGGCTTCGACGTCGCGGATTACACCGAGGGCGAGGGGGAGGTCGCCGAGGCCGTCCATCATGGCGAGCTGCTGGTGGAGGAAGTTGGAGGGCGTGTGGGCGTCGTGGACGAGGACGTCGTCGATGGTGTATCCGTCCTCGCCGAGGGTTACGGCTTTGAGGAGGAATCCGTCCTGCACGAGGCCGCGCTGGCGGTCTTTGCCGAAGAGCATCTTCTCGCCGTGGCGGAGGAGGATGGTGCGCTCGGCGCGGATTTCGCGGTCGGTGATGGCGTTGTGGATGCCGTTGTTGAATATCACGCAGTTTTGGAGAATCTCAACCACCGATGTGCCTTTGTGGCGGGCGGCGGCGGCGAGGACTTCCTGCGATGTGGCGAGCTCGACGTCGATGGAGCGGGCGAAGAAGTTGCCGCGAGCGCCGAAGACGAGTTCGGCGGGGATGAAGGGGTCTTCGACGGTGCCGTAGGGGCTCGACTTCGACACGAAACCGCGGGCCGAGGTGGGGGAGTACTGTCCCTTTGTGAGGCCGTAGATTTTGTTGTTGAAGAGGATGATGTTGATGTCGATGTTTCGGCGCACGGCGTGGATGAAGTGGTTGCCGCCGATGGCCAGGCCGTCGCCGTCGCCGCTTATCTGCCACACCGTCATCTCGGGATGCGCAACCTTATAGCCGGTGGCTATTGCGGCGGCGCGGCCGTGGATGGTGTGGAAGCCGTAGGTGTTCATGTAGTAGGGCAGGCGGGAGCTGCAGCCGATGCCGGATATTACGGCCGTCATGTGGGGCGCTACTCCGAGGGTGGCCATGGCCTTGTGGAGAGTATTGAGGATGGCGTGGTCGCCGCAGCCCGGGCACCAGCGCACCGCCTGGTCGCTTTTGAAGTCGGCGGGAGTGAAGCTTGCTTGTTCCATGGTTTATTCCTCCATGAGTTTTGTTGCGCGGTCCACGAGCTCGTTGACCGAGAAGGGTTGACCTTGAATTTTATTGATACGCTGGAAGAGCTTGTCGGGGAAGCGCGACTGGAGATAGTCGGCGAACATGCCCGTGTTGAGCTCGGCCACGATTATGCGCTTGTAGCGTGCCACGACGTCGGCGGTGTTGGCCGGTAGGGGGTTGATGTAGCGGAAGTGTGCCATTGCCACGGGCTTGCCGGCGGCGTTGAGCTCGTCGACGGCGCTGCGGATGTGGCCGTAAGTTCCGCCCCAGCCTATGATGAGGGTGTCGGCGTCGGCGTTGCCCAGCACTTCGAGCTCGGGGATGTCGGAGGCTATGCGGGCTATTTTCTCGTGGCGCAGGCGCACCATCTTCTCGTGGTTGACGGGGTTGTTGGATATGGCACCTGTTTCGGCGTCCTTTTCAAGGCCACCGAGACGGTGTGCGGCGCCTTCGGTTCCGGCCACGGGCCAGTAGCGCGAGAGGTTTTCGGTGCGCATGTAGGGGCGCCAGCCGGCGGCGAGGACATCGGCGGGGATGTCGTTGGTCTTTATCCGGGGATACTCGTCGGCATCGGGCACGCGCCATGCCGAGGAGCCGTTGCCTATGAAGGCGTCGCTGAGGAGGATGACGGGCGTCATGTGCTCGACGGCTATGCGGCAGGCTTCGAAGGCCATGGTGAAGCAGTCGACGGGCGTTGCGGGCGCCACGACGGCCACGGGGCTTTCGCCGTTGCGGCCGTAGAGGGCCTGCATGAGGTCGGTCTGCTCGGTCTTTGTGGGGAGGCCGGTGGAGGGTCCGCCGCGCTGCACGTCGATTATCACCAGAGGCAGCTCGGCCATGACGGCGAGGCCTATGCCCTCGCTTTTGAGCGCGAGGCCGGGGCCGGAGGTCGACGTCACGGCAAGGTTGCCGGCGAAGGAAGCGCCTATTGCCGAGCACACGCCGGCGATTTCGTCTTCCATCTGGCATGCTTTCACGCCGAGGTCCTTGCGTTTGGCGAGCTCGTGGAGGATGTCGGTGGCCGGGGTTATGGGGTAGGAGCCCAGGAAGAGGGGTCGGCCGCATTTTTCCGACGCCATGATGAGGCCCCATGCGGTGGCGGTGTTGCCGTTGATGTCGGTGTATACGCCGGGCTTGGGGTTCTGGGTTTCTATGCGGTAGGTGCTTACGGAGGCATGGATGTTGTGGCCGTAGTCGTAGCCGGCCTGAAGCACCTTGGCGTTTGCCTCGAATATTGCGGGCTTCTTGGCAAACTTCTTGCGAAGGTGGTGAAGGGCGGCTTCGAGCGGACGGTCGAAGAGCCAGCACACAAGGCCGAGGGTGAAGATGTTTCGGCATTTGAGCATGCTCTTGTTGTCGAGACCCGAGTCGGCCAGCGCGGCCTTTGTCATCGATGTTACGGGCACTTCCACCAGCTGGGCCTTGATGCCGAGCTCGGTGAAGGGATCGAGGGTGGCATACTGGGCCTTTTTGAGGTCGGGCTCGCGGAAAGAGTCGATGTCGACGATAATCACGCCGCCGGGCTTGATGAAGCGGTGGTTTTGTTTAAGTGCGGCGGCGTTCATTGCCACGAGCACGTCGCAGCTGTCGCCGGGGGTGTGTACTTCGGCACCGACGCTCACCTGGAAGCCGCTGACGCCGCCGAGCGAGCCCTGCGGGGCGCGTATTTCGGCGGGGTAGTCGGGGAAGGTCGACACTTGGTTGCCGAGGCCGGCCGACACATTCGTGAAGATATTGCCGGCAAGCTGCATACCGTCGCCGGAGTCGCCGCAGAAGCGGACGACAACCTTGTCGAGGGTCTTGACCTGTGTATTTTGCAACATAATTCTTGGTATACCCCCGGGGCAATGCCGCCGTAGGGCTTTGTTATAGTTTGTTTTAAGGTTAAATCCTAATCTTTCCGGCAAAGGTACGAAATAAAAGCGAAAAGGCAAAACTTCGGGCGCGCGTCGGTCGAAAAGCGGGCAAAAATCGTGTCATTGACGATTTTGGGCTTTGGATTATGATTTTTTTTGTACTTTTGCAGTTTGAAAGACCAATCGATCACACCACTATGTCGGAAATAAAAATAGCGGGAATCATGCGCGCGGGCGCATTCTCGCCGAATCATATAGGCAACGACGCCACGATTTTCAATCTCGTCGCCGAGCAGTTGCGCAAGCGTGGCTGCGAGGTGAACATCTACAACGAGGAGCAGTTCGTGGCCGGCGGTGTCGGCGAAGACGTAATACTCAACATGTGCCGCGACGCGCGCTCGATATCTCTGCTTCAGGAGCGGGAGGACGCCGGAGCCTTGGTGATAAACTCGGGCTACGGCATAGAGAACTGCACCCGCGAGCGCATGACGCGCATTCTCATGGGTTCGGGCATACCCTATCCCGAAAGCATAATAGTCAGCACCGACGAGGGCGTGGTCGACGCGCTCACGGCCCGGCATATGGACCGCTGCTGGATAAAGCGCGCCGACGGCCACACCCAGCACCGCGAGGACGTGTGCTGTGTGCGCCACGCCCAGGAGGCCCAGGAAGTGTTGCAGGAGTTCTTCCTCCGCGGCATCAAGCGTGCCGTAATCAACCGCCATCTCGACGGCGACCTGATAAAGTTCTACGGCGTGGCCGGCACCGACTTCTTCTACTGGTTCTATCCCTTCGAGAACAACCACAGCAAGTACGGCGACGAGGCCGAGAACGGCGCTCCGCGTCATCTGAAAATCGACGAACCCCGGCTCCGCGCCATGTGCGCCCGTGCCGCCGACGTGCTCGACGTGAAAATCTACGGCGGCGACGTGATAGTGGGCGACGACGGAAGCATGAACATAATCGACTTCAACGACTGGCCCAGCTTCGCTCCCTGCCGCCGCGACGCGGCGCCGCAGATTGCCCGCTATGTGATAAACGCCATCAAGGAATACCAGCACAACCGATGAACCGCTACCGCAAATCGACGCATCTTCCCGAAGGCTCGGTGCAGCGCTTTCCGCTCTTTCCGAGGCTTATAGCCACATCGTTCGGCGTCGGTTTCCTGCCCGTGGCCCCCGGAACATGGGGCGCTCTCGTGGCCGTGGTGCTGTGGCTGCCGCTCTACCTGTGGGCGTCGGCGCCGGTATGCGTGGCCGTCACCGCCGCAGCTGCCGTGGGCTATACTTTCGCCGGTGTGTGGGCGGGCAACATGGCCGAGAAATACTGGGGCCCAGACCCCGTGGTGGCATGCGCCGACGAGACGGTGGGGCAGTGGTTCGCCCTCCTCGCCGTGCTGCCCGGCGCGCCGTGGTGGGAGATAGTCCTGGCCTTCGTCCTCTTCCGATTCTTCGACATCGTCAAGCCCTTGGGCATACGCCGCAGCGAGAGCATACCCGGCGCATGGGGCATGATGGCCGACGACATCATAGCCGGCATATATTCCGCGCTCATTATATTGCTAATCAACCAATTCGTGCCATGACCGCTGCCGATACCCACCGCGACAATCAATCGCCGCTCAAAAAGTTGGGCTCGACCTTGCTCCGCAGCAACTCGCTCATCTTCACCTACCTGCGCTCGATAGTGTCGTCGCAGATAGCCGGGTGGACCGACATGCTCATCGGCTTCCTCCTCTTCTCCTTCGCCGGCGTCGACCCGGTGCCCGCCACCATGGCCGGCGCCATCTGCGGCGGAGTGATAAACTGCATAATCAACTACCGCTTCACTTTCCGCGCCGACGGCGTGGACTGGCGCGCGGTGATAGTGAAATACACCATCGTGTGGACGGGCAGCATGCTCCTCAACTCCTTCGGCACCGACGCGGTGTACAAGCTGCTGAGCTCGTGGACGTGGCTCGAAGAGATAGGTTTCCGCCCCGACGGCTACTATGCCGCAGCGCGCCTCTTCACGGCGCTGACGGTGTCGTTGTTCTGGAATTTCGTGCTGCAGCGCTACTTCGTGTACCGCGCCGTATGGGCCGACCGCTACTGCATAGCGCTTATGAAGGGCCTGGGCGTTAAGCGCAAGCAAGACAAGAAAGAAATATAATGGCATCAATGAATATAAAGCAAAGCGCAAAGGCCTCGCGCGACAGTTTGCAAAGAGGCATTTATGTGGTGATAAATCCTATCGTCAAGGCTCTTATCGCCATGGGCGTGACTCCAAACATGGTCACCACCATCGGACTTTTGGGCAACCTTGCCGCAGCCGCCGTGCTCGTATATGCCGGCACCGTGGCCGGCGAAGGCTTCGCCGACTGGGGTCTGCTCACCCTTGCCGGAGCACTCATCATCGGCTTCTCGCTCTTCGACATGCTCGACGGCCAGGTGGCGCGTCTGGGCAACATGGCGTCGACCTTCGGAGCCATGTACGACTCCGTGCTCGACCGCTACTGCGAACTCTTCACCCTGGGCGGCATAGCCTTCTACCTCATCCAGCAGGGCAATCTCACGGGCGCCCTCATCACCTTCCTGGCCCTTGTGGGCAGCATTATGGTGAGCTATGTGCGTGCCCGTGCCGAAGGCCTCGACATCGAGTGCAAGATAGGCTTCATGCAGCGCCCCGAGCGCGTGGTGGTCACGGCCGTAGCCGTCCTCGCCGCCGGCATAACGGGCCAGAATCTCCCTGCCGGAAGTACCTTCGACCCCGACAGCATCCTCACGGTGGCAATGGGCTTCATAGCCGTCTTCGCCAACCTCACGGCCTTCGCCCGCGTGGCCCACAGCAAGCGCGAGCTCACCAAAGCCGGACGCCGATGAGTCGCGCCGCAACTGACACCTCCGCCGCGCCGCGCGGCAAGCACTTTCCGACGCTGAGCGAGAGCCTCTGGTGCGCCGGAGCGCTGGTGGTGTGGCTGGGAGTGACGGCGCTGTGCATAGGTTTCCGCCCCGAGCACGTGGTGCTCGCCGTGGCCATCTTCGCCCTCTTCTTCCTCAACGGCGCCACACGCCGCCTTACAATTGCCCTGGTGCCCTTCTTCCTTTTCGGCATAAGCTACGACTGGATGAACATAGTGCCCAACTACGAGGTGAATCCCGTCGACGTCGAGGGGCTCTACAACACCGAAAAAAGCTGGTTCGGCATCGCCACCGCCGCCGGCGTGCTCACCCCCAACGAGTTCTTCGCCGTCCACCATACGGCTGCGGTCGACTTCCTCGCCGGCATCTTCTACCTCTGCTGGGTGCCGCTGCCCGTGGCGTTCGGGCTCTATCTCTACTTCTCGCGCCGCACCGGGGCGTGCCTGAGGTTCTCGATGGTGTTCCTGCTCGTCAACCTCCTGGGCTTCTGCATATACTATATCCACCCGGCGGCTCCGCCGTGGTATGTGGCGCTCCACGGCTTCGAGGCCGTGCCCGGCACTCCCGGCGACGTGGCCGGCTTGGGGCGTTTCGACGCCATGACGGGCATGGGCATATTCGACGGCCTCTACGCGCGCAACAGCAACGTCTTCGCCGCTGTGCCGTCGCTCCACTCGGCTTATACGCTTGTGGCACTGATATATGCCGTGCTGTGCCGCGCCCCCAAAGGCTGGATTGCCGTCCTGGCCGTGGTTACGGCAGGCATATGGTTTACGGCAGTATATACTTCCCACCACTATATAATCGACGTGCTCCTAGGCATAGCCACGGCACTCGCCGGCACGGCGATATTCGAGTTCGGGCTCATGCGCATAAGGCCTTTCGCGGCCTTCGTGCGGCGCTACGCCGCCTATGTGGCGCGCCCGCAAAAATCTGACAGATAAGATAATGGAAGAATCCAAGAACATATACCGCGTCGAAGACTACGCCGACTATGAAGTGCGCCCCGACGTGCTCAACTACGACGACATCCGGCAGATGGTGCCGAAGCTTGACGGGCATCCGAAGCTCGTCAACTGGCTGCTGCATTTCCTTGCGGTCGACAAGGTGAACCGCGTGCACGCCGCATGCTGCGACACTCCCGGGCCGAAGTTCGTGGAGCGCCTGCTTTTCGAGCAGTTCAAGATAAAACTGCATGTCGACGGCGAGGAGGTGCTGTCGCGCTTCCCCGAGGGGCCCTTCATCACCGTGAGCAACCATCCCTTCGGCGCTCTCGACGGCATAATGCTCATCTACTTGCTGACGAAGTACCGCCCGAAATACCGCGTGATGGTCAACATGATTCTCAACAAAATCACGGCCATGCGCCCCAACTTCATCGCCGTCGACGCCTGGGCGAGCAACGACCCCGCCAAGCGCGCCGTGAGCGTGGCCGGCATACGCCGGGCCATCAAGCAGCTGCGCGAGGGCGAGCCCGTGGGCTTCTTCCCCGCCGGCGCCATGAGCAAGACCACGATGCACCACGGCCTCCAGGACCGCGAGTGGCAGCCGTCGGTGCTCCAGATCATCCACCGCGCCAAGGTGCCCGTCATACCCATATACTTCCACGGCAGCAACAGCTGGTGGTGCAACCTTCTGGGCCACATTTGCTGGCCGGCGCGCTCGCTGCGCCTGCCGGCCGAGGTGTTCCGTAAGGTGGGACACGACATGCATGTGAGCGTAGGCGAGCCCATAAGCGTCGAGGAGCAGGCAGCCCACGGAGCCACACCCGAGGAGCTGGGTAAATTTTTGCGTGAGCGCACATATGAATTGAGAGAACGAAAATGAAAGAAAAAAAGCAAAGCGAGTACGCGCAGTCGCTCAAGTCGCTCGACACCGAGGAGGGCATCGACCTCGTTTTTTACCGCCCCATAGGCTATGCGTGGGCCTGTCTGGCGCGACGTCTGGGCGTAACGCCCAATGTAATTACAATAGCCTCGATATTCCTCGGAATAGGCGCCGGAATAGCGTTCTATTCCGGCACACTGTGGGTGAATGTCATAGGCATGCTCCTGCTGGTGTGGGCCAACAGCTTCGACAGCGCCGATGGCCAGCTTGCACGTATGACGCACTGCTATTCGCGTCTGGGACGCATACTCGACGGCCTTTCGGGCGACATATGGTTCGTCACCATCTATCTGTGCATTTGCCTCCGCGAGGTGCACACCTCGGGGTTCTTCATGGACCACAACTGGGCAATATGGACTCTCGCAGCGCTCGCCGGCGTGTGCCATGCCAAGCAGGCCGCCATGGCCGACTATTACCGCCAGTTCCACCTCTACTTCCTCAAAGGTGAGGAGGGCAGCGAGTTGGAAAGTTCGGAGGCTTTGTTGAGGCGCTACGACACGCTGTCGTGGACGCACGACTTCCGCCAGAAAATCGTGCTCTACTTCTATATAAACTACACCAAGAACCAGGAGCTTACCGCGCCGGCCATGCAGCACCTGCGCCGCGAGATGGCGGTGGTTTTCGGCAGCCGCGTGCCTTCGCAGGCTTTCCGCGATGCATTCCGCAATGGCAGCCTCCCGCTCATGAAGTACACCAACATACTGTCGTTCAACTGGCGGTGCATAGCCCTCTTCGTGTCGCTCTTCCTGCGCATGCCCTGGCTCTACTTTGTGTTTGAATTGGTGGTGCTAAATGCCATCTTGATATATATGCGGTGGCGACACGAGCGCTTGTGCCGCCATCTGACCGATCGTCTGATGTATGGAGAATTCTGTTAAGGCCGTACTTTTCGACTACGGCGGCACAATCGACAATTTCGGCGACCATTGGGCCGTGACTCTCCGCGAGGCCCACAAGGCCGCAGGCCTCGGCGAGGTGTCCTTGGAAGATTTTATCGAGGCATATATCGCCGGAGAGCGGGCCATGGCCAAGGGCGGCTGCGTGACACCGCAGAGCGACTATCGCCATACCATGCTCGTAAAGGCGCGCCTGGAGCTGGAGGCGCTCCGCTCCAAAGGCTACGGCATGACCGATGCCGCGCTCGAAGAGCGGGCGCAGGCCGTGGCCGACTATTGCGATGCCGCGGCACGCCGCAGCGTCGAGGCCGCCAAGCCTGTGCTCGAGCGTCTCTCCAAGAAGTATAAGCTGGTGCTGGTGAGCAACTTCTACGGCAATGTAGCCGCCGTAATCGACGCCTACGGCCTCACGCCGTATTTCACCGACATCATCGACAGTACCGCCGTGGGCGTCAAGAAGCCCGACCCCGAAATTTTTGCCATGGCCATCCGCCGCCTGGGCCTCGCACCGGCCGATGTGGCCGTGGTGGGCGACAGCATCGACAAGGATATCGAGCCGGCACTCTCGCTCGGATGCCGGGCATATTGGATAGTGGGACGCCAGTGGTTCCGCGCCGACCCCTCGCCCGCGCCTTGCCCCGCTGTACGCACCTTGGCCGAGCTGCCGCTGTAGTGCCGCTGTGCCGGGGAATCGCAATGGCTCCGGGGCGCTTTCGGTGGTTTGCTATTTGAAATTATTTCATATAAGGCTTGCGCCGACGCGAAATTTTTGTTAATTTTGCGCCATGATTACGGGTGATGCTCCATATGCCTCCGACGACCGCCTGCGCTCGCTTATCGCCGACAACAGCTTGTTGCTGATGGCGATAAGCCGTTTCGGCCTTCCGCTCGGACTGGCCAATAAGCCCGTCGACGAGGTGTGTGCCGCCGCCGGCGTGGATACCGATACCTTCCTCTGTGTGGCCAATATGATAAGCGGGCGCCCCTACGACGCCGCACATGTGCATCTCGCATCGCTCACACGCTATCTCAAACGAGCACACAACTATTTCCTCGAATTCTTCCTGCCGTCGATACGCCGCAAGTTCCTCTTTGCGGTCGACCTCACGCGCTCGTCGGAAGTGGTGCAGACCATACTCCATTTCTTCGACGAATATGTGGCCGAGGTGCGCCGCCACATGGACTATGAGAACGACATTCTCTTTGGATATATCGACCGTCTCCTCGACGGCCGGCCCATCGACTCCGATTATTCGATAGATGTTTTCGCATCGCATCACGACGCCATCTCCGACAAGCTCAACCGTCTCAAAGACGTGCTCATACGCTATTGCCCCGAAGGCGACCCCGACATGCTCAATGCCGTGCTCTTCGACATAATCAACTGCGAGGCCGACCTCATAAGCCACTGCCAGGTGGAAGACTGCATTCTTGTGCCGGCAGTCCGCGCGGCCGAGGCCAGGGCCGAACGTGTGGCCGCCGCCCACACTGCCGAGCGCGAGACTACCCCTGCCGACGGCAACGCCCTGGGCAAACGCGAGAAGGAAATAATCACCTGCATAGCCCGAGGCATGAGCAACAAGGAGATAGCCGACCGCCTGTGCATATCGGTCCACACCGTCACCACACACCGCCGCAATATCTGCGCCAAACTCGAAATACACTCCCCCGCAGGCCTCACCATCTACGCCATCCTCAACGGCCTCATCGACCCCAAGAAAATCGACCTTTGATTCCTTTTTCCACGCCTGTTTTGCTTAATTTCACTGCAAAGGTGTTAAAAACCGGGATTTTTGGCTGCATGCTGCCGAAAAACTCATTTTTTTTGCGTATATTTGTGGAAATTTAACCATATATTATGTCACGACCCTACGGCTCACACCTGATAGCGCGCAACGACGGACGGCATCCGTCGGTAAGCGCCGATATGCGCGTCGACCCCAATCGCCCCGCTCCTCTGGCCATAATCTTCCGCAGCGAGTTCGATTTCATCTCGCGATGCATCCTCGACTACCCCAACATCGAGACCGGCGGCCAGCTCTTCGGCTACTGGACAGCCGAAGGAGTCCCCGTGGTGCTCTACGCCATCGGGCCCGGTCCGAGGGCCAACCACCAGGGTGCGTTCTTCAATCAGGACGTCGACTACCTCGAGACCATGGGGCGGCATGTGTTCAACGCCTGGGGTCTGCACCATATAGGCGAGTGGCACTCGCACCACAGCCTCGGCCTCAACGAGCCCAGCGGCCACGACGCCCGTACGATGATTTCGAACATCGAGCGCTTCCACCTGCACCGCTTCCTGCTCTGCATAGGCAACTATTGGCGCGGCGAAACCACTCTCAATGCCTTCAACTTCGAGGAGGACCATCCCTACGACTATCAGCAGGCCGCATGGAGCGTAGTGGAGCAGGAGAGCCCCTTCCGTGCAATAATCGACCGCGAGTTGCGCGGCATCGTGGAGCTGCCGCACGCACGCTCCCCGCGCCACGGAAAGAACTTTCTCGCCACCGCCGGAGTAAGTAAAGTGGAACCGGTATACAGCGGCGAGTACTGGCTCAAAGAACGCGCCAACAATCTCGAACTCAAAAAGATTATCGACGAGCTCGGCGTAATCCTCGGCACGCAGGCCGCCGTGCGGCTCGACGCGCAGGGCCATGTGCATGTGTCGTTCGACTGCGGCGTGGGAGAGCCCGTGAGTATCTACTTCCCCCAGTACTTTCCGGCACAGGCGCCCGAAATCGTCATCCCCGCTGCCGTGCGCCGTGTGGCACCACATCCGGGCGACGACGACACCCCCTACACCGCCTCCGACTTCTGGACCTCCGACGGTATCATAAGCGAGCGCACCGTGCTGTGCTTCAAGCAGCTCTGCGGCATCCTCCCCCCGCCTCCAACCTTCGCCGAAGAGATAGCCTCGGTAGCCGAAGCCGCCGCAGCCCTCGAAGAAGAGAAGGCCGAAGAGGCCGCCTCGGTAGCCGAAGCCGCAGCAACCCTCGAAGAAGAGCAGGCCGAAGAAGCCGCCTCGGTAGCCGAAGCCGCAGCAACCCTCGAAGAAGAGAAGGCCGAAGAGGCAGCCTCGGTAGCCGAAGCCGCAGCAGCCCTCGAAGGAGAGCAGGCCGAAGAAGCCGCCTCAGTAGCCGAAGCATCAGCCAATGTAGGGGCGCAATACATTGCGCCCGCCCAGCCGGAAGCAACCGAAGAGTCCGAGAGCTCAGAGAAGTCCGAGCCCACCGAGCCCACCGAGCCCACCTCCGCCCCCACCCAAGAAAAAGAAGAAAAAATCACACCTTCGCCCGAGAAAAAATCGGAAAACGAAGTATAGTAAATAGAAACCCTTAAAATTCCAACCGCTATGATGGACCCCCAACGACTCGAGATGGAAAAGCAAGTGCTTTCACGCTATTTAGTGCCCAACTCCTATTGCTTTATGGATATGAACACCTCCAATCCATATCTGGCAATGGCCTGCCTCACCAACCACGGCAAGGTGTACACCATCCGCATCTATCTCTCGAACTTTCCCCAGACGGTGCCCGAAGTGTATGTGGGCCAGATGCTCAAAAGCAAAACAGGTGCCGATATGGACTCTCCCTCCGCTGCGATGCACACCCTCTCGTCGCGCTACGGCCTGACTCGTATCTGCCACTACGGATCCGCTGCCTGGGACCCCGGAATATCGCTCTATAAAGTGTATATCCGCTGCCGCCTCTGGCTCGAGGTGTATGAGCTGCACCTCAAAACTGGCAAACCTCTCGACTACTTCCTCAGCCACGCAATGTAATAAATATAAACCTCTCAACAACATACAACTATGAGCGCAACCAACGACGAACAGTTCGGCGAAGAAATCCGCCGCCAGAGCTATCCCTCCGAAGCAGGCCAGAGCATGATGGACCTCGTGTTCGACCCCGAGACCGGTACCTTCAAGCAGGTGCCCCGCAACACCGCCGCTCCACAGCAGCCCGGAACTGTGGTGACCGCCATGACCCGCGACGGTTTCGCAGCATAAATTAATGCATAATTAAGAATGCATAATGCATAATTTGAGCCTGAATCGTCGGTGCATTTAATTATGCATTATGCATTGAAATCAATTCCCCATCCTCAATCCCCATCCTCCTATGGAATCTCCTATCGAAGGCTCCGTGCCTCTGGCGCCCGACGCCCTCAGCCTCCCCGTGATTTACCTCTCCGGCGAAGAAGTCGGTGCATTCCTCGCCTCCGGCAGCGACCGCGCCGACGGCATTAGCTACACTTGGGAAGACGAAGATGTAGTGCATCTGCACCTTCATCCCCTGCGCCACGCTTTCGGGCGCCAGGGCAAGGTGCTCTTCGCCACCGACGCCCCCGCCTCCGCTCCGGGCTACGACTATGTTGTCGTCGCCTCGGCCGGCGACGTGCGTGTGCTCGTGGCCGCGGCCGACGGCAGCCTCCGCGAGCATCGTCACGAAGTGATACCCGCACGCGGCGACCTCTTCTCGCGCAGCAAGGGAATACTCGAAGTCGGAGCCCTCGCCGGAAAGCGCGTGATGATTGTCGGCCTCGGCAGTTTCGGTTCGCAGATTGCCATAGAGCTGGCCAAGGCCGGAGTGGGCAGCTTCGCGCTGATGGACTTCGACCGCGTGGAGCTCCACAACCTCGCACGCCACACCTGCGGCCTCGACGACCTCGGCCGCCTCAAAACCGACGCCATCCGCGACGCCATCCTCGGAAAGAACCCATATGCCGAAGTCGACCGATTCCCAATCAACATCAACCGTCACCTCGACTTGATGGACAGCGAAGTGCGCCGCGCCGACATCGTGATTTGCGCCACCGACAACAACGAGAGCCGCTTCAACCTCTCGCACGCCCTGGTGCGTGCCGGACGCACGGGCATCTTCGGCCGCGCCGTCACACGAGCCGAAGGAGGCGACGTGTTCATCTACCGCCCCGGCGGCGCTTGCTACTGCTGCATGGTGGGCAACATGTGGTTCGGCCAGAACGACGAGGAGATTTCCAACGAGGCCTCGGCGCGACGCAACGGCACAATACCTTCCTACATGTCGGCCGAAGATGCCGGAGCCGTGGTGCAGGTGGGCCTCAGCAGCGACATCGAGCCTATCACCAACATGATGGTGAAAATCACCCTCATGGAGCTCTCCCGTGGCCTCGACACAGGCATCTCGGCCCTCGAAAACGAGCTCACATGCAACTACTACATGTGGGCCAATCGCCGCGAGCGCCGGCACGCCAACTGGGCCGCCATGCCCAACGCCGGCACCATGCCCACTATTCTACGCTGGTACGGCGCCAACATCGAGCGTAGCGCCGGTTGCAGCGTGTGCGGCGAGAGAATGACCCTCGACCTCGGCGAAGAAGATGCAGCCTTGCTCGCCCGTATCACAGCCCTTCAGAACGAAAACGAATGAACATAGACTTCAACCAGTTCACCGAGAACTCGCGCCAGGCAATTACCGGCGCACACCGTCTCGCCCGCGAATGCCGATACGCCACCATCGAACCGGCTGTGCTCATCGTGGCCATAACGCAGGCCGACCGCGACATGGTGCCCTTCCTCCTGGGGCAGATGGGTATCGACAGGGTGCAGTTCTGCACCGCACTCGCCGACGTGATGCAGCGCCAGCCGCGTACCGACAACGTCAATAGCATCGATTTCTCAACCGACACACAGATGGTGCTCAGCGTCGCCCTAACGCTCGCGCAGCGCACAGGCAGTGCGCTTGTGGCCCCGGAGCATATATTCTGGGCTCTCTATGAAGTGCCCGGCGACGTGAAGACGGTCATGTCGCAGTTCGGTGTCAACTCCTCCAAGCTCGAAAGGGCCATAGGAGTATACCGAACCGGCAACACCGCCTCGACAGTTGCCGACGCAACTGCCGACTCCGACAACGCCATGCCGACACTCCGCCAGTATGCCCGCGACCTGGTGCGCGATGCCGCCGAGGGCAACATCGAGCCGGTGGTGGGCCGCGACGCCGAGGTGCGACGCCTGTTGCAGATTCTCTCGCGAAAGACAAAGAACAATCCCATCCTCGTCGGTGAGCCCGGTACGGGCAAGACGGCCATAGCCGAGGGGCTGGCGCACCGCCTCGTGCAGGGCGACGTGCCCGAGGAGCTGCGGCCGCTCCGCATATTCTCGCTCGATTACAGCCAGTTGATTGCCGGTGCCTCGGCCCACGGGCAGTTCGAAGAGAGGCTCAAAAAAATCATCGAGGAGGTGAAGACCGACCCCAACGTGGTGCTCTTCATCGACGAGATACACCTCCTCATCGGCGGCGGCGGCAGCCTCGATGCTGCCAACATCCTCAAACCCGAAATGGCGCGCGGCCTCGTGAAGGTTATCGGCGCCACCACCCGCGACGAGTATGTGAAATACATCGAGAAGGACAAGGCATTCGCACGACGCTTCCAGCAAGTCACCGTCGAAGAGCCCGACCCCACCACCGCAATTTCGATAATGCGCGGCATCAAGAGCCGTTTCGAAAATCACCACCGTATAAAGATTCTCGACGAGGCCATTGTAGCCGCCGTCAACCTCTCGCACCGATACATCACCGACCGCTTCCTGCCCGACAAGGCCATCGACCTCCTCGACGAGGCCGCATCGACCATGCGCCTCAACATATCGTCGGCGCCCGCCGAGCTCGACGCCCTCAAACGCAAGCTCCGCGACCGCGAGATTGAGCGTGAGGCCCTCCGCCAGGAAGACGAGGAGCATCCAGGCCTCCCCGAGCTCGACCGAGAGATTGCCGACTTGCGCGAGCGCGAGAACAGTATGAATGCACGCTGGCAGAACGCTCGCGACAAGCTCCGCAGGATTCATGAACGCCGCGAGCAACTCGAACAGACCGAGCTCAACTGCCGTATGGCCGAGGAGCAGGGACACTACACCGAGGCCGTCCAGCTGCGCAACACCGCCGAAGGCCTGCGCGATATGATTGAGGCCGATTCGCTGGAGCTCCAGGACGAGGACGGCCTTCTCAAAACCGCCCTCGACCAGGCCGACATCATGCGCGTCGTTACCGACTGGACCGGCATACCCATGACCAATCTCAACAAGGAGGAGAACGAGAAGCTCCGTGGCATCGAGGACGAGCTCCACGGCACCATCGTGGGCCAGGACAAGGCCGTCAGCGCCGTGGCCAACGTCGTCCGCCGCAACAGAATGGGCCTCGGCGACGCCGACAAGCCCATAGGCTCATTCCTCTTCCTCGGCACTACAGGCACGGGCAAGACGGAGCTCAGCAAGGCGCTGGCATCCTACCTCTTCGACAGCAAGGACATGATGGTGCGCATCGACATGAGCGAGTATCAGGAGAAGCACAATGTGGCGCGCCTCATAGGCTCGCCCCCCGGATATGTGGGACACGACGAGGGCGGACAGCTCACCGAGGCCGTGCGCCGGCGTCCGTACTCGGTGGTGCTCTTCGACGAAATCGAGAAGGCGCATCCCGACGTGTTCAAGGTGCTCCTGCAAGTGCTCGACGAAGGTCGCCTCACCGACGGAAAGGGCCGCGTGGTGAACTTCAAGAACACCATCATCATTATGACCTCCAACATGGCGTCCGAGCTCATCCTCCAGCGCCTCGTGGGACGTGACTACACCGACGACGACGTGGAGGAAGTGTCGCAGCAGGTGATGCAGCGCCTCAAGGCGCAGGTCCTCCCCGAGTTCCTAAACCGCATAGAGGAAGTGGTGATGTTCCGTCCGCTCAGTCGAGCCGACATTGCCAAGATAGCGCAGATACAGCTGCAGGCGCTGGTGAAAAAGCTCAAGCGCAACGACCTCGAGGTGTCGTTCGACCCCGCCGCACTCGCCGCCGTCGCCGCTGCCGGCTACCAGCCCGAATACGGCGGACGTCCCGTGAAACGAGCTATCAACGACCTTATAGTCAACCCTCTCAGTCTCGCAATGATCAACGGCGAAGTCGACCGCACGCGGCCTATACGCGTTGTCGTGGCCGACGATGCCATAAAGTTTGTCAACGTCTAAGCCTCTCTCCCACAACGGTCTATGGACATGTCACAGCTGCGGTTCAACCCCGCAACAGGTAATTTCGAAAGCCTTGCGCCGCCGTCGCTGCCGAGGTACGGCAACAACTCCGCGGCCCCGACGGCCGCCGGCCAAAGCTATGCCGCGCCGAGGCGCTCCGTCAACGACATCATCGGCGGCATAGGCAACGCCATCGCCGACTTCCACGACAGCGCGCGCCCTATCCTCACGCAGATTCTCACGTGGGTGCTCTGGATAGCCGGCGTGGGCGGCTTGGTGGCAATTGCCCTGTCGGGGCACTGGATAATGGCCATTGTCATCGGTGCCGTGGCAGGCTATATGTATGTGGGCATCACGGCTCTCCTGGCAATCGTGGCAGTGTGGGTGCTCTTCCTGCCCATCGCCGTACTGCGCTTCATATTCACCAACCTCTTCACACTCATCCTGGCCATAGTGGTGATAGGTGGAGCGGTTCTATACGCCGGCAACAAGTCGGAGACCGACGCGACGCAGGCTCACGGCATTGAGGATGTGGTGATGCCGGTCTATTACCGCTGCACGGCTTCGGTGCTCAACGTGCGCAGCAACCCCCGGGCGTCGGCCACAGTCGTGGGCGTGCTCACTGAGGGCGACGTGGTGGAGGTCGAGGACTTCTATTACGCCGGCGACTTCGCCAAGATAAACTACCGCGGCGGCACGGCCTACGTGGCCCGCGATTATCTCGAAGCGAAATGATGCGACGGCCGATTATGCTCGTCGCTGCCGTGCTCTTGGGCGCGGCAGCCGCTGTCGCGTGTTCGTCGATGATAGTGTCGGCCGCCGCTTCGGCCAACGGCCGCCCAATGATATGGAAGAACCGCGACACCGGCGCTGCGGGCAACTTCCTCCATCGCGTCGAGGCTCCCGGCCGCATAGGCTATGTGGGGCTTTTCAACGACGCCGACACCCTATGCACCGACGAGGCCTGGATGGGCGTCAACGACGCCGGCTTCGCCATAATCAACACCGTGGCCTACAACCTTGCGCCCAACGACCCAGCGTGGACCGACCGCGAGGGCTTCGTCATGGCCCGGGCATTGCAGACGTGCCGCAGCGTCGACGACTTCGCCGCCCTTCTCGACAGCCTGCCGCGACCCATGGGCCTGCGCACGTGCTTCGGCGTGCTCGATGCCGAAGGTCGCGGGGCTTATTTCGAGACCGACGACTACCGCTACGCGCGCTACGACCTCGCCGACGCCAAGGAGGGCGTCATGGTGCGCACCAACTACGCCTACAGCGGCTCCACCGTCGGCATCGAGACCTCGCGCCCCGACAACGACTTTCGCAGCTGGGGGTATGTTCGCCATCGCGACATCGTCGACATCCTCGGCCCGCAGATAGCCACCGGCAGCCTCACCCCCGCCTCCTTCGTGGGTGAGGCCTCCGACACTGCCGTCCTGGAGGCCTTTGCCGCCGGCAAGATATGCCATAGCGCCGACGCTGCTTTCGGCGGCGTAAGCCGCGCCCTCTACAACGCCCGCACCGGCTTCGACATGGCCACCTCCAACGCCGACACCGTCGCCGACGAAGGCGAGATGGTGCCCCGCCGCTCCACCATGGCTTCAATCGTAATCGAGCTCCCCGCCCCCGGCGAGGCCGCCGAGTTCTCCGAGCCTGTGATATGGGCCGTCCTGGGCTACCCGCCCGTAGCTCCCACCTTCCGCGCCACCCTGCACCATATCCCCGCCGAGGCCGACGCCGTGCACCCAACGGGTGCACACGCCCGCGCCCGCAGCCCCCTCTGCATCGCCGCCACCGCCCTCCGCGACACCATCATCACCCCCACCGCCCCCTACCGCATCCACCTCCCACTCTTACGGGCGATTGGCGCCCAAAAGGATTAGTATTGAGCATAAAAAAGACGGGTCGGGGCGACTCGTCTTTTGGGGAGCTTATGTTTGTTTAGGTCAGTTGTCGTAGCCTATGAAGGTGCCTTCGGTGTTGAAGAGGAGCTCGGCGCCCGTTACTAATTCTACGTCGTAGCCACGGCGTTCTTTGGAGATTTCGCTGATGCCGGCACCCTGCATATTTTCCTGAACATAGGTGTCGATCGCGGCGGGATAGAAGCCCGAAGGTATGGTCTTGCCGAGGGGTGCATCCACGTCGGTCCACTCGCCGGCTTTGTTGAATTCTATGCGGGTGCCTTCCGAGAGTATTACCTCATAGTCGTCCTTGTCTTTGGTGGAAGAAACAATATTGACACCGGGATAATACTGTTCGATGAACGATTGTGCCAGAATTGGCAGAGCATCGCCCGGAATAGGCTCGTCCTTATCGTCGCTGCAGCTCCACAGGGCTATACCGCCGACCACTGCCATCAGCAGCAATGAAAGATATTTCACAAATTTTCTCATAATTACATTGTTTTACCACTCCTAACATTTAACCATATCAAATTGTTTGAGGCTTCAATAAAAATCAGAGAAAAGATGC
>CABRZA010000007.1 GCA_902475285.1 uncultured Porphyromonadaceae bacterium
AAAGATACGGCTTTTATTCGACGGGGCGGAGGCGGAGGGCGGTTTTAACCTGCTTTAACACGCCGGGGAAGGACGGAAAGAAAAACTATCAATGCTCATTTTTGTTGGGAAGAATAAAAAGAGCTATATTTGCTGAAAAATCAGGGAAATGAATCGCAACAAGATTATATCACGGATAGGCAATATCCTTCGGGAGGTTGCTCCCGATGCTCGTTCGATTCTCTACGGCTCGCAGGCCCGTGGAGATGCCCGCGCCGATTCCGACTTCGATGTTCTTGTGGTTCTCCCCGACAAAGGGCCCAAATCATTTACGCAACGCAAAATCGAGATTTTCGACCAACTCTATGACATAGAGCTCGAAACGAGTGCCACAATCTCCCCGCTAATCGTGCTCAAAAGCTTCTGGGAACGCATACGGACACCCTTCACCGTCAACATTGCAAACGAAGGGATTGAATTATGAAAGACAGTTCGAACAAGCTCGCTGAGGATTCAACACAGCATGGTCGCGGCCTTGGCTGCTAAAGGAGGGTGATGCAAAAGCCCGTGTTTTAGCAAGAGTCGCGACGATATCCCACTAATGACAAAATACATGTGACATAATTGCCAATAATATGCATGGCAACTTTTGCAACACCCATTGTATATCAAAAGAAAGCATAATGAAGAGAGCGTTGCAGAAGTTGCTTTCGCCTCGGCGGACGCACTATGGCGCACGCCTACCGCACTGCTGGTCAGACATGTAGAGGCGCGCAGTGGTGCGTCCGCCGAGGCTGCGCCAATTTTACACCCAGCCGCACCTCACAAAATGGCGGTTTATAACACCGCAGGACTGAAACAAAAAAAATTTGACATTCGGGGGATTTTGTATTAATTTTGTGCTTGCAAAACTATATAGTGCAATGAACAACCTCCGTCTTACCCTTGCTGCCGCCGTGCTGTCGATGGCCGGCGCAGCCATACCGGCATCAGCGCAGATGACAGACAATCCCTTCCTGGCGCCTTACGACACGCCCTACGAGATACCTCCCTTCGAACGTATCCGCAACGACCACTACCTGCCCGCACTCCAGGCAGGCATCGACCAGAAACGCGCCCAAATCAAAGAGATAACCGCCAACCCCGAGGCTCCGACCTTCGAGAACACCATAATGGCGCTCGAAAATTCGGGCGAAATCCTCGACAAGGTGGCCATGGTGTTCTTCGCCCTCGACGAGAGCAATTCGTCGGACGAGCTCGTGGCAATAGGCGAGGACTTCTACCCGGCCTACTCGAAGTTCAACGACGAGATGATGATGGACGACGCCCTCTTCCGGCGCGTCAAGGCCGTGTTCGACAACCGCGCCACGCTCGCACCCGACCAGCAGCGCGCCGTGGAGAAATACTACAAGGCCTTCGTGCGCAACGGCGCCCTGCTCGACGAGCGCCAGAAGGCCGAGCTCTCCGAGCTCAACACCGAGCTTGCAAGCCTCTACCTCACGTTCAACAAGAACCTTCTGAACGCCACCAACGCCTTCGCCATCGTTGTCGACGACCCGGCGCGCCTCGCCGGCCTTCCGCAGAGCAGCATATCGCAGGCCGCCGACGAAGCCCGAGCACGCGGCCTCGAAGACAAATGGGTGTTCACCCTCCACGCCCCCAGCCGCCTGCCGCTGCTGCAATATGCCGACGACCGCGACCTGCGCCGCGAGATGTACGAGGGCTACACGTCGCTGGCCTTCGACGGCGAGTGGAGCAACCAGCCCGTAATCAACAAGATTCTCCGCGCCCGTGCCCGCAAGGCCGAGCTTCTGGGCTTCAAGGACTTCGGCTCGTATATGACCGACAACGTGATGGCCAAGAACGTGAGCGCCGCCGAAGACCTTCTGATGAAGATATGGCGCCCGGCCGTGAAGCGCGTGGGCGAGGAAGTGGCCGAGATGCAGGCCCTGGCCGACAAGCGCAAGGACGGCATCACCATCGAGCCCTGGGACTATTACTACTACGCCGAGAAGGTGCGCCAGAACAAGTATAAGCTCGACGAGAAGGAAGTGCGCCGCTACTTCGCCGTCGACTCGGTGCGCCACGGCATCTTCACCATGGCCGAGAAGCTCTACGGCGTGAAGTTCACCGAAATGCCCGACGCGCCGAAGTACGACCCCTCGGTTACGGTCTACGACGTGACCGACGCCGCCACGGGCGAACATGTGGCAGTGTTCATGACCGACTATTTCTCGCGTCCCAGCAAGCGCCAGGGCGCGTGGATGAGCGAGTTCAAGGGCTCGTGGCAGAAGGCCGACGGTACATCGTCGCGCCCGATAATATATAATGTGGGCAACTTCTCGCGCCCCACGGCCGAAGCTCCGGCCCTGCTCACCCTCGACGAGGTGGAGACGATGTTCCACGAGTTCGGCCACGGCCTCCACGGCATGCTCTCGCGGGCACGCCTCAAAAGCCAGGCCGGCACCAATGTTGACCGCGACTTCGTGGAGCTGCCCTCGCAGATACACGAGCACTGGGCACTCGAACCCGAGCTCCTCAAGCTCTACGCCCGCGACTACGAGACCGGTGAGGTGATACCCGACGCCCTGATAAAGAAACTTCAGGACGCCTCGACCCACAACCAGGGCTTCGCCACGGCCGAGCTCGCCGGCGCCGCCCTGCTCGACCTGCAGTACGGCAAGCTCAACGACATCAAGGGCGACATCGACATCGCCGCCTTCGAGCGCGAGGTGGCCGAGCGTCTGGGCATGCCCGCCGCCCTCACCTACCGCTACCGCTCGCCCTACTTCAAGCACATCTTCGGCAGCGACGGCTACGCCTCGGGCTACTACACCTACCTCTGGGCCGAGGTGCTCGACGCCGACGGCTTCGAGCTCTTCAAGGAGAAGGGCATATTCGACCCCGAGACCGCCCGCAAGTTCAAGGAGAACGTTCTCGAAAAAGGCGGCTCGGAAGATCCCATGGAGCTCTATGTGAAGTTCCGCGGCCAGGAGCCCACCGTCGACGCGCTGCTGCGCAACCGCGGCCTCGAGCCCGAGGCCAAGGTCGACCTCGAACCCAAAACCGGCAAATAATTGACAATAAAGATATAAACTTCTGCACAATGTTCAGAACGAAAACCTGCGGCGAGCTGCGCCTTGCCGATGCCGGCACCAAAGTCACCCTCGCCGGCTGGGTGCAGCGCACCCGCAAAATGGGTGGCATGACCTTTGTGGACGTGCGCGACCGCTACGGCATCACCCAGGTGGTGTTCGACAACGACCACAACGCCACCCTCACCGAAGCCGCCAACCGTCTGGGCCGCGAATTTGTGGTGCAAATCACCGGCACCGTGGCCGAACGCACCGCCAAGAACCCCCAGATGCCCACCGGCGACATCGAAATCATCGCCGAAAAGCTCAATATCCTCAACCCCAGCGAAGTTCCGCCCTTCACCATTGAAGACGAGAGCAACGGCGGCGACGACATACGCATGCGCTACCGCTACCTCGACATCCGCCGCACGCCCGTGCGCCGCAACCTCGAGCTGCGCCATCGCATGACCATGGAGGTGCGCCGCTACCTCGACGGCAAGGGCTTCCTCGAAATCGAGACCCCCATGCTCGTGGGCTCCACCCCCGAAGGCGCACGCGACTTCGTGGTGCCCTCGCGGATGAATCCGGGCCAGTTCTACGCCCTGCCCCAGTCGCCGCAGACCCTCAAACAGCTTCTGATGGTGAGCGGCATCGACCGTTACTTCCAGATTGTGAAGTGCTTCCGCGACGAAGACCTCCGCGCCGACCGCCAGCCCGAATTCACCCAAATCGACTGCGAGATGAGCTTCGTGGAGCAGAACGACATCATCGAGCTCTTCGAGGGCATGGCCAAGCACCTCTTCAAGGAAATACGCGGCGTAGAGCTCACCGAGCCCTTCCAGCGCATGCCCTGGGCCGACGCCATGAAGTACTACGGCTCCGACAAGCCCGACCTCCGCTTCGGCATGCGCTTCGTCGAGCTCATGGACGTAATGAAAGGCAAGGGCTTCTCGGTGTTCGACAACGCGGCCTACATCGGCGGCATTTGCGCCGAAGGCGCCGCCGGCTACACACGCAAGCAGCTCGACGCCCTCACCGAGTATGTGAAGCGCCCGCAGGTGGGCGCCAAGGGCATGGTATATGCCCGCGTCGAGGCCGACGGCACGGTGAAGTCGAGCGTCGACAAATTCTACTCTCAGGACGACCTCCAGAAGCTCCGCGAGGCCATGAACGCCAAGCCCGGCGACCTCATCCTCATCCTCAGCGGCGACGACGCCATGCGTACCCGCAAGCAGCTCTGCGAGCTGCGCCTCGAGATGGGCCGCCAGCTGGGCCTGCGCGACAAGAACAAGTTCGCCTGCCTCTGGGTGGTCGACTTCCCCATGTTCGAGTGGAGCGACGAAGAGCAGCGCCTCATGGCCATGCACCACCCCTTCACCCACCCCAAGGACGAGGACATACCCATGCTCGACACCGACCCCGCCTCCGTGCGCGCCGATGCCTACGACATGGTCATCAACGGCGTCGAGGTAGGCGGCGGCTCGATCCGTATCCACGACAGCGAGCTGCAGGCCAAGATGTTCGAGATTCTGGGCTTCACCCCCGAGAAGGCACAGGAGCAGTTCGGCTTCCTTATGAACGCCTTCAAGTTCGGCGCGCCGCCCCACGGCGGCCTCGCCTACGGCCTCGACCGCTGGGTGAGCCTCTTCGCCGGCCTCGACAGCATCCGCGACTGCATAGCCTTCCCCAAGAACACTTCGGGCCGCGACGTGATGCTCGACGCTCCCGCATGCCTCGACCAGAAGCAGCTCACCGAGCTTAACCTCGAAGTGGTACTCCCCGAGAAGAAATGAACATAGGCGCCATAATCTCCGCCATCGAGACCTTCGCTCCGCGCAGCCTCCAGGAGTCGTGGGACAACAGCGGCCTGCAAATAGGCCTCCCCGACGGGGAGACCGAGGTCAGGGCCGCGCTGATATGCCTCGACGCTACCGAGGCCGTGGTCGACGAGGCCATCCGGCGCGGCTGCAACCTGATAGTGTCGCACCACCCGCTGTTTTTCCGCGGCGTCAAGAGCCTCACCGCAGCCAATCCCGCCGAGCGCGCGGCCATGAAGGCCGTGCGTGCGGGCGTGGCTGTCTACTCGGCCCACACCAGCCTCGACAGCGCCCGCGACGGCATAAGCTACATGATGGCGCGTGCCCTCGGCATGGAGGTGACGGGCGTGCTCAAACCCGCCGCCCGCACGGTGCGCCTCACCTTCCAGTGCGAGGCCAAGGATATCACCGACCTGCGCCTGGCGCTCTACGACGCCTGCCCGGCAGCCAAAATCATCGTCACCGTTGATGCCTGCGCCACCGAGACGCGGCTTTTCGACAACAACGACATACCCTTCATCTCACCCGTCGACACCAAAACCGCGCTTGTGAGCGTCGACGTCAACGACTTCGACGCGGGCCGCGTGACGGCTGCCGCCGACGGCTGCATCGCCGCCAACTCCAGGTTCTACAAGCGCCTCACCGGCACCACAGTCGACACCCCTTCGGCCTACGGCCTTGGCGTTATGGCCCGCTACGACAAGGCAGTGAGCGGCAGCGAGTTCGTCGAGCGCCTGCACAAGGCCTTCGGCACCGAGTGCATCAAGGTGTCGGCAGCCTACCGTCCCGAGATGGAGATACTCACCGCCGGCTTCTGCGGCGGCTCGGCACCCGACTTCGCCGCCGATGCCTTCGGGCGCGGCGCCGACATATATGTGTGCGGCGACATCCGCTACCACGACTTTTCCTCGGCCATGCAGCAGGGCCAGGTGATATGCGACGTGGGGCATTTCGAAAGCGAGATTTGCGCTAAAATGATTTTCCACAACATTTTGTCAAAAAAATTTAGTAACTTTGCAGTCTATTTATCGGAGGCCGAACAAAATCCGATACTCTACCTGTAACGACTATGGCAACAGATAAGAAACCCGAAGCTCTCCGCCCCGTCGAAGAGCGCCTCAAGACCCTCTACGAGCTCCAGACCGTCTACACCGAAATATTCCGCCTGCGCGAAGTGCGCGGCGAGCTTCCCAAGGAAGTACAGGACCTCGAATCGCTCATCGACGGCCTCAACCGCCGCCGCGCGCGCATAATCGAGAAGATGGACCAGCTCAAAGCCCAGCGCGTCGACGAAGTGAACAAAATCGAGAACAAGCGCCTCCTCATCGACCGCTACAACCAGCAGCTCGACAACGTGCGCAACAACCACGAGTTCGACAACCTCACCAAGGAAATCGAATACGAGAACCTCGAGATAGAGCTTGCCGAAAAGAACATCCGAGGCATCGACCACGCCCTGGAGACACACGCCTCCGAAGTCGAGGCCACCGAGCGCGAAATCGCCGACCAGCAGCAGATCCTCAACGACAAGAAAGAGGCCCTCGACAGCATCATCAGCGAAACCCGCGACGAAGAGGAGAAGCTCATCGAACGCGCCCACAACCTCGAGCCGCTCGTCGACGAGCGCACCCTCAAAGCCTACAAGCGCATCCGCGAGAACGCCCTCAACGGCCTCGGCATCGTTCCGGTCGACCGCAACGCCTGCGGCGGCTGCTTCAACCGCATCCCCCCGCAGAAGCAGATTGAAATCCGCACCGGCAAGCGCATAATCCAGTGCGAGTACTGCGGCCGCATCCTCATCTCTCCCGAGCTCGCCGCCGAAGCCAAAGGCCTCGAAGACTAAAACAATCCCACACCACCGGGGCCTGCAATAATACCACCGCCTCGGTGGACGCACCATGGCGCGTCCCTACTCGCTTGTTTGTAGAGACGCGCCATGGTGCGTCCACCCAAGCGGCACATTCTTTCTTTATCACCGCGATTTTCGGCCCTTTTGGCCGCAGTGTAGCCTGCAAAGCGCACTTTTTCGGCTTTGTAGGAAGTTTTTTGCATATATGAGTTGAGATATTACCTAAAAATGCGTATCTTTGTGCGCTTTTTAGCCTTACTACGGAAAAATAATAAACCCAAATCATAAAATGGCAACCTTAGAGAAAATTCGAAACAAGTCGGTGCTGCTGTTCATCATCATCATCGTGGCACTGCTTGCATTCATTCTGGGCGACTTCCTCACATCGGGTCGCACCTACTTCGGACATCCCACCACCGTGGTCACGGCCGGCGATGCTACCGTAGACTACACAGATTATCAAGCACGTCTGTCGCAGGCCGGCGAACAGCTCCGCCAGCAGGGACGCGACGTGAGCAACGACGTTCTCACCCAGAACGTGATAAGCCAGCTCCTCACCGAGAAACTTCTCGACAACGAATACAACGACCTCGGCATCACCGTGACCGACCGCGAGCTCACCGAAGCTCTCGTGGGCGACAACGCCACACCGCAGGCACAGCAGATGGTGACCTACCTCGCCGGCCAGCTGAATCTTCCCGACGCATCGGGCGCCACCGTGTTCGACGCGATGAAGAACCCCGCCAAGTACAACCTTCCCGCTCAGATCGGCGACGAACTCCACAGCATCTGGGCCCAGCAGGAAAAGGCCACCGAAGAGCAGATGCTCAACCAGAAGTTCATGAAGCTCGTCACCGGCCTCTACACCTACAATAAGCTCGACGCCAAGGAATTCTACGACGACAACGCCACCACGCGCACGATAGCCTACGTTGCCGCCGACGCCTCGGCCGTATCGGACGACGACATCGAGGTTAGCGACGCCGACGTGGAGAAGCTCTGGAAGGCCGACAAGGAGAAGTACCGCCTCGACGAGCCCATGACCGAAATCAACTACATCTACGTGAGCATCGAGCCCTCGCAGGCCGACCGCCTCGCCGCCCAGCAGGCCGTTGAGAACGCCATAATGAACCTCAACCTCACTGCGGGCACCGAGGCTGTGGCTTCCGACACGAAGTTCAACGTCACCACCAACCGCACCACCCTCGCCAACATCCGCAACGCCAAGCTGCGCGACTCCATCGAGGCCCACCAGCCCGGCTACGCCTTCCTCCTCACCCGCGGCGCCGACAGCTACACCATAGCCAAGCTCATCGACAAGAGCACGGGCGTTGACTCCATCAACATCTGCATGGCTCGTGCCGACGTGGCAATCCTCGACAGCCTCGCCGCCGCCGTAAACGCCGGCAAGACCTTCCCCGAGCTCAACAGCGACAACGTCCAGGCTATGGACAGCACATGGACAAGCCTTGAAGGCGTAGGCTTCGACGACATGACCAAGAACGCCCTCGCCACCGCCGCAGTCGGCAAGGCCTTCGTACTCACCGACACCATCCAGGGCATGCCCGTGGGCGCCGTATACCGCGTGAACAAGCGCCACGCCCCCGTGACCTATTATGAGGTTGCCACCATCGAATATACCGTCGACCCGTCGCAGGAAACCCTCACCGACCTCACCTCGGCCCTGCGCACCTACGTGAGCAACAACAGCTCTGCCAAGGACTTCACCGAGAACGCTCTCGAAGCCGGCTACTCCATCCTCTCCGACCAGGTAGGCGCCTCGTCGACCGGCATAGGCAACGCCCGCGAGAGCCGCAAGTTCATCAAGTGGGCAATGGAGAACAAGAAAGGCAAGGTATCGCCCATGCTTCAGGACGACCGCCAGACCTACCTCATCGCCATGGCCGTGATGGACAAATACGACGACTACATGCCCGCCAGCAGCCCGGCCATCAGCCAGCAGCTCAAGGCCCAGGCCCGCAACAACAAGAAGGCCGAGAAACTCATGGCCGACTACTCGGGCAAAGCCAGCGACCTCGCCGGCTACGCCCAGGCTATGGGTAAGGAAGTTGAGCACGGCAACGTGAACATCACCATGCCCGCCCTCCTCAACGTAGGCCTCAACGAGAGCGCCCTCCACGGCGCCATCGCCGCCGCCGACAAGGGCAAGTTCGTAGGCCCCGTGAAGGGCAACCGAGGCATCATGGTGTTCGAAGTGGAAGGCATCAACACCGACAACCGTCCGTTCAGCGAAGAAGAGTACGGCCAGCGCTTCAACCAGACCTTCGGCCTGATGCGCCTCCCCTCGCCGCTGCCCCTCCTCCTGGGCAAGGACAAGGTAGAGAACCGCTCGCTCAACTTCATCCAGGCCGTGGGCGAATAAGCGCCCCGCGCCCCACAGCATACATCAGCTCCGGCTTCCGGCCGGGGCTGATTTTTTTTGCAATTCATGAAAATTATTGTAACTTTGCCGCATATGGAACAATATATTGTATCGGCCAGAAAATACCGTCCGGCGAATTTCTCGAGCGTCGTCGGGCAGCAGGCTCTCGCCGGCACCCTCAAAAACGCAATAGCCACCGGGCGTCTGGCGCACGCCTATCTTTTCTGCGGTTCGAGGGGTGTGGGTAAGACGTCGTGCGCACGTATTTTCGCCAAGACCATCAACTGCACATCGCGCACCGCCGACGGCGAGGCGTGCGACGCCTGCGACTCCTGCCGGCAGTTCAACGAAGGGCGGTCGATGAACATCGTAGAGCTCGACGCCGCCAGCCACAACGGCACCGACGACATCCGCCAGCTCATCGAGCAGGTGATGACGCCTCCGGCCGTGGGGCGCTACCGCGTGTTCATCATCGACGAGGTGCACATGCTCACGGCGCAGGCCTTCAACGCCTTCCTCAAAACCCTCGAAGAGCCTCCGGCCTATGTGGTGTTCATCCTGGCCACGACCGAGAAACACAAGATCATCCCCACCATCCTCTCGCGCTGCCAGATCTACGACTTCAACCGCATATCGGTGCCCGACATGGTCGCCCACATGCAGCACGTGGCGCAGAACGAGGGCATCGAGGCCGAAACCGAGGCGCTCAACGTGATAGCGCGCAAGGCCGACGGCGCCATGCGCGACGCCCTCTCGATTTTCGACCAGGTGGCGGCCAGCGGGGGCGGCAAGATAACTTACAAGGACACCATCGCCAACCTCAATGTGCTCGACAGCGCGTACTACAACCGCCTGCTCGACGCCTTCGTGGCCCAGAACGTGACCGAGGCCCTGCTCATATACCGCGACATCCGCAACCGGGGCTTCGACTCGCAGTTCTTCATCAACGGCCTCGGCGGCTACCTCCGCGACCTTGCCATGGCGCAGAACCCCCAGTCGGCACAGCTCATCGAGGCCACCGACGACGCGCGCGAGGCGCTGGCCAAACGCGCGGCCACGCTGCACCCCACCTTCCTCTACCGCGCCATGGACCTGTGCAACAGCGCCGACTTCAACTTCCGCCAGGCCAGCAACAAACAATTCCTCATCGAGTTGACACTCATCAAACTGTGCCAACTACTCAGCCCCTCGGCAGATAGCATCGGAGCCGACGAGGGGCAGTTGAAACCGCTTGAAAACTATCTCGCGGGGCAGGCTCCGACAAGTACAACAGCCGCAGCGGCAGGCGTGGGCGCGGCGACTGCAGCCGCACCTGAGGCCGCATCGCCCGGTGCCGCATACACCGCGCCGGCGGCAGCCGCCATCAGCGCCGCGCCGGCGGCGGCATACACCGCCGCTGCGGCCGCCGAGCCCCGGCGCACGAGCTACACCACGGGGCGCATGTCGATATCGGGGCTCACAAAACGCGCAGCGGCGCAGCCCGAGGCAGCCGCTCCCGCCGAAGCAGCGCCGAAACAGCACGAGGCCTTCACCGAAGCCGACGTGGCGCGGCTATGGCCCTCGGTCACCGACCTCGCCGCCGGCGACAAGCCCATGAAGGTCGTGCTCTCGGCGGCCGCCCCCCGCCTCACAAGCGCCACGGCCGTGCGCGTGCGCGTTGCGTCGGGGCTTGTGGCCCAGCGCGCCGAGAGCCTCCTTCCGGCCATGGAGGCCCTACTGCGGCGCGAGCTGCGCAACGACGATGTGAGCCTGAGCTTCGAAGTGAGCGACGACGACCTTCCCATGTCGATGTGGACCGACGAAAAATATTTCAACGCCCTTCTCGACGAAAATCCGGCACTGAAACTCCTTATCGACGACTTCCATCTGCGGCGCATATAAGGGAACGCTGCATTTAACACTAATTAACTCTCGCAAACGGTATTTTAGCAATTAGTCGGTGCGTTTTTCACCAAAATATGACTAAATTTGCGTGGTGCATATATCACCTGCGTTCACCTTAGCTTATAGAAAACAACTAAACATACCCTTTATTAACCTTAAAATCCCCGAAATGAAAAAACTTCTCATTTCAGCCCTGGCGTTGATGGCAAGCTTAGGCATGTCGGCACAACTCCTCACTATCAATTCGATGGAGAAGGTGGCCCTGCCCGAAGGCCTGTATGTCAACGTTCCCACGATGAGCCCCGACGGCAGCTTCGTGGTTGTATCGGACGTAGCCAGCGACGGCCTCACGCAAGTGATGCTCGACGGCACCCCGGCAAAGGCAATCGCCGCCAGCGCAAGCGGCTATGACGTGCGCATCAGTCAGGACGGCTCACAGGTGGTATACCGCCAGTCGACCGTCGGCAAAGACAACCTCCGCTACACCTCGCTCCGCAGCGTTAGCCTGCTCAACGGCAAGGAAGTGGAAATCGTGAAGCCCTCGCGGCGCCTCAACGCCGGCATAGCCCTCGCCGGCAACACCGTGACAGCCGTTGAGAACGGCCGCGCCCGCGTGCGCAAGCTCGACGGCGGCAGTGCCGAAGCATCGGCAGTTGTATCGATCAACTACGGCCACCTCGACTATACCAAGGACGGCAAGACCGTTACGCTCGACCCGCAGGGCCGAGGCTCCTATCTCTGGCCCCAGCTCAGCCCCGACGGCACCAAGGTGGTTTACTACCTCGCCGGCCGCGGCTGCTTCGTATGCAATGTCGACGGCAGCAACCCCATTGCTCTGGGCATGCTCCGCGCCGCCAAGTGGCTCAACAATGAAATCGTTGTGGGCATGAACGACGTCGACGACGGCGAAAGCGTTCAGACCTCGTCGGTTATCGCCAGCAACCTCGCCGGCGTGCGCCAGGTGCTCACCACCGACGCCGTGATAGCCATGTATCCCACGGCCAGCGCCGACGGCCACCGTCTGGCCTTCGCCACGCCGCAGGGTGAACTCTTCATCATGAACATCAAATAAAGCACGAAGATGAAAAAGATATTCTTTGCAGCCGCCATGGCCCTTATGGCCATCGCCGCCCCGGCCAAAACCGCCGACGAACTTCGTGTGTACATCAACCCGGGCCACGGTTCGTGGACTCCCAACGACCGCCCCATGGCCATCCTCGGCCACGGCCCCTACTCGCGCACCAACACCGACACGCTGAGCTTCTTCGAGTCGAACACCAACCTTCGCAAGGGCTTCGGCGTGCTCGAAAAGCTGCGCGCCTTCGGTCTTAAATACGACCCCACCCTCAACCAGACCGGCGAGCGCCATCAGATAGGCGCCGCCCGCGACATGGAAAACAACATCGTGATGAGCCACGTGAAGTGCGGCCCCTATCACGACGACAACGGCACCGAGAACCAGCTCGGCGACAAGACTCCGGCCGACATCTACTACTACAACCGCTCGCTGTCGGAAATCTGCATTGAGGTCGACTCGAACAACTTCGACATGTTCATCTCCATCCACTCCAACGCCGTCGACAGCGGCGGCTGGAAGGTGACCAACTTCCCCATCATCCTCTACCGAGGCTTCGACAACCCCGACACCGAGCACGACGGCATCGACCTTACACACCAGCGCACCTGCCGCCAATGGTCGCAGATCGTGTGGCCCTACCACATGAGCAACACCCACGAGTGCTGGACTGCCTACTCCATGACCAACATGAACGTGCGCGGCGACTGCAACTTCTACGGCAGCCCGTCGCTCAACGGCCGCGGCTACTACGGCTACCTGGGCGTTCTGAAACACGGCGTTCCGGGCTTCCTGATTGAAGGCTACTTCCACCAGTACGCCCCCGCCGCCCTGCGCCACATGAACTGGGACGTGGACTACATCGAAGGTTTCAACTACGCCCACGGCATCGCCGAGATTTTCAATCTCAAAAAGGAGAGCACCGGCGAAATCTACGGTATCGTCCGCGACCAGCACGAGAAGTTCGACAACCCCGACTACGTTGCCAAACCCGGCTCGGACGACATGTACAAGCCCCTCAACGACGTGAAGGTGCTCCTTAAAAAGGGTGCCGAGACCGTTGCCGAGTACACCACCGACAAGCAGTACAACGGCGCATTCGTGTTCTACAACGTAGAGCCGGGCACCTACACCCTCGAATTCGAGGCCGAAGGCTACCTTCCCATCGAAGAGCCCGTTGAAGTTACCGTCAAGGCCGCCGAGGTAAGCTATCCCAAGGCCTTCCTGGTAAGCGAAAGCTACGTGCCCCCCACGGTAATCTACGTGAACTATCCCGACGTACTCAAAGGCACGGCCTACGGCGCGCGCCCCGACTACAGCTTCGCCAGCAAAGAGGCACAGATAGCCGAACTTGAAGGCAAGACCGTGCGCCGCATGGTTGCCCACGAAGGCAAGCTCTACATCCTGGCCGAGAACGCCGAAGGCCAGCCCACGATACTCGTTGTCGACGGCACCACCCTCGCCGTGCTCGCCACACCTTCGATCGAAGGCTGCGAAGGCACCGAGAAGGCCGTGAGCGACATCCAGGTTACCGCCGACGGCGTGCTCATAGCCTGCAACAAGGAGCTCTGCCAGTACAGCAACGACCAGGTAGACCCCGGCTGCACCCGCGGCGACTGCAACATCTACCGCTGGGCCAACGACAAGCAGGGCCTCCCCGAAGGCGCTCCCGCCGTATGGCTCACCACCCAGAAGAGCGGCAATTTCTACCGCGCCTACACCGGTGAGTCGATGCACTACACCGGCACCACCGAAGAAGGCACACTCCTCCTGTCGTCGGAAACCACTGCCGGCTCGGGCAACCTCTTCTTCAGCATCATCACCGTACTCGGCGGCCAGAAAATCAGCGACGACCACCGCAACAACGGCGACATCAACGACTACCTCAACAGCGCCGTCCTGGGCCAGGGCTTCACCCTCACCACCTCGCCTCTCGACGACATGAGCTTCATCGTCGACGGCCCGGCCGCCACTGCCCGCCAGTATGCCATCGGCGACGGCAACAACGGCATGACCCTCACCGGCACTCTTCCCACCGACTTAGTGGGCGCTTCCTCGAACGGCTACGGCCTCTTCAAGTACTCGGGCCACAGCTACATGGTGGCTCCCGACGTCGACGCTGACGGCGCCAACGTAGGCCTCCGCCTCATCGACATCACCGAAGGCCTCGACGCCGCCGAGATGATACCGACCTACAACACCTCGCTCGAAGCCGCCGCCGGCGCAGCAGCCGCAGCAGGCTATGCCCGCGTCACCTACGACGAAATGGACAAGATTTCGGGTGCCTCGATGGTGCTCTACCTCCTCCGCGGCGACAAGCTCGTGCGCTTCACCACCGAGGGCGTAAAGCAGAACCAGCCCCGTCGTGAATACGCCTACAACGTTAAGGGCGAGGACGGCGACGACACCTACACCATCACCTTCGACGTCACCGGCGCCGCTCCCGAGGCCAACATCATCCTCACGCCCGGCAACGGCGGCGAAGCCATCGTCGTACCGGCAGGTGCCGTTGAGGCCACCGGCAACACCGTGACCATCAACAAGGGCGACCTCGACGCCGAGGTAAGCTACACCTGGGAAGTACAGGTAGTATCGAAGGCCATCGCCGAAGCCGGCGAGGTAAGCACCGACGCCTACACCACAGCAACGCGCGGCAGCGTGGTTACCATCACCGACCCGACCCAGCCCTCGTTCGGCTACACCGTAGTGGGCCACGGCCGCAACGGCGGTATCGACGTCTTCAACCCCGCAGGCGAGAAGGTTGCCGACAAGATCTTCGCAGGCCACGCCATGTTCGGCGGCGCCGGCAACACCAACCAGTCCGACCCCTTCCGCGGCAATGAGTACGAAGGCAAGGCAGTCCTCGCCACATGGGGCGACGGCGGCTACGGCGCTGTCGTAGTCGACCCCCTCGACACCTCTGCCGAACCCTTCACCCTCTTCGCCGGCGAAAAGGACAAAAACGGCAACTTCGTTTACAACGGCGTAAGCCTCGGCGGCGGCACGGCCGGCATCTCCTTCATCAAGGACGAGGCAGGCGAGCCCTACATGATGAGCTTCTCGGAAGACCACGCAGGTACGTCGAACACCATCGTCCGCTACCACCTCAGCAGCCCGTGGCAAATCACCGAAGCTCCCGTCGAGCTCGGCTACAACAGCCTCCTTGCCAACACCAACGTCGACATCGTAACCTACGGCAAGGGCATCTTCGTGTCGCAGATACGCGGCTCGGGCAACAACGCCAAGGGCTGCCCCTGCTTCGCCTACATCACCGACGTCCTCACCGACGACCACTTCACGGCCATGACCTCCGCCGACGACGGCCTGGCAACATATATCGACAACAACACTGCCGGTATAGCCATCAGCCCCGACGGTAAAGTCTTCGCCGCCGCCCTCGCCGGCAAGATCGTGGTATTCGACGTGACCTGGAACGAAGACGGCGACCCCGTGATGACCTACCGCTACGACTTCGCCGTGGACACCCACAGCTGGAGCACCATGCGCTTCGACGCCGGCGGCAACATCCACGCCTACCTGCGTGAAAACGGCTACCATGTATACTCTCTGCCCGCAGAGCGTCCGGAGGCCGTTACTCCCGCCGCAGCACAGTATGTAATCCTGGGTACCGGCACCGGCATCGAGACCGTCGACGCCGCCAAGGCCGAGGCCGCAGAAGCCGTATACTACAACCTCCAGGGCGTACAGGTTGCCCGCAAGGCCCTCACCCCCGGCATCTACATCAAGGTTGCCGGCAAGGAAGCCTCGAAGGTTGTGATCAAGTAAATACCTCTGCTCTAATATGAAATCTCCCGTCCTCGTGGTGAGGGCGGGAGATTTTTTATGTGGTTTCCGATGTTGATTCACTCGTAGGCATGCGCTGTGGTGTCGAAGTACCATTTGGCAACGCGTTTGATTAATTTTACCATAGCTGATACGTTTTTAGTTTATCATTATAACATACAATGCCTGAGAAAGGTTTGCGAAAACCATGCCAAACAACATAATTCCACAACATATTTCTGCAAGACATATGCAAAGAGAAGCCCGACACGATGGCCGGGCACTGAAAAAACGTCGAAGGTGGGGCGTCAAGACTTCTTCGCGCGGCGGTCGGCGCGGAGGCAGTCGAGGAGGTAGGTCATCAGCGGCTGACGTATGTGATACACCGGATTAAAAGCAGCGTCGGGGGTGAGGGTCATTTCGCCGAAATACACCTTATCGCCGACGATATACATGTCGACGCGCACATATTCCAAACCCTGTGCCAATTTTCCGGCCAGGCGCAGCATCTCATCGAAGGCCTCGGGCTTGCCGGGCGCCACGGGAGCGTCGGCCACGTCGGCCGGTGTCTTGCCTGGCGGTATAAGTTGCCACGAAGACGTGTAGGAGTTCATGCGGTAGTCGAAATGATTCACTTCGTCGCGGTCTTCGAAAACCAACACGGCCCGGGGCGTGCCGTTGACGCAGCACACCTTGTAGTCGGTGAGCGACTTGTGGCCGCCGCCCTGCTCCACAAGCGCCTCGGCAATGATGCACGGCTTGACGAGGCCGTAGTGCAGCTGCCCCGACGCCTCGGCATAACGCGAGCGCAGGGTGCGGGCGAACTTAGCAGCAATGGCATCGCGGTCGGCCTTGCTTTTGTCGTGGACGAAGACGATGTCGCCGCAGCCGTTGTTGGTCTTCATCACGAAGGAGCGCGGGCAAGCGGCAAAGTCGATGTCGGCGGGGCTGTCCCATTTGGCCACGAGCGGTATGAGATGCCCGGCACCGATGCGCTGCGTCACATATTGGCGCACGGCGTATTTGTCGGCGAGCATGGCCCAGTGCTTGTTGTCGCGGTTCTTCACCGCCTGCGCCAGAATGTAGGTGATGAGGTTGGGCATGCGCTCTATGGGTGCATCGAGGTCGAGCCATTTGTGGTGACGGCGGAAATACCTGAGCTTCAGGATGAGTGCGGGATTACGGCGTCCCACGGCGGCAAGAATACGGTTCAACATCGGTCGGTGGTGTTACACAGGCCGCGGCGCCTTGACGGCCGCAGCCTCTATCGGACTGCAAAAATACGAAATTATATCAATAAATCAAATTAGCGTCGGAGGCACCCCAGCGGCGTTTGCATATATTGCTTATAATTGCTACTTTTGTTGACTACAAACCTCGATGACATGGCCCGCAACAGCGACAAGATATTCAATAAAGTGCTCTTCCTCGGTCCGCAGCGCAAGGGTGCAAAGGGCGGCATTGCCGCCGTGCTCGACATGTACGGGCGCAACATACAGCATTTCCACTACCTTCCCACCAACAGCGCGCACGGCACCTTGGCGGGTGTGTGCGTGCTTTTGGCCACGCTTTCGGCGATGCCCCTGGCGCGTCTGGCCGGCAGGCGCATAGCCCACATCCACTACGCCTCGGGCAAATCGTGGATTCGCAAGAAACTGGTATGGCGCTGGGCACGCCTGCTGGGCTTCCGCACGGTGATGCACAACCACAGCGGCGGCTTCGCGCGCCAGGTAGAGGCCGACGGGGCCGTGGCCATACGCCGTTGCCTGGGGCGCGCCGACGCCAACGTGTGCCTCAACCAAGAGCGCCTCGATATGTTCGTCCGCGACTTAGCCCTCTACAATGCATCGATAATCAACAACCCCGTGGAACGCCCCGAGCCTGCCGCCGACAGTATGGAGAAATACGCCGCGCCCGAACGCGTCGAGATGGTCTTCTTGGGCAAGCTGTGCCGCGACAAGGGCGTATACGACATGCTCGAAGCCGCACGGCGCCTCAAGGCCGAAGGGCTGCGCTTCCACATCAGCGTCGGGGGCAACGGCGAAGTCGAGGAGTTCAAGGCCCGTGTGGCCGAAGCCGGCCTTGGCGACTGCGTGGAATATGCGGGCTGGGTCGACGCCGCTCGCAAGGACGCTCTCCTGCGGCGCGCGCATGTGCTTCTGCTGCCGTCGTACATCGAGGGGGTGCCCATCAGCATTCTCGAAGCCATGGCCTACTCCGTGGCCGTGATATCGACGCCCGTGGGAGGCATACCCTCGTTGATTGAACCGGGCGTCAACGGGCAGCTTGCCGCACCCGGCGACGTCGACGCCCTCGCCGGTGCCATGCGGCGCTATATAAGCAATCCGGCCGAGGCGCGCCAACACGCCCTGCACGCCCGCAGCTCGGTAGAACCCTACTACATCGACCATGTTACGGCCCGGCTCGCCGAGCTGTACCGCACACTTCTCTGAGGCTCGCGCACATCCAATCTTTCCTCCTGCTATGACCAAGCACCGCGAAAAAGAAATATACCGCACCACGCTCGTGGGCACCGCCGTCAACGCCCTGCTCATCGTCATCAAGTTCGTCGCCGGCCTCGTGGGGCGGAGCTCCGCCATGCTCGCCGACGCCGTGCACTCGCTCAGCGACTTCATCACCGACATCATAGTGCTTGTCTTCGTCAAAATCGCCGGCAAGCCCGGCGACAAGGGCCACGCCTACGGCCACGGCAAGTTCGAGACCCTGGCCACCCTCATCATAGGCCTCATCCTCGGCATCGCCGGCATCATGCTCCTGGTGAGCGGCGTAGGGAAGGTATCCGACAGCATGGCGGGCCACGAGCTGCCGCGTCCGGGCACGGCGGCACTGGTGGTGGCGGCGGTGTCGATAGTGGCCAAGGAGTGGCTCTACCGCTACACCGTGGCACGCGGACGGCGTCTCAACTCGGCCGCCGTCATGGCCAACGCCTGGCACCACCGCAGCGACGCTATATCGTCGGTGGGCACCCTCGCGGGCATAGGAGGCGCCATATTCCTGGGCGAGCGCTGGCGCATTCTCGACCCTCTGGCGGCCATCGTGGTGAGCTTCTTCATCGTCAAGAGCGGCTACGACATAATGAAGCCCTGCATAGCCGAGCTTCTGGAGGCCTCGCTGCCCGAGGAAGACGAGGCACGCATCACACGCACCGTGATGGGCATCGACGGCATAAAAGGCGTGCACCACCTGCGCACACGCCGCATAGGCAACGGCATAGCCATCGACCTCCACGCCAAGATGGACGGCAGGCTCACCCTCGAGCGCGCCCACGCCATAGCCACGGCCGCCGAAAAAGCCCTCCTCCACCAGTGGGGCACCAACGCCATCATCAACATCCACATGGAGCCCTACACCCCGGCCGCCGGGAAGTAGAGCGCCCCGGCCATTGGCCGCGGGCAAAACCCGACAACACCCGACAACGCGCGGCCAACGGCCGCGCAAAAAGCCGCATAGCGGCGACATTTTTGTAGGCACGGGCGTAAGCCCGTGTAAATCAAACCAAAGCGTGATTGAGCCGCGTAGCGGCGGCATTTTAATCCGAGCGGGTTTACACCCGCTTGACACCTTCAACGTGCCAATCAAAAAGCACGAGCGGGCTTATACCCGTTCGGATTAAAATGCCGCCGCTACGCGGCTCGTTCGTTCCTTTTGGTTGATATACACGGGCTTACGCCCGTGCCTACAAAAATGTCACCGCTACGCGTTTTTTTGCACGGCCGTTGGCCGTGCCATGCTGAATTTAAAGCATTCTGGCGAGGCTCTTATCCCCTCCCCTCCAACGCAAAAATCCCCGCCGTCTCGCGTGGAGGCGGCGGGGATTATGCGGGTCGGTGCGGGAATCAGATGTGGGGACCGGCGGCTACGAGGGCCTTGCCGGCGGCATTGTTCTCGTACTTCTTGAAGTTCTTGATGAAGCGGGCGGCGAGGTCCTTTGCCTTAACTTCCCATTCCTCGGGGTTGGCGTAGGTGTCGCGCGGGTCGAGGATCTTCGGGTCTACACCGGGGAGTTCGGTGGGAATCTCGAAGTCGAAGATGGGGAGCTTCTTGGTGGGGGCTTTGAGGATAGCGCCGTCGAGGATGGCGTCGATGATGCCGCGGGTATCCTTGATGGAGATACGCTTGCCTGTGCCGTTCCAACCGGTGTTCACCAGATAAGCCTTTGCGCCCGACTGCTCCATGCGCTTAACGAGCTCTTCGGCGTACTTGGTGGGGTGGAGTTCGAGGAATGCCTGGCCGAAGCATGCCGAGAATGTGGGGGTGGGCTCGGTGATGCCGCGTTCGGTGCCGGCGAGCTTGGCGGTGAAGCCGCTGAGGAAGTAGTACTTGGTCTGCTCGCTGGTGAGAATCGACACGGGAGGAAGCACACCGAAGGCATCGGCGCTGAGGAAGATTACGTTCTTGGCGGCGGGACCGGCCGAGATGGGGCGAACGATGTTGGCGATGTGGTCGATGGGGTAGCTTACGCGGGTGTTCTCGGTCACCGACTTGTCGGCGAAGTCGATTACGCCGGTTTCGGATACGGTAACGTTTTCGAGGAGGGCGTCGCGGCGGATGGCGTTATAGATGTCGGGCTCGCTGTCCTTGTCGAGGTTGATTACCTTGGCATAGCAGCCGCCTTCGAAGTTGAACACGCCGTTGTCGTCCCAGCCGTGCTCGTCGTCGCCGATGAGGAGACGCTTGGGGTCGGTGGAGAGAGTGGTCTTGCCTGTGCCGGAGAGACCGAAGAAGATGGCGGTGTTCTGGCCGTTGAGGTCGGTGTTGGCCGAGCAGTGCATCGAAGCGATGCCCTTGAGGGGGAGGAAGTAGTTCATCATCGAGAACATGCCTTTCTTCATCTCGCCGCCGTACCAGGTGTTGATGATAACCTGCTCGCGGGTGGTGATGTTGAACACAACGGCAGTCTCGCTGTTGAGGCCGAGTTCCTTGTAGTTGGTGAGTTTGGCCTTCGAAGCGTTGTAGACGATGAAGTCGGGCTTGAAGTCGGCGAGCTCCTCGGCGGTGGGGCGGATGAACATGTTGGTCACGAAGTGAGCCTGCCATGCCACCTCCATGATGAAGCGGACGGCCATGCGGGTGTCCTTGTTGGCGCCGCAGAAACCGTCGACAACATAGAGTTTCTTACCGCTGAGCTCCTCTACGGCGAGGTCCTTAACGGCGGTCCAGGCCTCTTCGGAAGCGGCCTTGTTGTCGTTGGGGTATTCGGGAGTTGTCCACCACACGGTGTCCTTGCTCTTTTCGTCGAGGACGATGAACTTGTCTTTGGGCGAACGGCCGGTGTAGACGCCGGTCATCACGTTGACGGCGCCGAGCTCGGTTACAACGCCACGCTCGAAGCCCTCGAGGGTCGGGAGGGTCTCCTCTCCGAAGAGTTCTTCATACGAGGGGTTGTACACCACTTCGGTGGTGCCTTCAATGCCGTACTTTGCCAGATCGGCTTTGATCTCGGCTATACGGGCTTGCTTGATTTCTTCAATCTTGCTCATTGTAGGTGTGTTATATAGGAAGTTATTTGCTTTATTCTCAGACATGTGGCTCACAGAGGCGCAAGCACCTTGTTTACCGCTGCAAAGGTAGCTATTTTTTTTGGTATTTCGATTGAAATACGGAAAAAATTCTTTATTAATAAAATTTAATGAGGCTGTTTTGTCCTCCTTTCTTCCTAAGCCCTAACGCACGGCTCGCCGAAAAGTTTTCGTGCGCCTCCGCCACGGCATCGGCCGAAGATGGCAAAGGGGAACCGGCGGATGAAGTCGCGCACAATTCTTGCTTAAACATTTTTTACATTCTTTGTGTTATTTATACATGAATCGAATTTTTTTTGTAACTTTGCAGCGTCGGAGCGAGTATTATCGCGACGGCAGCTTTATAAAACCGATATGACTACATCCGAAAGTACATCAAATACCGCGGCCGAAAGTCGCCCCGCATGCGCCGAGGGCGCAGAAAACCAAACGCCGTCGGGCCGCACCGCCGCACGCGTTTTAGTGTGGCTGTCGGCTGTGCTGGCCGCAGCCACATGGAGCACGCTTCTGTGGGGCAACGGCCTCGTGGCCGCCGGCATTGCCGTGACGGGTATAGTGCTCGCCGCCATAGGCATGCGCCGCGCCTCCACCCCCCTGCGCCGGTTGGCCGTTACGGCCATCATCGCCCAGCTCGTGCCGGCGATAGTGGTGCTGGCCTATGTCGTCGTACTCCATTTTATAGTGGCATGACACTCGGGCACGAATGATTAGGGCCGCCTATTGGCGGCTTTTTTGATTTTTAAGACATCGAATCGAAAATTTTTTGCTATTTTTGTGGCTGATATGGCAACAGGCGCCGACACAAGCCTCCGCGAGGCACAGGAAACCGTCGACCGGTGGATTACCACCGTGGGGGTGCGCTATTTCTCGCCCCTGACCAACATGGCCATTCTTGCCGAAGAGGTCGGCGAGGTGGCACGCGTGATAGCGCGTACCGACGGCGAGCAGTCGGCCAAGGCCGGCGAGCGCCTCGAACTTGCCGACGAACTTGCCGACGTGCTGTGGGTGGTGATGGCGCTGGCCAACCAGCACGGCATCGACCTAACAGAGGCATGGGCCAACAATGTTGCTAAAAAAAGCGTTAGAGATTCTGAAAGACACCGCCGGAATCCGAAGCTCGGCGGAACCACAACTACATAAAACCCACCGTTATGGAACAAAAGTCCACCGACAAATACGCACAGGCCATTGCCGCCAGCACCGTCACCACCGACGATGCCGCCGTGGCCGCAGCCGTAAAAGAGATTCTCGACAAACACCTGGCCGAAAACCAGACGAAGGAAGTATACACCTTCCTCTTCAACACCATCGACCTCACCACCCTCAAAAGCACCGACTCCCCCGAATCGGTAGCTCGCTTCACCGCCGCCGTCAACGACTTCGAGGAGCGCTATCCCGAGCTGCCCAACGTGGCCGCCATATGCGTCTATCCCAACTTCGCCGCCGTGGTGCGCACGGTGCTTGAAGTGTCGGGCGTGAAGATTGCCTGCGTGAGCGGCGCCTTCCCCTCGAGCCAGTCGTTCGAGGAAGTGAAGATTGCAGAAACATCGCTGGCCGTGGCCAACGGCGCCGACGAAATCGACATCGTCTTCAACCTCGGCTACTATCTCGACAACGACTATGAGTCGGTAGTCGACGAAATCACCGAGCAGAAGGAAGCCTGCCGGGGCGCGCACCTCAAAGTGATTCTCGAAACCGGCGCCCTCCGCACCGCCGAGAACATCCGCAACGCATCCGTGCTCTCGCTCTACTCGGGCGCCGACTTCCTCAAAACATCCACCGGCAAAGAATATCCCGGCGCAAGCCTCGAGGCCGCATATGTGATGATGCAGTGCATCAAGGAGTACTACGAGCGCACCGGACTGCACGTGGGCTTCAAGTGCGCCGGCGGCGTCGCCACCACCGACGACGCCGTGAGCTACTACACCCTGGCCAAGGAAATCCTCGGCGAGGAATGGCTCACCAACGAGCTCTTCCGCATAGGCGCTTCGCGTCTGGCCAACAACCTGCTGAGCGACATCCTCGGCGAGCAGGTAAAACAATTCTGACAATATAAGGTGCGCCCTGTCGGGCCGACGGGCGCACCTCATCTCTCATCCTTTGAAAAAACAGAGCAAAATGAAAGTATGGATTTACGTCGACGGCCGCCAGCAAGGGCCCTTTGACTTCGAGCAGCTCGCGGGCATGTCCGGCGTGACACCCTCGACGAAGGTATGGTTCGAAGGCCTGCCCAAATGGTATCCCGCCGGCAGCCTCGACCAGATGCGCCCTCTCTTCAACGGCAGCATGACGCCCGCCGGCATGGGCCAAGAGAACTCTGAGCTCGCCGAGAACTCCGAGTGCTCCGAGGAGTCCCAGCCCTCCCAGTGCCCCGAGCCGCCGGCCGAAGCCTTCCGCCAGCCCTTCCAGCCCGAGCCACAGCAGCCGCTGCAACCCTTTAGGCCAGCGCCTCAGCAGCCGGCGGCCGCAATGCGTCCGCCCTGCCCGCCCACATACCTGGCGTGGTCGGTGATTCTGGTGGTGTGCTGCTGCTCGCCCGTGAGCATGGCCGCCCTGGCGGCGTCGATCATGGTGTCGACATATTACAGCAAGCAGAACTACGAGCGCGCCGCCAAGGCCTCCGAATGGGCCGCATGGCTGGTGATGATATCGCTGGCGCTCGGCATGGTGCCCTGCATGCTCATGAGCATGCTCTATGCGTGAGAGGCGACGGCTGTGGCTGCGGCCTGCGGTTTTCGCCGTGGCGGCAATCGCCATAGTCGCGCTCTGCGTGGTATACTACCGCCACGACCCCTCGGAAGGCGGCCTCAAATGCACCTTCAAGCTCCTCACGGGCCTCGACTGCCCGGGGTGCGGAAGCCAGCGCGCCTTCCACGCAATCCTCCACGGGCGCTGGGCCGAAGCATGGGGCTTCAACCCCTTCGTGTTCTTCGCCGCCCCATTGGGGGCGTTCTATTTTGTTGTCGAGGGCGGACGCCGCCTGTGGCCGCGCTTCTATGCCGCCGCCGTGCACCCGGCCCTCCTCATTTTCTACTTTATCGCCATATTGGCCTACTGGATAGGCCGCAACATAATCTGAACGAAGATGGAAGAAAAGAAACTGTTTCTCCTGGATGCCTACGCACTGATCTACCGCGCCTACTACGCCCTGCTGCGCTCGCCGCGCACAACGTCGTCGGGCATGAACACTTCGGCCATCTTCGGCTTCTGCAACACCCTCGACGAGATACTCAAAAAGGAGAATCCGGCCTACATGGCCGTGTGCTTCGACCCTCCCCACGGCCGCACTTTCCGCCACGAGCAGTATGCCGAATACAAGGCCGGCCGCGACAAGCAGCCCGAGGACATCACCGTGGCCATACCCTACATCAAGCGCATAATCCGTGCCCAGGGCATCGAAGTTGTGGAGGTGGAAGGCTACGAGGCCGACGACGTGATAGGCACCCTCTCGCGCCGCGCCGTGCCCGAGGGGTTCACCACCTACATGATGACGCCCGACAAGGACTACGGACAGCTAGTGACCGACTCCGTGCTCATGTACCGCCCCGCGATCAAGGGCCAGGGCTTCGAAATACGCGGACCGCAGCAGGTGTGCGAGCGCTACGGCATAAGCTCGCCAAGCCAGGTAATCGACCTCCTGGCCCTCGAAGGCGACGCCTCCGACAACGTGCCCGGCTGCCCCGGCGTGGGCGAGAAGACGGCGGCCAAACTCATCGCGCAGTACGGCTCGGTGGAAAACCTCCTCGACCACGCCTCCGAAATCAAGGGAGCCCTCGGCGAGAAAATACGCGCCAACGCCGACCAGATTCGCATGTCGAAGGACCTCGTGACCATATGCACCGACGTACCCCTCGACATCGACCCCGACCGGCTTCGGCGCCGCGAGCCCGACGTCGACGAACTTATCGCCATATTCAAGGAGCTGGAATTCAAGACATTCATAAGCCGCCTGCGCCCTGTCGAACCCGTAGTCAAGGCCGACGAGACCGACATGGGCCTGTTCAGCATAAGCTACGACACTCCCGAGCCGGAGCAAGTGCCGGCTGCCGCTGCCGACGTCGACGGAGTCGAGCTCTCCGACCCCGCCGCCATCGCCGACTTCATCGCCGAGGCCATCGCCGCCGGCATCGTGGGCATGGCCGTCAACAGTCTGGGCGCCGAGGCCATGACGGCCAAGCCCCTGGGCATTGCCCTGGCCTACACCGACGGCGCCGACTACCGTGCCGCCTACATATCCTTCGACCTCCCCGACGCAGCGCAGCTCCTCCAGCCCCTCTTCGCGGCACCCGTCACACTCTGCGGCGGCGACATAAAGCGCGACATGCTCATCCTCAACCGGCTGGGCTGCCCCTTCGAGGGCGCGGCATGGTTCGACACCGCCGTGGCCCACTACCTCTGCAACCCCGAGCAGAAGCACGACCCGGCCACCCTGGCCATGACATATCTCGGCGAACGCCTCTACGACTACGACATGCGCGCCGACCGCCGCACGGCACCCCTCGACCCCGTGGGCGCCATGTGCCCCTCGGCGGCGGCAGCACTCCGCCTCAAGCCCATCCTCGAAAAGGAATGCGAGCTCAAAGGCCAGACGGCCCTCCTGCGCAATGTGGAGCTGCCCATGGTGGCCGTCCTGGCCGACATGGAGCGCACCGGCGTGCGCATCGACACCGCCGAGCTCGCCAGCATAGCCGCCCGCCTCAACGAGCGCCTCGCCGAGCTCGAGGCCAAGGCCTGCGAGATTGCCGGCCGACCGTTCAACGTAAGCTCGCCAGCACAGGTGGGAGCCATACTCTTCGACGAGCTCAAAATCGACCCCAAGGCACGCCGCACCAAGGGCGGCGCGTGGAGCACCGCCGAGGACGTGCTCGAAAAATACGCCGCCGACGTGCCTCTGGTGCAGATAATTCTCGACATCCGCGGCGTCAAGAAGCTGCTGGCCACCTACGTCGAGGCCCTTCCAAAGCTCATCAACCCCGCCACGGGCAAGATACACACCACCTACAACCAGACCGTTACGGCCACGGGGCGCCTCTCGTCGACCAACCCCAACCTGCAGAACATACCCATACGCACCGCCGAGGGCCGCGACATACGCCGAGCCTTCATCGCCGACCCGGGATGCCTCATCCTCTCGGCCGACTACTCGCAGATAGAGCTGCGCCTCATGGCCGACCTCAGCGGCGACCCCACGATGGTCGACGCCTTCCTCTCGGGCGAGGACATACACCGCGCCACGGCGGCGAAAATCTACCATCTGAACCTCGACGAGGTCAGCGACGACCAGCGCCGCAATGCCAAGACGGCCAACTTCGGCATAATCTACGGCATATCGGCCTTCGGCCTCTCCGAGCGTCTGGGCATACCCCGCGGCGAGGCCAAGGCCCTCATCGAAGGATATCTGGCCACATACCCCCGAGTGGAGCAATACATGAAGGAGTCGATTGAGAACGCGCGCCGCGACGGCTTCGTAACCACCATCATGGGGCGCCGCCGCTATCTGCCCGACATCACCTCGCGCTCAAACACCGTGCGCGCCTACGCCGAGCGCAACGCCATCAACGCGCCTCTGCAAGGCTCCGCCGCCGACATAATAAAGGTGGCCATGGTGGCCGTCGACCGCGAAATCAAGGAGCGCCGCCTCAAATCGCGCATGATACTCCAGGTGCACGACGAACTGGTGTTCAACGTCGTGCCCGGCGAACTGGCCGAACTGCAAGAGCTCGTGGTGCGTTGTATGGAGGGAGCCTACCATGGCCGCGTGCCCCTCACGGCCGCCGCCGGCACGGGCCCCGACTGGCTTGCTGCACACTGATTTACCGCCATGACGCGCTTTATAATCTCTCTGCTCCTCGCGCTCGCCGCCCTCACGGCGAGTGCCGACGACGTGGCCGCCCTGCGCGAGGCTGCCGAAGACACGCCGTCGGTGCGCCGCGACCCATACCGCGGCTTCTCGCAGCGCATCACCCCCGAGGGCGACACCATCCTGGTGATACATCTCCGCGGCCTCACGGTCTACCCCGCCGAGCGCTTCAAGAACCGCAAGCAGGAGGAGTTCTACTGGCGCACGGTGCGCGACGTAAAGCTCACCCTCCCCTACGCCAAGCTCATAGCCGAGACCCTCGTCGAAACCTACGAATATCTCGAAACATTCCCCACGCAAAAAGAGCGCGAGGCCTACCTCAAAAGCATGGAGAAGGCACTTTTCGAGCAATACAAGCCCGTGTTGAAGCGTTTCAACAAACGTCAGGCCAAGGTGCTCATCAAGCTCATACAGCGCGAGACGCACCAGAGCAGCTACGACATTGTGAAGGCCTTCCTCGGCAGCTTCAGAGCAACATTCTGGCAGGGTTTCGGCAAGCTCTTCGGCGTAAGCCTCAAAAGCGAGTTCCGCCCCGACAAGGACGAGGCCGACGCAACCCTCAACCGCATAGCTCGCCGCGTGGAGGAGGGAACACTCTGACAATGACCGACTTCGAGCGCATCGTCCAGCGTTTCCGCGCACATCTGCTCCTCGAGGGCGGGCTGGCGCGCAACACCCTCGACGCCTATACCGCCGACGTGACGCGCCTCCAGCAGTGGTGCGCGCCGCGCCCGGCCGCCGACCTCACCGACGCCGACGTGGCCGACTTCGTCCACGGCCTGGCCGACGCCGGCATAGCCGCGCGCTCGCAGGCACGCATCATATCGGGGCTGAAATCGTTCTTCCGCTTCTTAGTGCTCGAAGGATACCGCGCCGACAACCCCTCGGCGCTCATCGAGGCGCCGTCGACGGGCGCGCATCTCCCCGAGGTGCTCACCGTCGACGAAATCAACGCCATGGTCGACAGCGTCGACACCTCCTCGCTCCTGGGCATACGCAACCGCGCCATAATAGAGTTTCTCTACGGCTCGGGGCTGCGCGTGAGCGAGTTGTGCACCCTCGAATGGCGCCGCGTGTTCCCCGAGCAGGGGCTGCTCACCGTCACAGGCAAAGGCTCGAAGGAGCGCATGGTGCCCGTGAGCCCCGAGGCCATAGAATGGCTGGAACGCTATCGCGACGCCTGTCGCCGCGAGGGCGCGCCCATAAAGCCCGGCAACGAGGACTATGTGTTCCTCAACCGGCGCGGAGCGCGCCTCACACGCGTGATGGTGTTCTACATCGTGCGCGACCTTGCCGCCGCCGCCGGCATACGCAAGACCATCTCGCCGCACACCCTGCGCCACAGCTTCGCCACGCACCTCCTCGAAGGCGGCGCCAACCTCCGCGCCATCCAGCAGATGCTCGGCCACGAATCAATAGCCACAACCGAAATATACCTCCGCCTCGACACCACTCTCCTCCGCGAAGAAATCCTCATGCACCACCCAAGAAATAGGAAAGGGTGAGGAGGAGGCGATAGGAAGTTCGTAAAAGTTTGCAACAGCAACAAGAGTCGCGCAGCGACGATATTATTGTTAACCCCAGACGACCTCCGGGAGTCCGGGGTGTATATACGGGCATATATACGAT
>CABRZA010000008.1 GCA_902475285.1 uncultured Porphyromonadaceae bacterium
ATTCACGGAACACGGAATGTCGCAGCTTATCAAGGGCGTTTTTTACCAGATAGTGGAGTCGGTAAATTTTGTTACCGGGTAACAATCCTTATCTTAATGGAGTAACAAAAAAGAGGTCAGCCGACCTCTTTTCATATCTTGTTATCTTACGCGGTTCTTTCTTGGTTCTCACTCTCGCTATTCTTGCTTGTACTCCTTGATTATGAATGAGGTAACATTTTTCTCAGGATAAAACAGCAGAAGCCCACGCAGAAATATGCAGACGCGTAAACGCCGGCGGTCCGCGCTAAGGCGGACGGTCGGCAAGGTTGCGCTTTCGGCATACCAGCAAAGACATCTACTGCGGTCTTGCTTCCCTGAGACTTGGAAAGTTGCGAAGTTTCGAAAAGTCGAGAAACAAGCGCTGTAAACGCTTATTCGTAAAAAATTACGTATTGCCCACCCGCTTACCCATGCTAAGGAGCCTCTGCTCTTGGATGTAATAAGGGTTAAAGAGGCGAATACGGCGCAAATATACGAGGATTTTTGTGAAGGTGCAAGTTTTTTGCGGAAAAATTTCTGATGTGAAAGCTCACGCAGAGGCGCAGAGGGCGCAGAGGATTGTTTTTTGGATGGTGGAAAAATCTCGCACGGAGGGCACGGAGACACGGAGACATTCCCTTCGGGGAAATGTCACACAGAGGCACGCGCTGGCGCGCGAAGGGGGGATATTATTTAGCTCACGCAGAGGCGCGGAGGGCGCAGAGAGGGGGATGGGGGATTTCGAAGCCTCTTCGAGGCTTTTTTTGAATGTGCAGGCTGGGTGGGCGCAATATTGCAATGTCACTAACTTAGGGCAAAACGTTGATTCTCAGCAGCGAGGTAGGGGCGCAATATATTGCGCCCGCCTCTCTAACGTCTGCATATAGGTGCAAATAATGGCATTTCCATTTGAAAAAGTATGTTTCGCCTGGGCGGGCGCAATATATTGCGCCCCTACCTCGTTGCTGAACATCAGTTGCTTATGTGTTAAGTTAGTGACATTGCAATGTATTGCGCCCCGGCTGCGCGGGCGGCCGGGGCGCGGGCTTGGGTTTTTAGAGGTCTTCTTCGATGGAGAATTCTTCGGGGAGGTCGTCGTCGTCGACTTCGTCGTCGATGGCGGGGGTTTCGATGTCTTCGACATCGGTGTCTTCCTTAGAGGATGATTTCTTTGCGGGTTTCTTTTTGGCGGTGGCGGGCTCGGCGAGGGCTTCGGCGATGCGCTTTTCGATTTCGTCGGCGAGTTCGGGGTTGTCTTCGAGGACTTTCTTTGCGGCTTCGCGTCCCTGTGCTATCTTTGTGCCTTCGTAGCTGAACCAGGAGCCGCTCTTCTTGATGATGTCGAGCTCGACGCCGAGGTCGACAAGTTCGCTGGAGCGGGATATTCCTTCGCCGAACATGATGTCGAATTCAGCACGGCGGAAGGGAGGCGCCACTTTGTTCTTGACGACCTTGACGAGGGTGTGTCGGCCGAGGATGTTCTCGCCGTCCTTAATGGCGTTCTTGGATCGGATGTCGATGCGGACGGATGCGTAGAATTTGAGGGCGTTGCCGCCGGTTGTCGTCTCGGTGGGTCCGAACATCTGGCCAATCTTCTCGCGGAGCTGGTTGATGAAGATGCAGGTTGTGTTGGTGCGTGCTATTGCACCGGTGAGCTTGCGCATGGCCTGCGACATGAGTCGGGCCTGGAGTCCCATGTTGCGGTCGCCCATCTCTCCTTCGATTTCGGTCTTGGGTGTGAGTGCAGCGACGGAGTCGACGACGATGAGGTCGAGAGCTCCTGAGCGGATGAGCTGTTCGGCGATTTCGAGAGCCTGCTCGCCGTTGTCGGGCTGTGAGATGAGGAGGTTGTTGACGTCGACACCGAGGCCCTGTGCGTAGAAGCGGTCGAAGGCGTGTTCGGCATCGATTATGGCGCATATGCCTCCTGATTTCTGAGCTTCGGCGATGGCGTGGATGGCGAGGGTTGTCTTACCCGACGACTCGGGGCCGAATATTTCGATTATACGGCCACGGGGGTATCCGCCGACGCCGAGAGCGGCGTTGAGGCCGACGGAGCCGGTGGGGATTACTTCGACGTTCTCGACGATGTCGTCGCCGAGTTTCATGATTGCGCCGAGGCCGTAGGCCTTGTGTATCTGAGCCAGGGCCTGTCCGAGGGCTTCTTCGCGTGCGTCGCGTGGGGCGGCGCCTTCTTTGGTTTTCTTTGCTTTGGTTGCCATATTGTGGTTGTAGTTTAAATTTCGTTTGGTTGATGATGCAAAGTTAGTGCACGGGGTGTGCCGTATTTATGCACAGGGGTGTTAATCTTTGCAAAATAGGTGTTTTTTAGTTAGTTCAGCCTGGGCGGGCGCAATATATTGCGCCCCTACTTTGGGAGGACTACTCCCGTCATTCTCAGCGAGAGTTCTTCGGAGGTGCCGGCGCCGTTCTTGAACTTGACGCGGATTTCCTTGTCGACCTCGCCGCGCTGGCCCGAGGGGAGGAAGGTAACCTTTATCTTGGCCGATTCGCCGGGTTTGAGCGGCTTGCGGGGGTATTCGGGGGCTGTGCATCCGCATTTGGGTTTTACCCATATGATTGCGAGTGCGGATGTGCCGGTGTTGGTTACGGTGAAGTCGTGGACGACGGATGGGGCGGATTCGGAGACGGTGCCGAAGTCGTAGATTATTCTGTCGACGGATGCGCCGACCTTTTCGCCGGGGACGCGGCGTGCGTCGGCGTTGGCGAAGCCGAGGGCCAGGGCGAGGGCGATGAGTTTAAGTATATGTTTCATTGTTTTTTGTCGAAGTATAGGCCGAGGACGTCGGCAGCGGCGGAGAAGCTGGTGCGGCGGTTAGCGAGGACGTCGGCTTCGCAGAGCTCGAGGCGCGCGGCGATTTCGGGGTTTGAATAAAAATGTTCGCGGAGCTGCTCGTTGATGGTTTCGTACATCCACCATCGGGCCTGCTCTCGACGCTTGGCGTCGAAGTATCCGTTGGCCTTGACGAAGGCGAAGTAGCGGTCGATCATGTCCCAGACTTCGGCTATGCCCAGTTCGTAGTAGCCCGAGTAGGTGAGCACCTCCGGCTGCCAGCCGCTTGCCGTGGGCGGGAAGAGGTGTAGCGCGGAGCGGTACTGTGCCTGTGCGAGCTGCGCGGGGCCTACGTTGTCGCCGTCGGCCTTGTTGATGACGATTCCGTCGGCCATCTCCATGATGCCACGCTTGATGCCCTGGAGCTCGTCGCCAGCGCCGGCAATCTGGATGAGGAGGAAGAAGTCGACCATTGAGTGGACGGCAGTCTCGCTTTGGCCCACACCGACGGTTTCGACGAAGATGTTGTTGTATCCGGCAGCCTCGCAGAGAACGATGGTTTCGCGCGTCTTACGGGCGACGCCACCGAGTGAGCCGGCCGAGGGGCTGGGGCGGATGAAAGCCGAGGGGTGGACTGCGAGCTTCTCCATACGGGTCTTGTCGCCGAGTATGGATCCCTTCGTACGCTCGCTGGAAGGGTCGATTGCGAGCACGGCGAGCTTTCCGCCGTCGCGGAGGACATGGAGGCCGAATACGTCGATGCTGGTGCTCTTTCCGGCCCCGGGCACGCCTGTTATGCCTATGCGGCGGGAGTTGCCGGAATATGGGAGGCACTTGTCGATTACCTCGCGGGCGAGGGCGTAGTGCTCGGGCTGGAGGCTCTCGACGAGGGTTACGGCGCGGGAGAGCATTGTGACGTCGCCCTTAACGATACCGTCGACCATCTCGGCAGCCGTCGGCATGGGCTTGCGACGGCGCCGGGTGAGGTATGGGTTGACGATGGGCGGCTGTGCCACGCCGCTGTTGACGGTGAGGCCGGTGTATTGAGCGTCGTTTTCGGGATGTTCCATTTCAGTAGTATTTTTCGCCCCTACTTTACCGTGCGGAGGATGGCGGCGGGGATGTCGGTATTGGTGTTGTAGCCTTTGAAAGCGTCGGCACCCACGCCGACGGCGAATACGGGCACGGGATTGCCCGAGTGGGAGAGGGTGGTGAAGGCGATGCCGGAAGCATCGTTGAAGATGCGGAAGACCTCGACGGCGAAGGCGTTGAAGTTGGCGTAGAGGGTCTCCTGGTCGGCGGTGTTGCGGAGCTCGAAGGTGTCGTCGAAGAGCTCACGGAGGCGCTCCTCCTGGTCGTCGGAGAGGCGTATGTGCGAGAAGAAGCCGAGGTTGTCGGAGAGGTATTCCTTCATGTCGTCCCAGGTGAATATGCGGCGGCTTTTGAGGATGGCCTTGCAATAGGCGCTGAACTCCTCCTTGGAGACCTTCTGGAGGTCGATGTTGGCGAGGCCTCCGCCTGGGAGCTTGGCGTGGACCTGAGCGAGACCGCCGGTGTCGTGGTCGGCGGTGACGACGATGAGAGTCTCGTCGGGATGGGCGAGGTAGAAGTCGTAGGCGTAGGCGAGGGCCTGGTCGAAGGCGAGGACTTCCTTGATGGCAGCGCCGCCGTCGTTGGCGTGGAGGGCATGGTCGATGTTGCCCCCCTCGAACATCATGAAGAACTTATCGGGCGATGTGCGCTCGAGGTGCTTGATGCAAGCGTCGGCAATCATTGCGGGCGTGAGGACGCCGGCGACGGAGTCGATGGTGTAGCCGACGTTGTAGTCGACGGTACCCTCGGTGTTGAGGAGGAGAACCTTGTCGGCGTCGATTTGCTTGATGCCCTCGGGTCCGCGGACAATCTGACGGCCGCTCTTAACGACGGCCTCGCGGAGGGCGTCGCCCTTCTCCTTGTCGGCGAAGCCTTTGAGGCCGGCCCCGGCGACGAACTCATAGTCGGAAGCGGCGAGCTGGTCGACGATGGTGGTGTAGTGCTTGCGGCTGGGCACATGGGCGTAGAACGCGCCGGGCGTGGCGTCGTCGGCAGCAACGGTGGTGGCGATGCCCACGCCGTAGCCCATGCGTTTGAGTTTGAGGGCCAAGGATTCGACGGCCACGCTGTCGGGGTTCTGTCCGAGCATGCCGTTCTTGGTCTTGTAGCCGGTGGAGAGGGCTGTGCCTGCGGCGGCGCTGTCGGTGATGTCGTCCGAGGCAGAATAGGTGGTGCACCAGCCGACGACGGGCATCTGCATCATGGTGAGGGGTTTGTCGGCATGGAGGATGGTGCGGTTGTAGGTTTGGGCCGTGTTGACGGGGCCCATGCCCATGCCGTCGCCGATGTATAGGAATATGTATTTCGGAGCCTGTGCCCAAGCTGAGGCGGAAGCCAGGAGAGCGGCGCCGATGAAGAGTTGCGAAAGTTTCATGGTGTTATGTGGTTGGTGTCAGTTTTGAATCATTTCGAGTATAGCGTCGGCGATGCGACGGTTGTTGGCGAGGCGCGGCACCTTGCGCTGGCCGCCGAGTTTGCCTGTTGCGGCGAGCCATTGTGAGAATGTGCCGCGGGGGAGGGATATCACTTCGGGCGCGTCGAGGAAAATGCCGCCGGCACGCTTGGCCTGATAGTCGCTGTTTACCTCTTGGAGCGCCTTGTCGAGCTCACGGGTGAAGGCGGGGATGTCGGCGGGCGGTGTTTCCCACTCGACGAGCCACTGATGACGTCCGCGTGTGCCTGCGGCGGCGTAGACCGGTGCGGCTGTGTAGTCGGCGATGCGCGCTCGGGCCGCCGCGCATGCGCGGCTTATGGCGGCGTCGGCATTCCACACCATGAGTTCTTCGCCGAAGGCGTTGATGAAAGCCCCGAGGCGCCCGGCAATCGACACGCGGAGGGGTTCGGTGCACTCGATGCGTAGGGTGTCGCCGGGGAGGTAGCGCCAGAGGCCGTTGCAGGCGGTGATGACGAGAGCGTATGTGCGGCCTTTCTCGACCTCCCATGAGGGTACGGGGCGGGCGGCGGTGTCGTCGACGGGGATAAATTCGTAGAACACTCCGTCGCGGGCGAGGAGGAGCATTCCGTCGGCGCTGTCGGGGGTGTCCTGTACGGCGAAGAAGCCTTCGGAGGCGTTGTAGGTCTCGACGTAGTGCATCTTCGAGGGGTCGGTGATGGCGGCGTACTGCTCGCGGTAGGGGCCGAAGGCTATTCCGCCGTGGAAGAAGACTTCGAGGTTGGGCCATACTTCGTGGATCGTAGAGGCCCCCGTGCGCTCGAGGACTCTCCGGAGCACCATGAGGAACCATGATGGTACGCCGGAGATGTTGGTGATGTCGGCTTTTGCGGCAGCGTCGACGAGGGCCGGGAGCTTGCGCTCCCAGTCGGGCATGAGTGCGGTGTCTTTGTCGGGGACGCGGAAGAGGTTGACGGCTGGGTTTATGCAGTCGATAAGGTGCGCCGAAAGGTCGCCCACGAGCACACCGGAGGGGAGGTCGGCGACTTCGTTGGCGAAGCTGCCGCCGAGAATTAGGCTGCTACCGCCGAAGAGGCGGCTTCCACGGGGTCGTTGGCCGAGGTATGTTGCCACGGCCTGCGCGGCGCCTGGGTAGTGGTTTTGGCTGAGGCTGTGGTCGGTGACGGGGATGTATTTGCTTTTGCCGCCTGACGTGCCGCTCGACTGTGCGTAGCGGCGTGTGATGCCAGGCCAGAGGACGTCGGGCTCGCCGTGGAGCATGCGCATGACGCGAGGGCGTATGTCCTCGTATTCGACCACGGGGATGGCGTCGGCGAAGTCGCGGTATGTTGCTGCCGGAGAGAGCTTTGCCTCACGGATGATCTCTGTGCGGCGTGCGCGGAAGAGCAGCCGCTCGAGGAGGCTGCGCTGCACACGTTCGAGCCCCGCGGCGTCGGCGTATGCCGCGCGCCGCCGGCGGAGGAGGGAGAAGTATGGCCTGGCGGCCGCCGTGAGGTTGAGCATGGTGTATGAAAAGTAACTGTCAGCCCTCGACCTCGTTCTCGAGGTCGGCGAGAACCTTTTCGAGCTCGCTTTCGGTGCGCGTGAGTCGAGCTCGGCACACTTTTAGGAGGGCGGCGGCGCGAGCGGTACGTGCGGCGAGAGTATCGACGTCGCAGCTTTCGCTGCGCAGGCCGGCGAGAATGCTTTCGAGTTCGGCGAGGGCTTCGTTGTAGGTCAGGTCGTCGACGTTCTTGGGGGTTGGCATCGGTTGTTGGTGTTGATTAATCTACAAAGATAGCGAAAAATCGGGCGGAATGCAAATTTATTCGGCGTTATTTGGTGTCATTTGGCGTAGTCGCGCTCGCCGAATATTGCGGTGCCGATGCGGACCATAGTCGAGCCCTCGGCGATGGCGGCGAGATAGTCGTGGCTCATGCCCATCGAGAGGATGTCGAAGCCCCGGAGGTCGGGGCATGCGGCGACGATGGTCTTGCGGAGGTCGGCGAGTCGGCGGAAGTCGGCGGCGACTCGGACTGGGTCGTCGGTGTTGGTGGCCATGCCCATTATGCCGCAGATGTGGGTGGCTTGGAGTGAGCGGTAGCGGCCGTCGACGAAGAAGTCGAGTAGTTCGGCGGGGTCGAAGCCGAACTTTGTTTCCTCGGCTGCGACGTGAGCCTGCAAGAGCAGGCGTGTGACAGTGCCTGCACGGAGGCTTTCGTCGTCGATTAGGCGTAGGAGGCGCTCGCTGTCGACGCTCTCAATGAGGCTGACGCAGCGAGCAGCTACGAGCTGTCGGACTTTGTTGGTCTGTAGGTGGCCGATGAAGTGCCAACGGATGTCGGCGGGGAGAGCGGCGGCCTTTGGGAGGAGCTCCTGAATGCGGCTTTCGCCGAAGACACGCTGTCCTGCGGCATATGCTTCGGCTACGGCTTCGGCAGGGTGGAACTTCGAAACCGCCACGAGCTCCACACCGGGGGGTATGGAGCGTCGGACGGTGTCGAGAGCCCGGGCTATGGAGTGTGTCATTCGACGACCTTCATGCGGTATACGTCCATTAGGGGCGTTTCGGTGATTTGTGCAATCTCATAGTCGGCCATAGTGCCCTTCATGCCTTCGATGAAGTTGTCGTAGGCGTTCTTGAAGCTTGTGGCCTGGACGAGGATGAGAGAGTATGAGCGCTTCTCGACGGCGGTCTTCTCGTCGATGGTGATGAATCCGACCTTTACGAGGTACCATTTGTCGCCGTTCTCGTCGAAGAAAATTTCGGAGATTTTGGTGCGTTTTACGGCAGATACGGAAAATTCGCCGGATATGAAGGGCGTCTGCTCCTCGGTGATTCGCGCCTCGGCTTCGGTGAAGCTCATAGCGTCGACGAGATAGGGTTCGGTTACTTTCTTAGCGGCGCCGTTCTCCTGGAGTTTGTCGTAGCGCACTTTACATTCAAACCAGTTTGCCATATGGGTATGTAATTTATATTCAGTTGGTTGATAATACGAACATTGCAGACGGTCGGCGGCGAATGGATGTGCCGCCGGCCTTCTGCAATGCAAAGATACTGATAATTTTCCTAACCTCGCCGAAATTTAGATAATTTGGCAAAGGGGCGGTGTGCAGCGTGGGGAAATTCCAACCCGCGAGTGGGTTTACACCCACTCGGATAAAAATGTCGCCGCTGACGCGGCTTGCCCCGCTTTATTTTTATTTACACGGGCTTACGCCCGTGCCTACAAAATTGTCGCCGCTATGCGGCTTTTTGCACGAACTTTGGTCGTGCCTTTAAAATAAACAGCATTGTATTGCGGCACTACTTTTTGGTGTTGAGGATGTTGCGGAGGATGGGTGTGAGCTTGTCGGCGTAATGTTTGAAACCGAGGTCGGTGAGGTGTATTCCGTCGACGGTTCCGTCGTCCTCGATTCCGTCGAGGTAGTCGGATGTGACGTAGTAGAGGTTTTCGGGGTTTTCGGCCTTGAGGCGGTCGTAGTTACGACGGAATGCGGCGTTCTTTCGGGGGAGATAGTTGCGGAAGAAGCTGTCGTAGCGTGCGTAGGGGTAGATGGGGCCTTCGAGCATTACGACGGGAACGTCGGGGCGGGCCTGGCGGAGGATGTTTACGAAGTCGTAGGTGAGTGTGTCGCACATCATTTCGGTGCAGTTTGGCACGGGGTCGACGAGGAATAGGTCGACGTCGGGAATCTGAGCCATTGCGCGTGCCATGCAAGCGTCCATCTTTCCCTCGCCGCTGATGCCGATGTTGACGACTTCGCAGTTGAGGTCGCGGCTCATGATGTTGGTTGCGGCCATGCCAGTGCGTGAAGCGCAGCCGCCTTGTAGGATGCTTGTGCCGTAGGCCACGATGCGTGTTGAGGCGTCGATGAGTTCGGGGCTGCCGGATGTGATGTCGGCACCTTCGTCGACTTTGATTTCGACGAAATTGACGCCGTCGTAGAGGGGGAGGTAGACCATGTATTCGGTCATGCTCGTGGTGTCGAGGTTGCTGACGTATGTAGCCTCGCATATTTTCTCGTCGGTGTTGTTGACGCGTGGGCGGTTGGTGTTGACGTGTCGCCATCCGTTGCCTTCGTCCTCGAAGACGTATAGGTCGGTTCCTTTCAGGCCTGTGTCGGCCATGTGGAGCATGTGTGTGTTCCAGAGGAGGCCGTAGCGAATGCCAATGCGTGAGCTGTTTGTGGCGAAGCGGACGCCGATGCCCGAGGAGCACTGAGCCCGTTCCCATAGGTCGGGACGTACGCTGTCCTGCAACCAGGCCGGTATGCGGGTGTAGGGGCGTAGGGTTTCTTTCCATCCTTTGTTTATGACACGTAGCTCCTGAGCGTCGACGTAGCGCCAGGGCTTTTCGGGCTCGTCGGCGGCGAAAGCGGCGCAGCAAGCGACGACGGCCATGGCGACGGTGAGAATGAGTTTTTTCATAGTATTGTGTACGGGTTAGTTATGACTTTTTGTTGCCTTTCTTTTTGGCGGACTTGGGGTTTCGGACGCGGCCGTAGACGTGCATCTGCGAGCGTTCGCGGAAACGGTTGTATGATTCGTACATGTTGTTCTTGTCGTCGTCGGAGACGAGGTGTAGTGCGGCGTTGATGTTGTCGGCCACGTGGAGGACTTCACCTTTTGGCTTGACAAGCTTTGCGAGGAGGTTTGTGGTGAGGATGTAGCGCTCTCGTGCCGAGAGGTTTGCGGCAGCGTTGAGAATCTCGACGATAGCCATGCGTCGGCGGTCGCCGTCGTCGTAGATCATGACGTGGCCGCGAGTGACGACAAGCTCTGCTGGGTCGACGGGAGAATCGTAGCTGTCAGGGAACCCAGCGCCCTCGGGGCTCTCATTGGAGATATCATCGTTTTCTTCCATGGGCGCCGCAACTATGGGCTCCTTGAAGTCGACGTCGAGTTCGCCGCGTCGGCGGAGCATGTCGTGACGGTCGGAGAGAAAATTGAGTGCCATGCGGTATATGTATCCTTCAAGGTTGGCTTCGGCTTTTAGGTTGCGCAGTCGCCAGTTTCCGTTTGAGTCGGGAGAAATGACATGGATGAGGAACTGATGCAAGAGCTCGTCGCGCTCCTGCCGGCAGTCGGAATTGGCGTAACGTGGGTAGTATTTGAAAATGGCGGCCTTCACTTTTTCGGCGTAGACGACACCGACAAGCTGCATGGCCGCCTGCGGGTCGCCGGCGACGGCCTTTGCTACGAGGGCGTTGATATCGTTGGCGTTTTCTCTTCCGGACATGGACTGGGTAAATTTAAGGCGGTGAATATCAGGCGTATTTTTCGCGTAGGATGCGTTCGAGCTCGCGCATTCCGGCGGTTGCGGTGTCGCGAATGACGGTTACGTTGGCGGGTACGTGGCCCGGGCGGGGGTCGATGTAGTAGACCGGCGTGCCGCGGCGGACGTAGTTTAGGAGGGCAGCGGCGGGGTATACCTGGAGCGATGTGCCGATGATGACGAATATATCGGCGCGGGCGGCTATTTCGGTGGCTTTCTCGAACATTGGGACGGCCTCCTGGAAGAAGACTATGTGTGGACGCACGCGGTGGCCGTCGATGCGAGCTTCGGGCGTTGTTTCGGCGTCATAGTCGAGTTTGTATACGAGGCTTTCGTCGTCGAGGGCGCGCACCTTGGTGAGCTCGCCGTGGAGGTGGGTTATGTTGGAAGAGCCTGCACGCTCGTGGAGGTCGTCGACGTTCTGTGTGATGACATATACGTCGAAGATATCTTCGAGGCGTTTGAGGGCAAGGTGTGCGTCGTTTGGCGCCACGTCGGCGAGGGCATGGCGTCGCTGGTTGTAGAATTCGTGGATGAGGGCGGGATTGCGGGCGAAGCCGTCGGCGCTGGCGACGTCCATTACGTTGTAGTTTTCCCAAAGGCCGTCGGCGTCGCGGAATGTGCTGATGCCGCTCTCGGCGCTTATTCCGGCGCCGGTTGAGACTACGAGGAGAGGTTTATCGGTCATTGATGTCGAAAGAGATGTTGGAGGAGTTGTTGTTGTGGTTCTGTCGTGGTGCGCACTGCTGAGGTGCGGCCGGAGCGTCCTTGCGCGTCGGTTCGGCTCCGGCTTCGACGCGGCGCTTGTCGCGCTTGTAGGCCGGCGAGGCTTCGACCTTGGCTATTGCCTCGTCGCTGTCGAGGTCGTCGGCAGATAGGATGTAGTAGCTCTGGGTTTCCTGACGGCGGACGAGGTCCTTGACTCGGTCTTCGCCGTAGAGCACGGCGATGTCGCCGATGTTGTTTGGCTGGTTGTCGGAGGTGGTGTCGTTGTCGGCACCGGCAATTACGTCGACCTTTGTTCCGCCGGCGCTTACCGACACATCGAAGCCCGACGCGAGGATTGTGAACTTAATCTTGTTGCCGAGGCTGTCGTCGAATCCCCAGCCGAACTTCACGTGCACCGACTTGTTGATTTCGGTGACGAGGTTGTTTACCTCGGAGGTTTCGACCACCTTGAAGCGTGGCTCTATGCTGTGGGAGTAGTAGAATGCGAAGAGGAGCTCCTTGGCGTTCATAATGTCGGTGTCGCAGAGGAGGGGGGAGTGTAGGGCCCCGCGCATGGCCTGGCTCATACGGCCCTCACCCTCGCCGTAGCCAACGGATATGAGGGCTGTGCGACCGTTGCGGAGGCATGTGTCGACGTCGCGCATATCGATGTTGATGTTTGCCAGGACGGTTACCATATCGGAAATTGTGCGGGCTGCTGTGGTGAGGATGTCGTCGGCCTTCTTGAAGGCGTTCTCCCACTCCATGTCGGGGTATATTGTGGCGAGTCGGTCGTTGTTTATGATGAGCATAGCGTCGACGTTGGCCTGTAGGCGCTGTGCCCCCTCGATAGCGGATGTAATCTTCTGTATACCCTCGAAGAAGAAAGGAATAGTGACGATACCCACGGTTAGGATTCCGCGCTTCTTTGCCACACCGGCGACGACGGGAGCGGCTCCGGTGCCCGTGCCTCCGCCCATGCCTGCGGTGACGAAGACCATCTGTACCTTGTCGGTGAACAGCTGGTCGATTTCGGGGACGCTCTCCTCGGCAGCCTTACGGCCGAGGTCGGCGCGTCCACCGGCCCCGAATCCGCCGCATATCTTTGGGCCGAGAAGAATCTTTGTGGGTACCTGCATTGGCGCGAGGGCCTGTTCGTCGGTGTTCAGGGCGACGAAGTCGACGCCTCGCACTTCCTGGCTCGACATGTATGCCACGGCGTTGCAACCGCCGCCGCCTACGCCGAGGGCGAGGATGCCGGGGGCGTTGACAGTGGTGTTGGGGGCCACGGTAGTCTTGTACTGCTCTATCAGGGAGGGATCCTCCGGATTCATATTTTCGTAGTCGGACATAATGTTAAGTAGTTAGAGGTGAGGAGATATCAATCGTCGTCGTCCTCGGAGGGCGAACGAAAAATGCTTTTGAGGCCGCGCTGGATGATGTCGATGGATGTGCGGGGGTCGGTTGCGTCGGGGTTCTCGTTCTCGTAACCGTCGTAACCGTCGGCATCGTCGGGGCCGAAGGCGTCGATTGGCTGTCGGTCATCGTCGTCGTATTCGACGTCGCGGCTGCGTGGATCGTTGTCCGCAACAGGCTGAACCTTTGCGGCCTTGTCCTTTTTCCGGCCGAATATGCCACCGAAAAGTCCTCCTCGGCGTTCGCGGGGACGGGGTTCTTCCTCGTCGTCGTCTTTTAGGAGGTCGTCGTCGTTGTCGTCGATGTCGCGGCGGGAACGTGCGGCACGCTCGCGGCGCAGCTCTTCCTCCTGGAGGCGCCGGCGCTGCTCTTCGCGGCGGCGGTCTTCGATGTCGGCGCGTTCGCGGGCCTTGCGCTCCTCTTCGAGGATGCGTATCTGCTCGGCGGTGTTGTCGGAGCGGGAGGCGGCATCATAGTCGGTGTCGTCCTCGTCGTCGGGTGCGGCGGGATCGCATAGGCAGTCGAATGGTATTGTTCGTGCGGCGGCCATTAGGAGAGCGACGACGTCGATGTTGTCGGCGTTGTTTCGGCCGGCGACTCGGAAAGTGATGTCGCGTGGCATGTCGGCGATGCGTACGGAGGCCTTGCTCTGGTTTTCGAACTGCTTAACGAAGGCGCGTGTGTGTGAGCCGCCGCCAGTGAGGACAACCTTCGAGAGTGCCTCGGTTTTATAACCGACGTTTTCGAGCTGGGCGAGGACGTTGGCCACGATTTCGCCGGCGCGGCTGTTGATATAGTTGGCGGCGAGCTCGGCGTTTGGAATGTCGGCGCCCTTGGCCATATCTTTTTTGAGTGCTTCGGCGGCGTCTTCGGTAATGGCGAGGCCGGCCATGAGGTCGAAGGTAATTAGTCGGCTTCCCATGGGTATGGTGCACAGGAAGGCGAGTCCGCCGTCCTTGTAGACGGTTACGGTTGTAGTTTCGGCGCCTAAGTCGACCACGGCTGCGCCGAGCTCGCGCTCGTCGGGAGTGAGGACGAATTCGGAAACGGCCGTTGGGCGGATGATATAGTGTATGTGGTCGGGGGCGATGTCGCCGTACTGGACGCGCTGGAGGTTCTGGCGTGTCTCGCGGCCGCATGCTATCATCACGAAGTCGCCTCGGAAGTCGGTGCAGAAAATTCCTTCGGGCTTGCGTGTGGGGGCGTTGTTGACGTAGAAAATGCGTGGGACGACGTCCTCGATGTTCTTGTGTCCCATGAAGTCGTGGCTTGCCTCGTTTCGGAGGCGGTTGACGATGTCTTCCTTAATCTCGCACTCGCAGGTGAACTTCATCGATGCTGAAGCGAGGATGCCGGTCATGGATCGGCCGCCGATGGCGACGCCAGCGCCGCACACTCTGTCGGGAACTACGCCGGAAGCCTTCTCGACGCGTGAGAGGAGGGTGTTTACGGCCGCCGTGACGTCGCGGATGTTCTGCACGCGGCCGTAGCGGACGGTATTGACGCACGGGAGCTCTTCGACGGCGAGCACCGTGAGGCCGTCGTGACGAGAGTAACGCCCGACGGCGCACTTTATCTTCGACGACGATATTTCGAAAACGGCTATTGACTTGGGTTCCATGGTCGGATTAATTCTTGGGTTGAGAGGTTGGAGTATAGATGTTGTCGTGAGGCTCGAGGACATTGTCGTCGATGTCGAGCTCGCCCGTCTGCTCCTCGACAACGGGGATGGGTACCGGCTCGGCGGCTTTGTCGCGACGGGTGGCCACTACTCGCCCGCGCCACTTCACGGCGACGGTGTCGTAGAGCTCCCATCCGCGTGTGGGGGCCACATGGCGGTAGAATGCACGGAGACGCCGGAACTTGTCGTCGACGTCGGCGGTGTCGCCGAAGTTTACCACATGGCCCACGATAGTGGGGACGATGATGATGTTACCGTCGGGTTCCTGTGTGACCGTGGCCACCATCGCTCCAATGCGTGGATTGGAGGCGATTCTGTCGAGGAGGGGGAGGAGGCGGTGTGCGGGATGGACGCTGTCGAAAGTGCCCACAAGGACCGGGACGTCGATGTGGTATCGGAGCTCGGCGCCAATGCTCTTGCCCTCGACGTTGATGTAGTAGCTGGGCCTGTTTGTGTCGAAGACCCTTGCCACGGGTACCATAGGCTCGACGTAGACGCGAACCACGCCGTCGGCGCCCAGGCTCACGTTGGCCGACTGGAACTTGTCGGCGCGGCGCAGTCGGCTCTCCACGTCGCCGATGGGGAAGCGGTACTGCAAGCAACGCTTCACGGTGTCGGGGTCGATTCCGCTCTCGGCGATGACGTCGGAGACTCCGACGAATCGCGACTGCGGGTCGGAGAGAGTGACTTCGAGTCCCCGAACGTGCGCGTCGCGTGCCATCCGCGCCGTCAGGGGGAGCGCGAAGCAGCAGTAGGCAATCATGAGGATTGTCAATACGCACATTATCACCGACTTCTTTGTCATCATACGGGTTGGGTCAACGGTTCTTTGCGGCGGTATCCTTGCAACCGAGTGCCTCCACGAGGCGGGGCACGTAGAGGTTTAGGTCGCCGGCACCGGCCGTCAATAGGACTTCAAAGTTACTCATTTTCATTGTTTCGACAAAATCTTCTTTTGAAATCATACGCTTTTGAGCACATTTTACTTTGTCGAAAATGGTTTTTGAGCTTATTCCGGGTATGGGTTGCTCGCGGGCCGGGTATAGGTCGATGAGAATCACTTCGTCGGCGGCTGATAGAGCGTCGGCGAACTCGTCGGCGAAGTCGCGGGTGCGCGAGTATAGGTGCGGCTGGAATGCCACCGTGAGTTTGCGGCGGGGATAGAGGGCGCGCACGGAAGCTATGCTCTGGCGCAGCTCGTCGGGATGGTGGGCGTAGTCGTCGATTATGGCGCGGCCGGGCTCTTTGAGGTGGAACTCGAAGCGGCGTTCCACGCCGGGATATGATGCCATGGCGCGTCGCGCCAGCTCGGGGGTGAGCTCGCCGGTGAGCCACACGGCTGCAAGGGCAGCGACGGCGTTGTCGATGTTTATGTCGACGGGCACGCCGAGCTCAATGTCGGTGATGCGGCCTTCGGGGTGGACGAAGTCGAAGACTATTGTTCCGTCGCCGACGCGGACATTTGAGGCGTGGAAGTCGCCGTCGTTGCGGCCGAATGTGTAGACGCGTACGCCCTCGGCGGGACGGGGCCGGAGCTTGAGGCCCGTGCGGACAATCAGAGCGCCGTCGGGGCGGATGAGCTCGGTGAAGTGGGCGAAGCTTTCGAGATATGCTTCCTCGGTGCCGTAGATGTCGAGGTGGTCGGGGTCGGTGGCGTTGACCACGGCGATGTATGGCGTGAGCTGATGGAAGGAGCGGTCGTACTCGTCGGCCTCGACGACGCTCCACGGCGACGTGGCCGAGAGCATGAGGTTGGAGTTGTAGCCTTTGAGGATGCCTCCGAGGAATGCGTTGCACCCGGTATCGGAGCAGTGGAGGATGTGTGCGGCCATCGAGGATGTCGTGGTCTTTCCGTGCGTGCCGGAGAAGCAGAGGCTTTTCGATGCGCGTGTGACCTGTCCGAGCACCCATGCGCGCTTGCGGAGCTCGAAACCGTGCTCGCGGAAGAAGGATAGCACCTTGTTGTCGGCGGGTATGGCCGGGGTGTATACGGCGAGGGTTCCGTCGGGGAGGCGGAACTCGGGCGGGATGGCGTCGATGCAGTCGTCGTAGCTCACGCGTGCTCCTTCGGCTACGAGGTCGGCGGTGAGAGCCGAGGGTGTGCGGTCGTAGCCGGCCACTGGGAGGGCCTTCGACATATAGAAGCGAGCCAGAGCGGCCATGCCTATGCCGCCTGCGCCTACGAAATATACTCTTTGTGTGTCGTTAAGTTCCATTGTGCTGGGATAATGAATGGTTGGTGGGGCGTGTTTCACCGTCGGGCGGCCTCCATGACGATTCGCGCTATGGCGTCGTCGCTGTCGGGGAGTGCCATCTCTGCAATGTTGCGCGATAGGATTGCCAGGGTGTCGGGGTTCTCGACCACTGTCGCGGCCTCGACCCAGAGTTTTTCGGGAGCGTCGGCGTCGAGCACCATGCCGGCAGCACCGCGTGAGGCGAGGGCTTCGGCGTTGTGGCGCTGGTGGTCTTCGGCAACGTTGGGCGAGGGAACGAGTATTGCGGGTTTGCCCAGGAGCTCGAGCTCGCTTATTGTTCCGGCTCCGGCGCGTGCCACCACGAGGTCGGCGGCGCGGTAGGTGAGGGCCATGTCGGATATGAACTCGGTGCATCGCACGTTGTCGGCGGGATGGGAGGCGAGAGCCTCGGCGCAGTCGGCGTAGTGCGATCGGCCTGTCTGCCAAAGCACGTTGAATGGCGAACGTTGGGCTCGTCCGGATTGCAGGGCGGCTATGACTGTGGCGTTGAGGGTACCCGCGCCGAGGCTGCCTCCCACGAAGAGCACCAGCGGGAGGTCGGTCTTGAAGCTGAGTGCTTCCTTGGCGGCGTCGGGCGAGAGGTCGCACTCGAGCAGACTGCGGCGCACGGGGTTGCCTGTCATTACGATTTTGTCGGCGGGGAAGAATCGCTCGAGGTCCGGGTAGGCCACGCAGACGGCTGCGGCATTCTTTGCCAGAATCTTGTTGGTGACGCCGGGGTAGGAGTTCTGCTCCTGCAATACCGTCGGGACGCCGGCGTGCTGAGCTGCTTTGAGGACGGGGCCGGATGCGTATCCACCTACACCTACGGCTACGTCGGGGCTGAAGTCGGCCACTATGCGGCGGGCCTTGCGCATGCTGCGGAAGAGCTTGAATAGCACGCCGATGTTGCGCCAGAGGTGACGACGGTCGAACCCGGCCACTGGGAGGCCGATGATTTCGTAGCCGGCGGCGGGGACGCGTTCCATCTCCATGCGGCCTTCTGCACCGACGAAAAGAATTTCGGCGCGAGGGTCGCGGCGGCGTATGGCGTCGGCAATCGACAGCGCCGGGAAAATATGTCCTCCAGTGCCACCTCCGCTGATGAGAACGCGGAGCGGGGTGTTGGTGCTTTCTGTCATAGTGGTTTTATTTTTCAATTCATTTAACGGCCGCCGTGGCGGCATTGTTTATTCGGCGGGAGCCGTTTCGGGTGCCTGCTGGCGCTGCACATCCTTGGTATGGACTGCATGGCGGGCGCAGCTGAGCATGATGCCGAAAGCCATCGACGTGGTTATCACCGATATGCCGCCCTTTGATATCAGCGGCAGCGGCTGGCCCGACACAGGGAAGACTCCCGTGACGATGGCCATGTGATAGAGCGCCTGGAAGACGATGACGAATGCGCAGCCCATGGTGAGGATGCCGGGGAGATTGTCGCGGAATTTCAGCGACAGGGTGGCGCTGCGCCCGAGCAGCCACATATAGACCGAGAGGAGGAGCAGGCCTCCGAGCAAGCCCCACTCTTCGACGATGATGGCGTAGACGTAGTCGGAGTATGCCAGGGGAAGGCGGGCGTTCTCGCGCGACTTGCCCACGCCCACGCCTATGATGTGTCCGCGGGCTTGGGCAATGTAGCTAAGCTGTTCCTGCTGGTGGTCGAGGCTGAAAGGCTCGAGGTGCTTGCCTCCGCGCCAGTGGTTTTCAAGACGCGCGTTCCACACCCTTCCGCGGCCGGAGCCGTTCACCGAGTCGGCCTCGGCATGGTTGAGACGGTTTATGAGTTCCTGTCGTTCGGTGATTTTCACGTCCTCGTCGGCATGCGTTTTGTAGTAGTACCCAGCTCCGCCGAGGGCGCCGACAACGGCCACGGCGATGAGGAATTTTTTCCATCCCATGCCTCCGACGAGCATCATCGAGAAGCCCACGCAGGTGACTATGATGGTGTTCGAGAGGCCCTGTGTGAAGAGCAGGCCGTCGCTCACCAGGAGGAGAGCCATGGCCATCCACCATCCGGCCCATGTGATGTCGTGCTTTCCCCGGATTCGAGTCTGGTCGAGGATGTAGGCCATGCCCAGCGCTATGCCGAGTTTCATGAACTCTGCCGGGAGGATGGTGACGCCCATCACTTTGAGGGCTCTTGCGGCACCGTTGATGGATGTTTCTTCGGCACCGGCAAAGCGGACGTAGACCATCATGGCTATCGAACCGACGACATAGAAGGGTATTGCGGCGAATATCTTCTTGTAGGGCACATATTGCAGGCCGAGCATGATGAGGAGTCCGAAGCCGAGGAAGCGGGAGTGGCGCAGAATGGGATAGAAGACGTTGTGGGACGGCACTTCCTGTATGGATGCCGAGAACAGCTCGAGTATAGCCACCATAACCAGGACGAGGTATATGCCCCAGATGTGGTGGTCGATTCGTTTCTTAACTGCGGGAGCTTCGGCACGCGGGGAGGCGCCGTTTGCGGCGTCGGGAGCGGGAATGTTGTTTTCGCGACCGCCGAGGGCTGTTTCGGCGGCGGAGGTCAGGAGGTCCGACATGATTTGAGAAGGGAGTTGGAGGATTGATAATAAGGTTTATTTAGCTTCGAGGGCGTGTACGGCTGCTTTGAACTGTCGGCCTCGGTCTTCGTAGCTCTTGAAAAGGTCGAAACTTGCGCAGCATGGCGATAGCAGTACGGTGTCGCCGGCATTGGCGAGGCTGCGGCATGCCTCGACGGCGTCGGCGAGGGTATGTGTGTCGGTCACGGGGACGATGCCGGAGAAGAAGTCGACGATTTTGGCGTTGTCGACGCCCATTGCGACGATGGCCTTCACCTTTTCCTTAACCAGGGGGAGGATTTCGGAGTAGTCGTTGCCTTTGTCCTTGCCGCCGAGAATGAGCACCGTGGGGCGGTCCATGGCCTCGAGGGCATACCAGCATGAGTTAACGTTGGTTGCCTTGCTGTCGTTTATCCATCGTACACCGTCGATGTCGGCGGTGAATTCGAGGCGGTGCTCCACGCCGTGGAAGTCGGCGAGGGCGGCACGGATGTCGTCGCGTCGGATGTCGAAGAGACAAGCCGAGAGGCCGGCCGCCATGGAGTTGAACACGTTGTGGAGTCCGTTTAGGGCGAGGTCGGCGCGGGGCATAGTCATGCAGGTGCCCGGGGTGTTGAACACGAGTTCGTTCTCGGCGTCGACGTATGCCGCGGTGTCGGTTTCGCAATGTTCGGCGAAGGGGAGCATGCGTGCTTCGGTGACCACGTGGCGGAGCTGCTCGTTGATTACGGGGTCGTCCTGCCAGAAGATGAAGACGTCCTGCGGGGTCATGTTCTGCAAGATGCGGAACTTTGCGTTGACATAGTTCTGCATGCGGTGCTCGTAGCGGTCGAGGTGGTCGGGAGTGATGTTGAGCATCACGGCGACGTTGGCCTTGAAGTCGTACATGTTGTCGAGCTGGAAGCTGCTGAGCTCCACCACATACACAGCGTGCGGGTCGCGCGCTACCTGCCAAGCGAGGCTCTTGCCTATGTTTCCGGCCAGCGACGCGTCGATGCCGGCGCGGCACAGGATGTGGTGTATGAGCATCGTCGTGGTAGTCTTGCCGTTGCTGCCGGTGATGCACACCATCTTGGAGTCGGTATAACGGCCGGCGAACTCTATTTCGCTGATAATTGGGATGTTCTTTTCGTGAGCGGCGCGCACGACGGGAGCGTCGGCCGGGATGCCGGGGCTTTTGACGATTTCGTCGGCGTCGAGAATTAGAGCGAGGGTATGTCCGCCCTCCTCGAAGGCTATGCCCTCGTCCTCGAGCACCTTGCGGTAGCGGGGAGATATTGTGCCGCTGTCGCTCAGCAGCACGTCCATGCCTCGGTCCTTGGCAAGAACGGCGGCGCCGGTGCCGCTTTCGCCGGCACCGAGCACCACAAGGCGTCGGGTCTTTGTATCAGTCATTGCAGATCAACGTATTTTTAGGGTCACAAAAGTGATAACTGCCAGAATAATTCCCACAATCCAGAAGCGGGTGACAATCTTCTGCTCGGCAATGGCGCGGAATGGGCGCTTGATGAGGCATTCGGGTGCGGCTGCGGCATCGATCTGGAAGTGGTGGTGGAGGGGCGACATCTTGAACACCCTCTTTCCCTTGGTGCGCTTGAACCACGACACCTGGATTATGACCGAGAGGTCTTCGATGTAGAAGAGGGCGCAGAGTATGGGGAGGAGCAGCTCCTTGTGTATCAAAATGGCCGAGGTGGCAATTACGCCGCCGAGCATTAGGCTGCCGGTGTCGCCCATGAAAACCTGTGCGGGCGAGGCGTTGTACCACAGGAAGCCCACGAGCGCTCCGACGAATGCTGCCATGTAGACCACCATCTCCTCGGAGCCGGGCACATACATTATATTAAGGTATGCGGAGTAGATGATGTTTCCGCCGAGGTATGCCATCACCGCCAGCGCGGTGCCCGATATTGCCGAGAGGCCGGCGCACATGCCGTCGAGGCCGTCGTTGAGGTTTGCGCCGTTGCTCGTGGCGGCTACGATGAATATGGTCACAAGCAGAAACACCAACCAACCGCCGGCTTCGGCGTGGCGCCCCATCCATGCGGTGAGCCAGGAGTAGTTGAAGTTGTTGTTCTTCACGAAGGGTATGGTGGTCTGGGGGCTTTTGGTGGTGTTGTCCTCCTGGTATATCACCTCTTCCACGCGGTTTGTTTCGGCGCTTATCACCTCGGAGTTCTCCACGATGGTCATGTGTGGGTTGAAGTACATTGTGCCGGCGACGATGAGCGCTATGCCCACCTGGCCGATGATTTTGTACTTGCCCTTTATGCCGTCCTTGTTGTGCTTCTTCCACTTCTTGTAGTCGTCGAGGAGGCCTATCGCACCGAGCCACACCGTGGCCAGAAGCATGAGAATCATATAGACGTTGGTGAGGTTGCCGATGAGAAGGCACGGTATCACTATGCTTATAATCAGGATAATACCGCCCATGGTGGGTGTGCCTTTCTTTTTCAGCTGCCCTTCGAGGTCGAGGTCGCGGATAATCTCGCCGATCTGCATCTGTTGCAGACGTCGGATGATGTACTTGCCGGCAATCATTGCCAGCAGGAGGGCGAGCACGAATGCCGCTCCCGAACGGAAGGTTATATATGTCATCAGGCGAGCGCCCGGAAGGCTGCCCTGGAGTGCGTTGAAGAGGGTGTAGAGCATGGCTTAATCTTTAATGTTGAGTGCCTTGCATACTTCTATGCGGTCGTCGAAGAAGTATTCGGTGGAGCCTATCACCTGCGACGTTTCATGGCCCTTTCCGGCCACAAGAATTACGTCGCCGGGTCGTGCGAGTGCGGCGGCTCGGCGTATTGCCTCGGCGCGGTCGACGATGCACTCGGTGCGCTCGCGCTGAGCGGCGTTGAGGCCGGCGGTCATCTCGGCTATGATGGCGGCGGGGTCCTCGCTGCGGGGGTTGTCGGAGGTGAGAATCACGAAGTCGGAGCGGTCGGCCGCGCTTCGTGCCATAATGGGGCGCTTGCCGCGGTCGCGGTCGCCGCCGGCGCCGCAGACGGTGATTACGCGTACGCTCTCGTCGACGATTTCGGCTATGGTGTCGAGTACGTTTTCGAGTGCGTCGGGGGTGTGGGCGTAGTCGACGATTGCCGTCACGCCGTCGTTGTTGCGGAAGGTCTGGAATCGGCCAGCCACTGGGCGGAGGGCGCTGAGTGCCACCATGGCCTCGTCGGGCGTGGCACCGAGGAGCACCGCAGCGCCGTAGACGGCGGCGAGGTTGGAGGCGTTGAAGCGGCCGGTGAAGCGCGTCTCCACCTGGCGCCCCCCTATCTCTATGAGCATTCCATCGAGACGGTCTTCGATGAGCTTGACGGTGAAGTCGGCGGGCTGGCACACGCTGTAAAATGCCTTGCGTGCGGCGGTGTTCTGGAGCATGACGGCGCCGTTGCGGTCGTCGGCGTTGCTGAGGGCGAAGGCGTCGGAGCCGAGGCCGTCGAAGAACGATTTCTTGGCCCGGAGATAGTTGTCGAAGGTGCGGTGGTAGTCGAGGTGGTCGCGTGTCAGGTTGGTGAATATGCCTCCGGCGAAGGTGAGTCCGGCTATGCGGTGCTGGTCGGCGGCATGGCTGCTCACCTCCATGAACACGTGCGAGCACCCGGCGTCGGCCATGCGGCGGAGGAGGGCGTTGAGCCTGACGGGGTCGGGCGTGGTGTGCTCGGCGGGTTCGCTGTCGGTGTCGACGATATTGGCCACGGTTGATATGAGGCCTGCCTTGTGACCGCGTAGGCGCGCCATCTCGTAGAGGAGGGTTGCGGTTGTGGTCTTTCCGTTGGTGCCGGTTACGCCTACGAGTTTTAGCTCGTCGGATGGGTCGCCGTAGAACCGCGACGCCAGGCGGCCGAGAGCCTTGCGGCAGTCGGCGACGACAAAGGCGGGAGTGCCGGCGGGGACAGCGTCGGCATACTGGCACACCACGGCTGCGGCGCCGGCGGCGATGGCCTGCGGGATGTATTTATGCCCGTCGACGGCCACGCCGGGTACGGCCACGAATAGCATGCCCGGCGAGACTTCGCGGCTGTCGGAGGTAACACCGGAGATGTCGCAGTCGGCCTGCGGCGCCATTCCGATGGCGTCGAGGAGGTCGGCGAGGCTTGCGCTACGGCCGGCGGCGGAGGTTTTGCTGTCAATCATGTTTGAGCTGGAGTTTAACTTTTGTGCCTGGCCCGGCGTTCTGGCCGGGTTCGGGATACTGGGCATAGACGTATCCGACGCCGTTGAAATCCACGGCATAGCCATGTGCCTCGAGGCACGTTAGGGCCTCGCGGAGCGACACGCCGCGCACGTCGGGCACGGTGCCGGAGTTTTGGTCGGGGGCGGGGTCGCGCAGCTTTATGGTGCGGGCTATGTCGAGGTCGCGGTGCAGCTGTTGCCAGCGGGAGGGGTCGAATGATGAATAGACCACCGGAGCCGTTCGCTCGGCGGCCGGGCACTCCTGAAATTCGGGGTTCTCGGTGAGCTTTCCGCGTGCGTAGAGCTTTAGCGCGACGTTTTTGAGCACCGTACCGGAGCTCACGGCGGGTCCGCGCTTGGCGCCCTTGGGGTTGCTTATCACCACCATGCATGTGTATTTGGGGTCGGCATAGGGGAAGAAACCGCAGAAGGCCACGCGGTAGGCGTTCTCGCGGTATCCTCCGCGCCAGGGCTTGCCGTCGTTGATGGGTTTGCCGTCGGGGCCCTTGGGGCGCTCGAGGGCTATGCGTGCGGTGCCTGTCTTGCCGGCGATTTCGACGATGTTGTTTCGCAGCGTCTTTGCGGTGCCTCCTTCGCCCCACACCACGCCGTGCATCATCTCGCGGAGGATGGCGGCGTTCTCGGAGCTCATCATGCGCTCGCGCACATACTGCACGGGGAGCATGGAGTCGACGCCTTCGGGTGTGCGGAGACCCTTGACGAGGGTTGGCCGAACGAACTTGCCGTCGTTTGCCACGGCGTTGTAGAAGGCGCAGGTGTAGAGCGGCGGTATTGCCGTGGTATAGCCGAATACCATACGGCTGAGGTCGATGAGCTTGGGGTCGCTGATGAATCGTGGCGTTGTCTCGCCTGCGATGCCTGTGTTGAAGCGGTCGAAGAATCCCATCTCGGCGAGGTCGGCCTTGAACTGCTTGGGGTCGGCGCTGTAATGGGGCATGCACAGCTTGACCATGCCAATGTTCGACGAGTACTCGATGAAGCGGCTCACGGGCAGGGAGCCGGGGGAGTGGGTGTCGCGTATGGGGCGGTTGAGGAAGTTGTAGGTGTGGCCTATCGGGAGCTGTTTGGACACGGGATGGGCGAATCCTTTTTCGAGAGCCACGGCCATGCTCATCACTTTCATCACCGAGCCGGGTTCGTAGGCCAGGACAGCTCGGTTGAGGGCCTCTATGTAGCGTGGCTCGGGTGAGTCGGGGTCGAGCTCGAGGTTCGACATGGCGCGGATATATCCCGTCTTCACCTCCATGAGAATTGCGGTGCCCCACTCGGCGTTGGCGTCGAGTAGCATCTGTCCGAGTTCGTTTTCGAGAATGTCCTGCATGGTTACGTCGATGGTGGTGTATACGTCGTAGCCGTTGACGGCAGGCTGTGTCACCACATATCGCGTGCCCTTGGTCGACATGCCGCGCACCTGTGTTCCGGGGACGCCGAAGAGGAGGGTGTCGAGGGCACATTCGAGGCCCGAGCGACCGCGCACTTCTATGCATTCCGTAGTCTGGCCCGTTCGGCCTATGCTCAGACGCGCCAGCTTGCCGAAGGGGTAGCATCGCTTTAGCACCTTGTCGGATTTCAATCCCGTGTTTCCTCGCCGCGAGAAATCGCGGAAGAAGGGGAAGGACTTGATGCGGGCTTCCTCGGCCTTGGGGCGCCCGGCGCAGAGCACGAAGTTGCGGTTGCGACGGCTTTTGGGTTTCGCCAGCTGCTCGTCGAACTTGGCTCGCCACTTGGCGGCGTCGTAGGGGGGATAATATTTGGCGAGGGAGTCGCAGAGCTCAGGAAGGGCCTCGTTGAACTCGATGATTTTGAAGGCATCGCTGCGGAGGTCCATCATGAAGTTGTAGAAGTAGATGTTGGTGGCGAGTATGCTGCCGTCGGACGCGAGAATCTCGCCGCGCACGGGCTGTACGGTCTTCACACCGTAGAGCGAAGAGTCGCCCATGTTGACCCACGCGCTACGGTGCACCACTGTGGTGGTGAAGAGGAACGAGGCTATGAGAACGGCGAGCACCGAACAGATGACAAACACCACGCTGAAACGCCCTATGAGGGTGTCGTGGCTGCGGCCCGAGGAAGCCGCGCGGCGTGGGGAGGAAGGAGAGTGTTGTGGCATAGTGCTGTGAATTATGAAGTTAGAAGGTGTCGTTGTCGGTGATGTGGAGTATTTCGGGGTGTTTGTCGGGCACGGTGATGCCGAGGCCGAGGGAGTCGACCTTGTGGAGCATAATCGACTCGCGTGTAGCGTTCATGAAGCGCGAGCGCTCGGCCTGCTTCTCGGTGTCGGCGGTGTTGATCATCTCTTCGAGCGCGTTGACGCGATTGTCGAGCACGAGGCACTGGAAGCGCATGCCGATTATCACTATACCTGCCATTAGGATAACCGATGTGGCCGATATGTGTCGCTGGAAGAACTTGCTCGACACGTTGCCGCCCTGAATCCAATGCCGGAACCAGAGCCACAGCCATGCTATGCCCTTTTGGAGCCATGTGATGATTACGTTCGACATATCTTCTGATTTTTAGCTGTCAACGTTTCACCGCCACTCGGAGCTTGGCGCTGCGGCTGCGGGGATTCGATTCTATTTCTGCCTCGGTCGGGACTATTGGTTTCGACATGAGGGGTTCTACCGGCGAGGTGTTGCGGCCGAAGAAGTCCTTGCTCTCGGTGCCGTCGGTTGTGCCGGTGCGCATGAAGTTCTTGACCATGCGGTCTTCGAGGGAGTGGTAGGTGATTACCGCCAGGCGGCCGCCGGCACGGAGTACCTCGAGGGTCTGGCGGAGGAAGTTTTCGAGGGCTTCCATTTCGCCGTTGACGGCTATGCGGAGCGCCTGGAAGACCTGCGCGAGCTCTTTCTTCTCTTTCTGCTTGCTTATGAGGGGCATTACGGCAGCCGTGAGGCGCGCGGTGGTGTCGATGGGAGCCTTCTCGCGTTCGGTCACGAGGACGCGGGCTATCTGTGTGGCGCGGGGAAGTTCGCCGTAGAGCTTGAAGATGCGTGCGAGCTCGGCCTGGTCGGCACCGGCCACGAGGTCGGCTGCTGTGAGGCGGGCGTCGGGGTTCATGCGCATGTCGAGGGGGCCGTCGGCGCGGAAAGAGAAGCCGCGTGCGGCGTCGTCGAAGTGATGGAATGACACTCCGAGGTCGGCCAGGATGCCGTCGACGCGGCCCAGCTGCCCGTAGAAGTCCATGTAGTTTGCCAGGAAGCGGAAGTTGCCGTGTACGGGGGTGAAGGAGGGGTTGTCGAAGTCGGGGTCGGCGGCGGCGCGGGCGATGGCGTCGCTGTCCTGGTCGAAGGAATAGAGATGACCGGCCGGCGACAGGCGCTTCAAAATGGCACGCGAATGGCCTCCGCCGCCGAGGGTGACGTCGACATACGTGCCGTCGGGCTTGATGTCGAGGCCGTCGAGGCTTGCATCAAGGAGTGCTGGAATGTGATAAATCTCCTGGTTCATAGTAAATTGGCGCCTGATGCCGCAAGGCCGGAAAATGGTGCGGCTTTTCGGGTGTAAAGTTAGTACTTTCGGCGCCGATTTACAAATTAAAACTCAAAAAAATTAAAATTTTGTCGAAAAATTTCGCGTCAACAGTTAAATGTCTACAAATCAACGATATTCAAAATTTACAATTGCAAACCGTCAATTGTGTTTTCGGCGCAGCGAGGGGAATAATTTACGAAATCTCACGAGCGGAGCTGTGATTTTGCCGCCGGCCACCACGCAGCTCACCGCCGCGATGATGAGGGCGAGGCCGAGCCAGTCGCGAGGGGAGAGTTCCTCGTGGAAAATCAGGACACCCACCATCACGGCCGTTGCCGGCTCGAGGGCGCCGAGGATTGCCGTAGGAGTCGGGCCGATGGTCTGCACTGCAACGGTGGTGCATAAAAACGACACGACCGTGGGGAGCAGTGCCAGTGCGGCCACGCACAGCCACATGGCGGGATGTCGCGGTGTGGTGAATGTCGCACCGGGGCTTGCCAGTATCTTGCAGGCGAAGAGCATGGCACCGCCGGCAAGGACGTAGAATATGAGCGTGAGTGTGGGGATGGCGCGCAGGCGGGGGCGGTTGACGCCTATCATGTAGGCTGCGTAGCTGAGCGAGGAGAGCATGACAATGGCCGTGCCCACGGGGCTCAGCGTGCCGCCGTCGGGGTTCTTGAAGAGGAGGAATATGCCTCCGAGGGCCACTGCTATGCACGTGACGGTGAGGGGAGTGAGCCGTTCGCCGAAGAATACGGCCATAATTACGGCCACCATAAGTGGATATACGAAGAGGAGGGTGGAGGCTATGGAGGCGTCCATGAAATTATAACTCTCGAAGAGGAACAGCGACGAGAGCGCCATCATCAGTGCCATGAGAGCGAGCATGGGCACGTCGCGGCGCGCCACGGCAAAGGAGCGGCGCCTCCACAGCAGCATTGCGCCCACGGCCGGCACGGCCAGCAAGTAGCGGAAAAAGAGCACGCTGTCGGCGTCCATGCCGTCGGCATAGAGAGGCAGGGCGAAGAGCGGGTTGAGCCCGTAGGTGGCCGCCGCTATCGACCCCATGAGGTATCCTTTGAGTTTCACGCCGCAAAGATAGCCATTTTTCGGGGGAGATAATGCACGGCACGCCCCGAAAAATACTTCCCGGGGCGTGCATATGTGAGTGGTAAGTGTTGTCAGATTCTGTCGAGCTCCGACGCTTCCTTGGTATACGGACGAAGCACCTTGGTTTCAAGTACGCATATACCTGTCTGTTTCAGGCGAATAAAGAGCAGGAAGGGCA
>CABRZA010000009.1 GCA_902475285.1 uncultured Porphyromonadaceae bacterium
GATTCCCTTCGTGACAGTGTCGGCAATGACCGAAAAAATCAAAATCAGCGGCAGCGAGAATATTTTAGTCCTCGTAAACGGCCGAAAAAGCCCTTTTGCCTATGCCAAGAATATTAATCCTGCACGCATTGCCACCATCGAAGTTGAACCACGGCCGCAGGGACGTTGGGAGGGGTATGATTATCTGATTAACATTGTATTGAAGAAAAATTTCTTCGGCTACGATACAGGTGTTTCGGGCAGCGCTCTCTATAATCTTGCCAACGAGCACAGCAATACCGAGAATCTCGGTGCCGACCTGACGTTCTCATCGGAGAGCGTGAATCTCTACGGCACCCTTGGCTGGGGGCGCAACGAAGGGCACGGCGCTACTTCGTTCAGTCGTACCATCGGCGACCGCACCGAGGCAAGCCGTTATGCTGGCGATATTGCTCCCAATATCCATGGCTTGCAACAAAGCGGCAGCGTATTTATTGGCAGCGACTATAAAATCAACAAGCGCCACACACTGTCGCTGCAAGCATCGTGGAGCGGCGATAAAGGCCGAGGAATAACGACCGACGCCCTCACTGCGCCTGGGGATGCCATGCAGACTTCGCGCGACGTATACCACAGCAACAATTATTCCGGTGCCGTCTTCTACGATGCCGACCTTTCAAAAAAGGTATTTTTTTCTGCCGAAGTTACCTACAACTACTATCACGCCCGTCAGGCCTACGATTTCAGCACAGCCAACGTCGACGCATCAAACCTCACTTCGACCGACAAAAACTATCTTAGCGGGCTTGCGTATCTTTTCTATGGCCCGACGCAGTCGTTCTTCATGAACTTCACCGAGCAGGCCACCTACCGCACCTACCGCGACTTCAATCGCTTCACACACGAGCGAGATTACCTTTCGGATGAATTTCGCAATAGCCTGCAGTTCAATGCCGTCTATTCTTTCGGCAGCAAGCTTTATCTGACTGCCGGCGTGAAATGGACCGCCATCCGCGAAAACACCACTATCGGCGATGAGAATGACAGTCGCACCCATATGTATGTGTTGCCGACGGCGAGGGTGGTGTGGAACGTAGGTAAAAGTTTCACCATCGATGCCTCCTATGGTTCCGGGCTCTCACACCCCAACTTCAAGCAGTTGTCGGCCACCGTCTACCGTACGGGCGAGGGGCTCTACCGAAGCGGCAATCCATTGCTCAAACCTCAGAGTCTGCACAGCGTCGACGCTGCATTTCACTTTTTGCAGATGTTCAAGCTCCAATATGCCTTCCGAAAATTCAGCAATTACATCGATACTTACTATACTCCGTATCCCGCCAATGATATTCTGCAAACATTGGCCAACGGCAGTTATCATTCGCACTATGTGTCCTTGTCGTTCAGCCGCAGTTTTTTCCGCGATGAACGTCTGAGTGTCAATCTCACGGGCTCATATCAAAGATACGGCATTAGTTCACCCTCGACCCCGACGCATAACGGCCGCTCGTGGTATGCAGATTTCGATGCCACATATTTCATTTCGCCCGTCAAACTGTTTGCCTCGGTGGAGTTCATCCTCCGCCACGACAAAATCCCCACGTTCCAGGGCGAAAAATATTCTCAGCACGAACGTCTCATGCTCTCGCTTCGCCGGCCTTTCCTCAACTCGCGTCTCATGATTACCGTCATGGGCAACATCCCCACCAATATCCTCGACAAGATGGAGTGGACGCGCACCATGGCACCAGGCTTCTCCGACATAAGCTATACCGACGACAGTGTCAATCAAGCCCTCGTCATGCTCCAATGCCGCTACACCTTCGGCAACGGCAAGAGCAAATCGAAAGGCGCCTCAATCAAAACCGAAGCCGAAAAAATCGCAGAAGATATTTTCTGATTTGCCATATTCTTCTGCCGAAAGAGACGGAAAATTGGCCGTTTTTGCATTTTTGTGGCGGCGGAAGTGTCGCGGCTTGGAAAAAAGTGCTAATTTTGCCACATGATTTGTCAAGGGCTTCGGCGGGCTGTGCTCGCAGTATCGATGGCGCTCGGCGGATGGCTTTGGCTGTCGGCCGCTGATGCCGTGCCGTCCCCGCGACCCTTCACTGTGGTGCTCGACGCCGGCCACGGCGGCAAGGACCATGGCTGCCAAGGCCGCACGCAGCGCGAGAAAGACATTACGCTCGACGTGGTGCGCCGCGTGGAGGGCCTCCTTGCCCGGCAGCTCGGCGACAGCGTGGAGGTGGTGCTCACGCGCGACAGCGACGTGTTCGTGCCCCTCGACCGCCGTGCCGCCATTGCCAACGATGCCGCCGGCGACATCTTCGTGTCGGTTCACGTCAACTCCATCGACGCACGCACGCGCGGTCGCGAAAAGGTGCACGGCGCCTCGGTCTACACCCTCGGCCTGCACAAGAGCGACGCCAACCTCTCGGTGGCCATGCGCGAGAACGGCGTGATAGAGCTCGAACCCGACTTCTCGCAGACCTACCACGGCTTCGACCCTCAGTCGTCGGAATCGTATATCATCTTCGAGCTCAGCCAGAACAAACATATGGAGCACAGCGTTGAGTTGGCGTCGGCCATACAGGAGGGGCTCGTCGGCACCGCCGGTCGCGCCGACAAGGGCGTGCGCCAGGCCGGATTTCTCGTGCTGTGGGCCACACGCATGCCTTCGGTGCTCGTTGAGCTCGACTTCATATGCAACCACGCCGCAGAGCGTTTCCTTGGCTCCGACGAAGGTCGCACTAAATGCGCCCGCGCCATAGCCGACGCAGTAGGGCAGTACCGCCTCCGCCACATGCCTCAAACAGAAAAGATTCAAAACTCAAAATAATCAAACCAACACCAAATGAAAGCTGTCGCACGCAAAGAAGTGCTCATCGGAGCCCTCGTGATTGTTGCCCTGGCCATACTCATCTTCGGCATCAACTTCCTCAAGGGCATCAATATCTTCAAGGCCACCAACTACTACTACGCCACCTACACCAACGTCGAGGGCCTGGCCCTGTCGGCACCCGTCAATCTCAACGGCTATAAGATAGGTCTCGTGCGCGACATGCACTACGACTACGACCGTCCCGGCCAGGTGACCGTCGAGATAAGCGTCGACAAGTCGCTCCGACTTCCCAAGGGCACGCGTGCCGTCCTCGCCTCCGACCTTCTGGGCACTGCCTCGATAAGCCTTCAGCTCGGCAACGCCGCCGACGGCTACTGCACCGTGGGCGACACCATAAGCTCCGCCGTCAACTCCGGCATGATGGCCGCACTCTCCGACAATCTCCTCCCGGCCGTCAACGCCATCGTGCCGAAGGTCGACACTCTCCTCACCAGCCTCAACACCCTCGTAGCCAACCCGGCCCTGCGCACCAGTGTGGAGCGCCTCGACGACATCACCGCACAGCTCAACGCCTCGCTGGTGTCGCTCCGCGGCGTGATGGCAACCATGGGCCCCATCGCCGGCGACATAAAGAGCATCACGCAGAACGTCGACACCATCACCGGCGACCTCGCAGTGGTGAGCTCGCGCTTGCGCGAGGCACCCGTCGACTCCATGCTCGTCGACCTCGGGGCCACAATCGCTCATCTCGAAGAGCTCACGGCCCAGCTCAACAATCCCGACTCGTCGGTGGGCAAGCTCCTCAACGACCCCGCACTCTACGACAATCTCAATGCCACCATAGCCTCGCTCGACTCAATCTTCGTCGACGTGAAGCGAAATCCCAAGCGCTACATCAACATCAAGGTGTTCTGACGCTGTCGGCAACCCTATAACGACGGTCGGACTTATTTAAAATTATTCTAAATAAGCCCGACCGCAGCTTTTTCACCTAAAAGCCGTCGGCAATGGTCGTAGAGGGCGATAGAGGCCGTCTTTGCACCTTGTGGCAAGGATGGCTTTTTGTCGGTAAAGAGCGTAGGATGAGTGTTTTATCTCTGAAAATGTATTGCGGAGAAATCGTTTTTGTTAATCAACTGTAATCAACGTAGTTGCAAATTATTTGAAATTACCAAATATTCCGTCGTTTGTTTTTACAAAAAAAAAGTCGGAATTTTGTAAACGCAAAAGAATCGCAACCATGTCAACGACCAGTCAGCAACACACCGAGCTTTGGGATGCTTGCCGCCAGTTTATCAAAGATAACCTGACGGCGGCACAGTTCGACACATGGTTCCGCGACATGACGTCGGTGAGCTTCGCCGACGGCGTCCTCAAGCTGTTGGTACCCTCCGTATTCTTTATCGAGCAGATTCAGGCCCGTTATCTCAACGTGCTTCGCGCGGGTATAAAGAAGGTCTACGGCCCCGGGGTGCATCTTGAATTCCTGTATCCCATCAAGCAGGGCGACCCGCAGTCGATGAGTTTCCAAAAGGGAGCCGAACCCTCGCCCGCCATCATGCAGCAGAGCACGGCCCCGGCAGCCAACCCCTTCCGAGAGCCCGACCGCCGCGACTTCGACCCGCAGCTCAATGCCCGATACACTTTCGAGAACTACTGTCTCGGCGAAAGCAACAAGATTGCCCGCTCGATAGGTGAGGCCATAGGCGACAACCCATCGCTCAAAACCTTCAACCCTCTTTTTGTCTTCGGTCCCTCGGGCGTGGGCAAGACGCATCTTATCCAGGCCATAGGCATCCGCATCAAGGAGCGCAATCCGCAGGCTCGCGTACTCTACGTTACGGCGCGTCTCTTCCAGAGCCAGTATACCGCTGCCGCCGCAAAGAACATCAACAGCTTCTTCCACTTCTACCAGAGCATTGATACCCTGATTATCGACGATATTCAGGACCTTCAGAACATGCCCGGCACGCAGAACACATTCTTCCACATCTTCAACCATCTCCACCAGCACGACAAGCAGATTATCATGTCGAGCGATTGTGCGCCGGCCGAGATGGAAGGCTTCGAGGCTCGTCTTCTGAGCCGTTTCAAGTGGGGTATGCAGGTCGAGCTCGAACGGCCCGACATAGAGCTGCGCCGCGACGTACTCAAACTCAAGGCCGATCAGGACGGACTCGTCCTCCCTGGCGACGTGGCCGAGTTCCTCGCCGCAAACGTCACCCAGAGCGTCCGCGAACTCGAGGGTATAGTGGTGTCGCTTGTGGCGCACGCCACCGTGCTCAACCGCGACATTTCGCTCGACCTCGCAAAGCGCGTCATGTCGAACGCCGTGCGCCGCCAGCGCAACCAGGTCAATTTTGAGATGGTGGCCGATGCCGTGGCTTCCTACTACGGAATCAGTGTCGACCTCCTCTTCACCAAGACCCGCAAGCGCGAGGTCAACGACGCCCGCCAGGTGGTGATGTATCTTGCCAAGAAGCTCGCCAAGCTGCCCATGACAGTTATCGGCCAGCGTCTCGACCGAAGCCATGCCACCGTAATCCACGGCTGTCAGGTGGTGGAAGACCGCATGGGCCTCGAAAAGAAATTCGCCGGCGAAATCGACGCTATCGAGGCTGCCATAGCCTCGCACTGACTTGTCCCGCTTCAACCGCGCCACTGCACTTGAACATTGAGCCGCAGTGGCTTGTTTTTATTATAAAAATTCACCGCATTATGGAAAAACCGCGTCCACTGATACTTATCACCAACGACGACAGCATCGAGGCTCCAGGCATACATCATCTGGCCGAGTGCGTGCGTTCGCTGGGCGACGTATATGTCGTTGCTCCCAAGCATCCGCATTCAGGCCAATCGGCGGCGCTTACAGTCGGCGCTCCCCTCCGCATCGACGAGCTGCCGTCCGACACCGATGGCGTGCGCCTCTTCACCGTCAACGGCACGCCTGTCGACTGCGTCAAGCTCGCCCTCCATGCCATAGTGCCCCGGCGTCCCGACATGGTGCTCGCCGGCATCAACCACGGCTCAAATTCGGGTGTCAACGTCACCTATTCCGGCACCATGGGAGCTGTGCTCGAAGGATGCATCGAAGGCATACCCTCGGTGGGCTTCTCCCTGCTGCACCACTCCATGAAGGCCGACTTCACCCTCTCCACGGCATTCGTAGCCGCCATTGCGGCCAAGACCCTCGAGAATGGCTTGCCCAAGGGAATCTGTCTCAACGTCAACATTCCGGCCCGCGTCATGCCGCAGGGCATACGCGTGTGCCGCGCCACCAAGGGACGTTGGACCGACAACTACAAGCGTTACCTCGACCCACTCGGCGTGCCCTTCTACTGGCTCACCGGAAAGTTCATCAACGAAGAACCCGAAGCCACCGACACCGACGAATACTGGCTCCAGCGTCGTTACATATCCGTCGTGCCCGTCGCGTGCGACCTCAGCGCACGCGGCGACATCAAGGCACTTGCCGATACCTACGACACGGAGGAGTAGGGGACCCCACTTACCCTTTTACGGCATCCGGCGATTTTTTTATAGCCGGGTGCCGAAATTTTTTTCTCTTGCCGTATATAGGTTGAACATTCAACACATTTGCCATGACAAATCCTTTCTGGGCGATGCTCGCTTATGTGGCGCGGCGGTTTGCGCCACAGCAGCCGTTGCCGCCCGACCCACCGACAGGGTCCCGGCCTCCGCAGCCAAACCGCCAACCGTTGCCCGAGGAATCCTTCCTCATGGCTGCCGTACGCCGCATGCTCGAAGCCCGCGAGCGTGACCTTCAGCGCCGCCGTCTCGTGGCCGAGGCCGAGGCCATGATTGCAGAATGGACCGACCGCAAGCTCCGCTCGGCACAGCGTCGGCTCGAAATCGATGGCAAAACCGTGGAGTGTTTCCCGGGTCCCGACTTTGGCTTCACCCTCTCCGAAATGGCTTCGCCCTCTGTCAATCGCTTTAAGACCAAGCGAATAATGTCAATCAAAATGAACAATACCTCACAAGTCTAAATTCTATGCCCGATAATGTACTTATGGTAGCCATCCTATTGATTATAGTGGCTTTTCAGTTGTTTTTCTTTACTAAATCATACCTCGGCTCAAAGGGTATGAGCAATTTCTTCAAGCACGTCGACAATCTACGGGTAGCTCGTCGTGTGCTTTCGTCGTGGGATCTCTCCGATTCCTCTCGCATCAAAGATATCGCCGGCGCACCCGGCGACGATGATGATATTTCCGTTTCCGATGCCGACGATCGCGACGTGGCTCTTCTTGCTTGTGACGGCGCATCGGAGGACTTTCACAATCTCCTTACCAAGACCAATATATACCTCTGCCGCAATGCCGGCACGCAGGCCGATTTGGCACTGCTTCAAGATGTCGCAATCAAGGAAACCGACCTACTTGCCAACGACGTGCGCGGTGGTCTGAATATCCCTCTGTTCTTTGGTCTGGCAGGCACGTTTGTCGGTATCATTATCGGAGTCTCCGGTTTCTCCGACAATGTCAGTGGCTTGTTGACTGGCAGCCAAGACACTGCCGGTCTCAACGGACTTCTCGATGGTATAAGTTTGGCTATGGGAGCGAGCCTTCTCGGACTTCTCTTTACTGTTGTTGCCACACTCAATTGCAAAAGCGCCTCCCGCAAGATGGAAGTGGGCATGAACGACTATTTCGACTTCCTCCGCCGCGAGCTCATGCCCACGCTCGCCACGAGCATGAGTTCGAGCCTAATGCAGCTCAAAGCCGTCCTCGACCGCTTCGCCGACAAGTTCGGCAACAACTACGCCGAAACCGCCGAGAAACTCAACGAGAATCTCGTCCTCCAGCAGCGTATGCTCGAGGCCGTCAGCGGCATGAATATGACAAAGACCGCCAACCGCCTCGCCCTGGCCATGAAGGACATGGACACCGCTGCCGAAACCTTGCAGCAGTTCACCGAAAGCCAGCGCGCGCTCAACGCTACTATCGAGCACAGCGCCGGTGCCGTAGAGCGCATGGATGCTCTGGCCGACCGCTTCTCGGGCTTCATCGACGCCCTGCGTTCCGTGGCCGACGCCCAGCACGAGACGCAGGCCGTGCACGACACCTTCCGACGCGCCATCGAAGAGCACTTCCCTACCGGCTCCGAGGGCCGCGAGATGTGGCGGAAGCAGTTCGAAGCCCTCATTGCCGACTCGCAGGAGGCCGCACGCCGTCTCAATCAGCAGCTCACCGCCAACTCGGCCTATGTGGAAAATTTTGTGGCCGACAACAGCCGTTTCTTCACCTCTTTCGACGAGCTCCGGGCCGTCATACAGCAGGTAGCCGATTATGCCCGCGTGCAGGGCGAGTGCTACACCGACCTCAAGGAGGAGATGCACTCGCTCAGGCAGGAGAACGTCGACACGCAGCGCTCTGCCGCCGACCTCCAGCAGTCGCTTCTCGATGCCGTCCACGCTATGACCGTTGCACTCAAAGATCTCCGCCAACATGGCACGGCGCGCTGACAACGGCTCATTCTGGCTGAGCTATTCCGACCTCATGACAAGCATGTTCTTCATCATGCTCGTCCTCTTCATCGTCTGCGTGGTGAAAATGTCGATTGCCAACAACGAGTTGCGCACCATCACAGCCGAAGCCACCGGCCGTGCCGAAGCGGCGGAGAATATCCTGCACCTCAGCGAGCAGTTCGAGGAGCTCAGCCATTCCACATGTTTGGCCTACGACGAGGCAAAGCGTACCTTCTACACCCGCGAGCTTCAGGATACTTCGATTTTCGAATCGAAGAAAGCCGAAATCCTACCGCAGCATCTCCATAAGGTCCAGCGTGTGGGCCGCGACATCGAGACGATTCTCCGCCGACTCAACGAACGCAATCCCGATTTTCGCTATCAGCTTGTGGTTGAGGGTAATGCCGCTATACCCTTCGACGACCGCGAAGCGGGCCGCTATAATCCCGATAATGAGGAAATGTATCTTCTGAGCTACCGTCGTGCCATGGCGCTCTACACCGAATGGCGCCGACAGGGTATCGACCTCCGCCGCTACAACACCGAGATTCTCATCGCCGGCAGCGGATTCAACGGCATCAATCGTGACCACGGGTGGGAGGACAACAACAAGCGCTTCGTAATCCAAATCATCCCAAAGGTAGCACGCCCCGATTCTGCCGGCATTCGCTCCGTTCCCACTGTCGAATCCCGCTGAATCTCTATAACACACCTTTTGCCCGCGCTTCATAATCGCGGGCTTTTTACATGCAAAAAGCTGCTGAAATATTTGCAAAACGCCCGAAAATTTCGTAAATTTGTAAAATGAAAGCGCACTTCCATGTCGCTTCCTAAACTATTGAAAACTAAAACATAACATATAAGCAGATGAAATTCAACGTTTCGAGCAAGGCTCTCTACAACGCCACCTCGGCTGTGAGCAAGGTCATAAACTCAAGGAATGCCCTCGCTATCCTCGATAATTTCCTCATCACTCTCCGCGGCGATGAGTTGACAATCACCGGCAGCGACCAGGAGAACGCTCTCACGGCACGCCTCACCGTCGAGAACGCACGAGGCGAGGGCAGCGTATGCTTCGGTGCACGCCGTCTGGTCGAACTCCTCAAAGAGATTCCCGAACAGGGCGTTAGCGTCGACATTAACGACGACAGTCTCGAAATGCAGCTCACGTACCTCAGCGGCCATTACAGCTTCGTGGGTACTCCCGCCGACCAGTACCCCCAGTTCACCCCGGAGACATCCGGCGAGCCCGTGAGCTTCTCCGTCGCCACCGAGCAGATGATTGCCGGTCTCGACAATACCATGTTTGCCGTCAGCACCGACGAATACCGCATCATCATGCAGGGCGTTCTCCTCGACATCGCTCCCGACAGCATCACTTTCGTTGCCACCGACACCCGCAAGCTCGTGCGTTACATCGACCGCCGCACGGCTCCAGGCGTAACGGGTCACTGCGTCATCCCTTCCAAACCGGCAAACATCATCAAGAACGTCTTCGCAAAGGAAGAAACGCTCAACATCACCATGAACTCCCGCAGCGCCCGCATTGAGAGCGACCGATTCTGCTTCGAGTGCACATTCCTCAACGGCAACTATCCCGACTACAACCGCGTAATACCGCGCAACAACCCCAACGTCCTCACCGTCGACCGCACGGCCCTCCTCAACGCCGTCCGCCGCGTGGGTATCTTCGTGGAGGTCGACGGCGGTCTCGAAAAGTTCCGCATCACCTCCGAAAACATTCTCATCAAGAGCAACGACCCCGGCCTTTGCACCAGCGCCCGCGAGCAGGTGCCGTGCTCCTACACCGGCAGCGACCTCACCATAGGCTTCAACGCTTCCTACATCACCGAGATTCTCAACACCCTCAAAGGCGACGACGTTATCGTCAACCTCGGCGACGCCGGCCGTCCCGGTGTGTTCCGTCCGGGCACCGAGCCGGAAAATACAGAGCTTCTCATGCTCCTCATGCCAATGACCGTCGGTGAATTCTAATCTGCACCACCTGTGGATATGAAACTGAAACTCACGCGTCCGCTGGTCTTCTTCGACCTCGAGACCACCGGCACCAACATCAGCCGCGACCGCATCGTCGAAATATCGGTCATCAAGCTCATGCCCGACGGCACGGTGATCGAAAAGACGCGCCGCATCAACCCCGAAATGCCCATCCCCGCCGAGGCCACCGCCGTGCACCACATCACCGACGACGATGTGCGCAACGAGCCGACCTTCCGCCAGATTGCCGTGTCGCTGGCACAGATGCTCAGCGGATGCGACATCGCCGGCTACAACAGCAACCGCTTCGACGTCCCGTTGCTCGACCAGGAGTTCGAGCGCGCCGGCGTTGATTTCGACATCTCCCGCGCACGCATGATCGACGTGCAGACCATCTACCACAAGAAGGAGCCGCGAACCCTCGTGGCCGCCTATCGCTACTACTGCGACAAGAATCTCGAGGAGGCACACAGCGCCCTCGCCGACACCCGTGCCACAATGGAGGTGCTCCTGGCCCAGCTCGACCGCTACGACGACGTGCCGACCGAAGTCGGAGCCCTCGCCGACTATGCCTCGGCCAACCGCAACGTCGACATCATGGGACGCCTCATCTACGACGACAAGGACCGCGAGGTGATAAACTTCGGCAAGTACAAGGGCCAGCTCGCCGAGGAGGTCCTTCGGCGCGACCCGGGATATTACAACTGGATAATGAGCGGCGACTTCCCGCGCAATACCAAAAACGCCTTCACGCGCGTCAAGCTGCGAATCAAAAAATGACGATGAATCTCGAAGGAAAGCATATCATCCTCGGCATATCGGGCGGCATCGCGGCCTACAAGAGCGCGGTACTGCTCCGATTGCTTGTTAAGGCCGGAGCCGACGTGCAGGTGATCCTTACCCCCAACGCCAAGGAGTTCATCACGCCCGTCACGCTCTCCACCCTTTCGGGCAACCCGGTGATAAGCGAGTTCTTCACCGCCAATACCGGAGAGTGGCACTCGCATGTCAAGCTGGGTATATGGGCCGACGCCATGATTGTGGCTCCGGCCACAGCATGCACCTTGGCGAAGATGGCGCACGGTGTGGCCGACAACATGCTCGTCACAACCTACCTCTCGGCGCGGTGCCCGGTGTTCGTGGCCCCGGCAATGGATTTCGACATGATGGCACATCCCACCACGGCGCGCTCGCTGGCGCAGCTGTGTGCCGACGGTGTCCATGTCATCGAACCGGCCACGGGCGAGCTCGCCAGCCATCTGGTGGGCCGCGGCCGCATGGAAGAGCCCGAGAATATTATCGCAGCCGTCGACGCCTTCTTTGGCGCCGCATGCAGCCTTGCTGGTCGCAGGGTGCTCGTCACCGCCGGCCCTACTGTCGAGCGCATCGACCCTGTGCGCTTCATCAGCAACTTCTCCACCGGCAAGATGGGCTATGCCATAGCTGCCGAAGCCGCACGCCGTGGCGCTGTCGTCACGCTCGTCAGCGGCCCAACCGCCCTCCCTGTGCCGGCAGGCGTGCGCCGCGTCGATGTTGAGAGTGCCGCCCAGATGCTTGCCGCGGCCACTGAGGCTTTCGCCGACGCCGACATCGCCGTCATGGCAGCTGCCGTGGCCGACTATACTCCCGCCGAGCCCCGCACCTCGAAAATCAAGCGCGAGCATGAGGAGGTGGAGAGCATTGCCCTGGTAAAGAATCCCGACATCGCCCGCACTCTCGGCGCTGCAAAGAGGGCAGGGCAGCTGCTCGTCGGTTTCGCCCTCGAAACCGACAACGGCGAGGTCAATGCCCATGAGAAACTCTCCCGCAAGAACCTCGACATGATTGTACTCAACAGCCTCGCCGACGCCGGCGCTGGCTTTGGCACCGACACCAACAAAGTCAGCGTCTTCTATGCCGACAGTAGCCGTTCCGACCGCGTCTTCGACCTCAAAAGCAAAGCCGACGTCGCTGCCGACATCCTCGACTGCATCGAGCCGATGTTAAACCATTAACTCTCTTATAATGACAATAATCCCCCCTCTCTTCCCACGCCTCCGGGCCTGGATTGTTGCCTTCGCCGCTATGGCGACATTCGCCGCCCCCGCACAGGAGCTCAACTGCCAGGTGACGGTAAATTCCGACCAGGTGTCGGGAAGCAAGCAGGTGTTCGAAACCCTCCAGGGCGCCATCAACGACTATATGAACACCACCGTGTTCACCAACGCGCAGTTCGCCGCCAACGAGAAGATTGAATGCCGACTCTTTCTTACCGTCAAGGAGTATAACGACGACAATGTGGTGGGCGATCTTCAGGTGCAGTCGCTGCGCCCGGTCTACAACTCGTCCTATACTACTACACTCATCAACTTCAAGGACAATAAGATAGAGTTCGCCTATCGCGAGAACGAACCGCTCGTCTTCTCCGTCAACAACATGGAGAGCCAGCTCACCGCCATCCTCAATTTCTACGCCTACCTCATCCTTGCCGTCGACTTCGACAGCTTCTCGCCCAAGGGCGGCGACCCTTATTTCGAGCGCCTCGCCCAGATTGTACAGATGGCACAGTCGTCGGGCGAGAGCGGATGGAAAGCTTTTGAGGACAACAAAAACCGCAGCTCCGTGTTGGGCTCCTACACCGATCCCGCCACGTCGTCGCTGCGCGAGCTCACATATCAGTACCACCGCCAGGGCCTCGATCAGATGGCGCTGTCGGTCGACAAGGGGCGTGCCGCCGTCACGCAGAGCCTCGAAGTGATTAAAAAAATCCACGACGTGCAGCCCATGTCGGTGGCTCTGTCGATGTTCAAGGACGCCAAGCTCGACGAACTCGTCAACATCTACTCCAAGGCCCCCGCCGAGGAGCGCAACAAGGTATACAAACTTCTCGAACCCATCTATCCCACCGAAAATCAAAGGCTCGAGGACATCAGGAAAGGAGCCGAGACCCGATGATCAAGTCGCTTCATATCACCAACTACGCTCTCATCGACGAAATCGACATCGATTTCGCCCAGGGCTTCAACATCATCACCGGCGAGACCGGTGCCGGCAAGTCGATTATACTCGGCGCGCTGTCGCTGCTTCTGGGCGGACGCGCCGACACAAAGGCCGTGCGCCGAGGCGAGCGCAAGTCGGTCATCGAGGCTCTCTTCTCGCTCAGCGACGCCTCGGGGGTGGAGGAACTCATCGAGCGCAACGGCCTCGACAACACCATGCCCGGCGAATGCCTGCTGCGGCGTGAGCTCTTGCCGGGCGGACGTTCGCGTGCCTTTGTCAACGACACTCCCGTCAATCTCTCGGTTCTCCGCGAGATTGCCGAACGCCTTGTCGACATCCACTCTCAGCAGCAGAACCAGCAGCTGGCATCCGAACGATACCAGCTCGATGTCATCGACAGCCTCGCCGACAACGCCGCTCTTCTTGCCGACTACCGCAAGGCCTATGCAGCCTTCCGCGAGGCCCTCGGGCGATACACCGACACCCGCGACATGTTGCGCCGCAACCGCGACGACGCCGAGTACCTCACCTACCAGTACGAGCAGCTCGAGCAGATGAATCTCCAGCCCGGCGAGCACGAGGAGCTCGAAAAGGAGCGCGATGTCCTTGCCAACGCCACTGAAATCAAGGAGAATCTTGCCGCCGCCCTCGACCCTCTCACCAACGCGCGCCCCAACGTCCTCGAAATGCTCAGTGCTGCCGTCGAGGCTGTGGAAAACCTCGCCGACACTCTCGGCGCCGACGACGGCGACAGCGACTATCGCATTCTGGCCGAACGTCTGGAGTCGGCGCGCATCGAGATTCAGGATATAACCGACTCCCTCGCCGACATCGACGACGGCATTGCCGCCACACCCGGCCGTCTCGAAGAAGTGGAGGAGCGCCTCGGACGTCTTTATTCGCTCGAAACTAAGCACCATGTCGACAATGCCGACGGGCTCATCGCCCTCCGCGACAGCCTGAAAAAGCAGATTGCCACCCTCGACGACGGCGACAATGTTCTCCACAACCTCGAGAAAGCTGCCAAGCGTGCCAAGAGCGTCGCCCTGGGCTTCGCCCGTGAGCTTTCGCAGCGCCGCGAGGATGCCGCGCGCGCCTTTGCCGTCGAGCTGGCACGGCGCGCTGCACCACTCGGCATGCCCAACCTGCGTTGCGACGTGCATTTCGACAAGGGTAAGCTGGGAGCCGACGGCTTCGACAAGGTGCAGTTCCTCTTCGCCTTCAACAAGAACCAGGAACTCCTGCCTGTGGGCGGAGCTGCTTCGGGCGGCGAGGTGTCGCGCCTCATGCTCACAATAAAGAGCATTGTGGCCGAACATATGAAGCTCCCGTCGATAATCTTCGACGAGGTCGACACAGGCGTTTCAGGCGACATCGCCGCCCGTATGGGAGCGATGATGGAGCGCATAAGCCGTTTCATACAGGTTGTCACCATCACACACCTCCCGGGTGTCGCCGCCATGGGGCGCCGCCACTTCAAGGTGTTCAAGGAAGACGACGACGATGCCACTACAACCCGCATACGCGTTCTCGATACGCACGAACGTTGCGAGGAAATAGCTCTCATGATCAGCGGTGTGCCCCCGGGCGAGGCCGCTATCGCCAATGCCCGCGCACTTCTGGTGAAGGCCGGTAATTTTGACTCTGAACAATAACTATCATGGAATCAAGCGACTATATTTACGGCATACATTCCGTACTCGAGGCCATCGACGCCCGCCGTACCATCGACCGCATTTATGTGAAGAACCCCCGCAGCGAAGTGGCCCAGCGTGCCCGCGAAGCCGGCATACCCGTCCAGGTCGTTCCCGAGGAGCGCCTCAACCGCTTCACGCGCAAGAATCATCAGGGCGTCGTGGCTCTTATCTCGGCCATCGACTACTGCGACCTCACCACGCTCTTGCCCACGCTCTTCGACGACGGGGTTCTCCCGTTTATCCTCGTGCTCGACGGCATAACCGACGTGCGAAATTTCGGCGCCATGGCGCGCACGGCCGAATGTTGCGGCGTGAATGCCATCGTCATTCCCTCGCGCGGTAGCGTAAGTGTGGGGGCCGACGCCGTCAAGACCTCGGCCGGCGCCCTAAACCATATCCCCGTGTGTCGTGTCGACAATCTCGCAGTGGCCGTGAAATTCATACGCCAGTGCGGTTGCACTGTGGTGGCGGCTACTGAGAAGGCCTCGGTCAATTATACAACCGCCGACTACACCGTGCCCGTGGCCATAGTGATGGGCGCCGAGGGAACAGGTATCAGCGACGATATTCTCAAACAGGCCGACGTGCGCGCGGCAATTCCTCTATTCGGCCGCATAGAGTCGCTCAACGTCGGAGTTGCCGCCGGCGTGATGATGTACGAAGTGGTACGCCAGCGCCTGGCCGACAACCTTGAAGTGATTTAACAAAGTTTAACTGCGTGTGACGCCAAATTTTTCCTCTCGGGGAGTAGCTATAATAAAACCAATCCACCATGCTACATTTAATAGCTGACAGCGGAATACAATTCCATACCACCGAAGCGGTATTCAATCCTTCCGAGCAACTCGCGCTGCCCGGGGGCAGGCCGTTGAAATACAGTTTCTGCAACATCGTCAACGAGCTGACCGGCGTCCGCCTTTTCGACCTTCTGGCATATCATGCCGAAAGCGGCCGTTACATTCCCGTCACCGAACTCGTCGACAAGCGCAGCGTTGAACTCCAAGCCGACGGCCGTCCCAAGCTCGACGACATGGGCGTGGAGGTCATACGCCGCGACATTGCCACGTCGCTCTTCACGCAGCTTAATCCCGAGAGCCACGACAACTTCTATACTTTCAACAACCTCCTCTCCTATAAGGTGCCGCGCCTGCCCGCCAACGGTGAGCGGGTGCCCGGTTTCGAGCTTCTCCTGGGCCATTGGCTCCCCATGCCAATGTTCGAGATGCAGCAGGGCGTCACAGGCAACGTGCCCTACGCTTGGTGCCGTGTAAAAATCGATCGGATAGGGCAGGAAGACGCATCGGGCAACGCCCGCTTCCGTTTCACCTGGGCTTTCGACACCCGCACCACCGACAATCCCATGGCCGAGTTCCGGCCGTCGATGCCCGACAACGGCGCCGACAAGGTTGTCTTCGCACTCTGCAACCGTGTGTCGACGCTCATCAACTTCATGTCGCCCATAGGCGATTTCACCGTTTTCAGCCACTATGTGGCCCAGCTCCTGGGGCTTGATCCCAAGGGCAGCGGATACCGCTACATAGGCTTCTACATCTACCTCATCAACTATCTCCGCATGCTCGGCGCAGCCCCCGAGGTCACGCTCCACCGCTGCCCCAAGGAGCGCACGATTCCAGTCGACATGGTGCTCGACATCGGCAACTCACGCACATGCGGCATCCTCTTCGAAAACAGCGACTTCACCAAGGCTGCAATGCTCGCCCTGCGCGACCTCACCGACCCCTCGGTGACCTACGACCATCCCTTCGACATGCGTCTGGTGTTCCGTCAGGCCGACTTCGCCAACGACATCGTCATAGAGGACGAACCCGAGCTATTCCGCTACCTCTCGCTTGTCCGTGTCGGCGACGAGGCTCGCCGCTTGGTCTACAAATCGGTGCAGAATGAAGGCATGTGGACCTCCAACACCAACTACTCCAGCCCCAAGCGCTACCTCTGGGACAACCGCCCCTTCGACGAGGCGTGGCGCTTTCTCACCACCGACGACGATCCCCTCTACATCCGCCAGGCCGAGAGCATCTACATGCCGGTGATTTCCGACCTCTTCGACGCCAACGGCGAGCTCGTGCGCAACCCATTCGACATGGCCGAGAGCACCGACGGACGCACGCACTACTCGCGCTCATCACTGATGACTTTCGTCCTCATCGAAATCCTCCAGCAGGCGCTCATGCAGATCAACAGCCCCGAGTTCCGCACATCGCACGGTGCCGTCAACTGCCGCCGCTATCTGCGCAGCCTTATCCTCACATGTCCCACGGCCATGCCGCTCACCGAGCAGATCAAGCTCCGCCAGTGCGCCGCAGATGCCTACGAGGCTCTCTGCAATGTATACAACAACGGCGAGCTCGCGCAGATCCAGGTCTACCCCTCGGTCGACAAACTCACCGCAGGCAACAACGATGCCATCGACGGCGAGAAAGGCACTTGGACTTTCGACGAGGCCACATGCAGCCAGCTCGTATACCTCTACGCCGAGATAGCACAGCGCTACACGGGCCTCACGCGCAAATTCTTCGACCTCAAGGGCCATGTGCGCCCCGAGCTCGCCGTGGAGGGATACACCGACAAGGCCCTCACCGTGGCATCCGTCGACATAGGCGCCGGCACATCCGACGTGATGGTGTGCACCTACAAGTGCACCGGCTCCGACGGCGCCACACTCGTGCCGCGTCCCATTTTCTGGGACAGCTTCTATGTGGCCGGCGACGACATCCTCCGCAATATCATCCAGAACGTCATCATCGAGGACCGTGGCGACGACTATCCCGACATGGGAAGCGTCTACGCCGCCCTCAGCGCTCGCTTCGCCACCATGACCATCGACGAAATCGCAGCCATACCCTCCATGAGCAAGGACCGCTACTACACCGTCGAGGTGAGCAACCTCCGTTCGGCATCCACGCCCGAGGAAGAGAGCCGCATCAAGGAGAAACTCGCGTCGTCGCTCCTGCGCGACTTCTTCGGCGTCGACTCCAACATGATGGACTTCGCCGACCGCAGCTGCCGTGTGGACTTCAACACCCAGATATCGCATCCCATGGCGCAGTTCTTCATGGAGCAGCTGCGCCTGCGCCGCCCCTTCCGCGTCTACACCTACGACGAGATATTCTCCGACATGAAGCCCTCGCAGTACCTCCTCGACTACTTCGCCGACCACTTCGGCTTCCGCTTCGAGGAGCTCAAGTGGCGCTTCGACCCGCGCCGCGTGGGCGACATTGTAAAGTCGACCATGGAGAAGCTCATGAAGCAGATATCGGTGGTGCTCTACGCACACCAGTGCGACATTGTGATTCTCTCCGGACGCCCCACAAGCCTCGATGCCGTTACGGAGCTCTTCGTGAAGTACCTCCCCGTCACACCCGACCGCCTCGTACGCCTCAACAACTACCATGTGGGCCAGTGGTACCCCCAGGCCGACCCACAGGGTTACTTCATCGACCAGAAGTCGGTTGTTGCCGTGGGTGCAATGATAGGCCACATAGCCTCCACCTCGGGCTACGACGGCATGGTGGTCGACTTCTCCGAAATGGCGAAGTGTTTCCATTCCACAGCATATTATATAGGTATATATAAGGGAGACAAGTACGAGCAGACCATCATGACGCCACACAGCAACAGCCGCAACCTCAGCCTCACGGTCTTCCCTTGCTTCTTCGGCTGCCGGCAGTTCGACACCCCGCATTACGACGGCCGACCCCTCTACGCACTCTACAACGACTCCGGCCGCTCGATGCTCAACGTGACCCTAACGCGCGACTTCGCCGAAGACCCCGAGCGCCTGGTGGTTGAAGACGTCACCGACGCCAACGGCGACCCCGTGCCCCTCGACTGCATTACGTTCATGTCGCAGTCGATAATCAACGACGGCAGCCACTGGCTCGACAAGGGTGTCTTCGAACTCGGCCTGTCCCCGCGCTGAAGCGCCGCCGTGCCGCAATCCTTTCATTGTCAATCCTCTCACATCAAGCAGCAATGACAACACAAGAGCGTATCGATATAATCAACGAAGGCCTGGCATGGCTCAAGGCCAACAAGCCCGATGCCTACGAGCACTCCCTCTTCCCCATGCTCGACGGGCGACGCCGTCTGCGACGTCATCTCTCGGCCCTCGACGAGAACCCCGCCATAGGTGCCTTCGGCGAGAGCCAGACAGGCAAGAGCTACCTCACGAACACCCTTCTCAACCGCCGCGACAAACCTTTCCTCATCCACTCCTCCGACCACCCCGAGGGCGTTGACTTCGTAAACCTAATCAACCCCATCGGCGACAAGCGCGAAGCCACCGGCGTGGTGACGCGCATGACGAGTTTCGCAAACCACCCCGAGCGCTACAACTACGACTATCCCGTGATCGTCAAGCTCCTCAACCTGGGCCAGCTTGCCACCATACTCTCGTCGGGCTACTACGCCAACATACGCGATTTCAAAAACTATACCGATGCTGAGCTCCGCGCCATCGCCCAGGACCTGCGCGAGCGCTACGGCAGCCGCCCCGAGCTCTCAGAGCCGCCGATGATTGAAGACGACATCCTCGACATCAAGAACTACCTCGCCACCTATCACTCGAACACGGAGCCTCTCATGCGTGAGGACTTTTTCGAGACGCTCACGCGCATAATACGCCGCGTGCCCACAGCCGAGCTCCCCTCCGTCCTCCGTTATCTTTGGCACGGCAACGAGGTGCTCACCGCGCTCTTCGGCCGCCTGGCAAAGGTGCTCGAGCGCTTCAGCTTCGCCAAGGAGGTCTACGTCCCCATCGAGGCCGTCATCCACCACAGCAACAACCGCAACACCATCATGTCGGTGATGTGCCTCAACGGCCTCGACCAGGACAACTGGGACGTGAAGACCGACGTCTACATCCCCCGTGCCGACGGCAGCCTGCGCCGCGAGGTCGACGTGCCCTCCTGCGAGCTCTGTGCCCTCAGCGCCGAGGTAATATTCAAGATTGAGGAGGAGTATCTCAACGAGTCGACATCCTACTTCTACGACGACGCACGAGCCGGTGAGCCCGGCTATCTGCCGCGCGCCAGCCGCGCAAAGCTCGCCGACACCGTCGACAAGAGCCTCCTCCGCCACACCGACTTCCTCGACTTCCCCGGCGCCCGCTCGCCCGAGCAGCACGATGAGGCTAACTGCAACTCCTCCATCCGCGACGACGAGAACGACAACCAGAGCGTCCTTATCCGAGTGTATCTCCGCGGCAAGGTGGCATACCTCTTCAACTACTACAGCGAATCGCACCTGATGAAGTTGCTTCTCTTCTGCCACCACGAGGAGCAGAGCGAGGTGAAGAACCTGCACCTGCTCATCGAGGCGTGGGTAAAGCACAACGTCGGCGCCACCGTGGCCGACCGAGCCCTAACACTCCGCCGCACCGCAGGCATATCGCCGCTCTTCCTCGTGGCCACGAAGATCAACATCGACATGACCTGCAAGAGTCACGAGAGCCACAACAACGAGACAGCCCTCAACACCCGCTGGGAGGGCCGCTTCCGCACCGTGTTGCTCAACTCAGTGCTCAACTCTGCATATGCCGACTGGTTCTGCAACTGGTCGGCGCAGGGCCAGTCGTTCAAGGACACATACCTGCTGCGCAGCTACGAGTACTGCGCATGCACATCGGCCGGCAACCAGATGTTCGACGGCTACGACCCCACGGTCCCAGCCTCGGAGAAGCGCATGATGTACGACGGCGACTACTTCCGCCGCCTGCGCTCTACTTTCGTGGCCAACCCCAGCGTGCGCGAGCTCTTCTTCGACCCCGAGTTGGCATGGGACGTGGTGTCGACGCTCAACAACGACGGCTCGCTCTACATCATCGAGCGCCTCTCGAAGGTGGCCGGCGTTGCCGACGACATCCGCCGCGAGCAGATAGAGCGGGAGGGCGACAGCATAATGAGTACCGTACAGACCATACTATCTCACGAATACGACAGCGACAACGACAACGAGAAGCTTCTCCGGAACATACAGATCGCCAACAACATACGATGGGAGTTCGACGCCAGCTGCGGTGAAGACTGCTTCTTCTTCGGCCACCTTGTTCAGGCCCTTCAGGTCACCGAGGCCGAGTGTCTCAACATCGTCCACGACATCGTCCACAACACCAACATCAACACCGGCATCAACGACCCGGGCCCCGTCGACTTGATTCTGAAACGCGTGAAGCACTTCGAGGGCTGTCGCACCGACGACGAGCGCTGGGAGCGTCTCCTCAAGGCATACGGATGGCGCACCGAGGACGAGGCACGCCAACGCCTTGCCGGACGTGGCATCAACGACGTCGACGCCCTCTTCTGCCCGCCAAAAAAGGCCCAGACCAACCAGGACTACATCGCCGAGCACCTCATGACGCTATGGAACAAGAAAGTCAACTCCGAAACCCTCATCAACACCTTCACTTCCAATACCAACGGCTTCAGTCCCGTGGTGATGAAGGAGCTCATAGGCCAGCTCATCGACTCTGCCGAGCGTCTGCATCTCCCCGAGCTTATCGCCGAGCGCATACGCCCCGAGGTGAATGTAACCAACGTGTCGCAGATTAAGGAGAGCCTCGTGGCCGACATCGTGGCCTCGACGCTCAACGACTTCGTCAACGACTTCGGCTACTCCATGCTCACCGACGAGCAGCGCGAGAAGGCCCGCAGCCTCGCCGAAGACAACTATCTCCCCGTCTACGAATACATCGGCTGCGAGCGACCCACGACATTCAGCCACGACGAGCTCGCCGAGATGTTCGAGAATGCCTTTGAGCGGGGCGGTGCCATCACCGAGTCGTTCGACAACCGATACAACGAGTGGCTCGAATACATGACCATTGCCTTCATCGTGCATCTGCGCCGCTCCGAGTTGCCCCCAGAGGTCAACGCCGCACTCGGCGTGATAATAAACAAGATTTCATTCTCTTGACAAACAAACGGATATGAGAAGAATTCATTTCGACCGCCGCGGACCCGTTTGGTTCCATTATCCCTATTGGCAGCCCTGGGGTTGCCTCGGATGCCTTGGCCGCGCGCTGGGATTTCTGGTCCTGCTGTTCCTCCTTCTGTTGCTCCTGAGCCAGTTCCGCAGCTGCGACCGCGAGCGCGATGTCGCATCCGACGATACTGTGGTCGTCGAAGAACCTGTCGACGTCCCCAACGACAACGCCGTGCCTCCAATCAACGACGACGACGTAATCGACGACGGACGCGGTGGACGCGTGGTGTCGAACCGCATCAATGTACTCTTTCAGGCCGAGGTGGGCGCTCAGGAAATCGAGCGATGGAAGACGCGCTTCTTCGAGCTTTATTCGCCCGACAACCACCGCATAGTGTTCTGCGATATCAACACCAAGCTCATGTCGATAGAGGTGCCTGCCGAAGAGCGCCGCACCATGATTGAGCGTCTGCCCGAGCAGATATCCGATATTCCATTTATGGTGTTCGAGGAGAACGTGATGGAGGGCGGTTACCGTCCGTCGGATCCCGGCATGGCCGTCGCCGATGCCTCGTGGCATCTCGACGCTGTCAAGGCAGCCCGCGCATGGGACCTCACCAAGGGCTCCGACAAGGTAATCGTGGCCGTCGTCGACAGTTACTTCGACCTCGGCAATCCCGAGCTCGAGGGCCTGCAGGTGGTCAACCCTTACAGCGTGGAGCAGGGTAGTACCGACGTCGGCCTCCCCGAGAGCTACAACCCCGGCACGCCCGACCCCGTGCTTTGCCACGGCACCATGGTGGCCACGCTCGCAGTAGGCGGCATGGACAACGGCCACGGCGTGGCCGGCATAGCTCCGCAGTGCTCCTTCATGCCCATAAGCCTGGGCGCACGCTTCGGCACACTGGCAATGCTCCAGGGCCTCCTCTTCGCCATCAACAAGGGCGCACAGGTGGTCAACATCTCTGCCGGCATGATGGTGGGCGAGGAGGTGCACTCATGGTCGGTCGACCAGCAGATCGAAGTGGCGCGCCGCGAACTCCTCGCCCAGGAGGATGTGTGGAAATACGTGTTCGACATGTGCGAGAAGTACTATGTGACCATCGTCTGGGCCGCCGGCAACGAGGATGTCTTCACCGCCCTCGACGCCTCCAAGCGCGGCGACAACACCATAAAGGTCTCAGCCTCCGACCGCCAGAACCACAAGGCCGAGTTCAGCAACTTCGGCAACTTCGAGCGCCGCGGCATCTATGAGTCCACCGTCTCGGCTCCCGGCGCAAAGGTCTACGGCGAAGTGCCCCGCGGCGAGTCGACGCTCGTCGACGGCACCAGCTTCTCCGCGCCCATAGTGTCGGGCTGCGTGGGCCTGATGAAGTCGCTCGACGGCTCTCTCTCCACACGCGAGATCATCGACATCTTCAAAGCCACCGGCCGCAAGGTCGACGGCTCCACCACCGTGGGCCCCGTGGTGCAGATAGGCCCGGCGCTCGAAAAGGTCGTCGACGGCTTCCTGCCCTTCGAAACCCTCAAAGCCTATTGCAACGGTGGCGTCGGCGTCGACTCGGTCGACGTGCCCACAACGCTTCTGCGCCCCTTGCGCGTCACCGCTCCGGCCGACAGCACCATGCTCCCTCCGTTGGTGCACCTCCGCTTCCGCTTGGGAGCCGACGGCAAGGGCCGCGCACTTTATGTGAGCAACTACGCCCCCGACAGCCCCTGGTCGGCGCCCGTGACCTATACCCTCGACGCCTCCGGCGCCAGGGTGATCATTTCGCAGCCCGACGAAGCAGTGCGTGCCGGTGCGTCGAACTTCAACTCGGCCAAGTTTACAGTCGAGCCCGACAGTCTCGGCAAGGCGCAGATTACTGTCGTAGAATCAGAATCAATTCCCGCAGAATATAAACCCTTCCTTAAAAAGCATTCGTAATGGAACAATCGAAAGGCGGCCTCTCCGTCGCCATGATAATATCAATTATAGGCTGGCTCGTGTGCGCCGCACTGGCAGGCATAGGCCTATATGTGAAAGGCTATGACCTTCCGGTGGCCATTGTCGTAACCGTGATCATGCTTGCTATAGGTATCGTTGGCTATGTTCTGGGCATCATGGCCAAACGAACCGAAAACGAGTTCAAGAAATGGCGTACATACGAGTACTTCGGCGTGTTCATGATGGCCGCTGCGCTTGCTTGTGCTGCCATGCCTTTCTGCTGGGGAGCTAACTATCTTATTAATGTCACCAACCTTAGCAGTGCCGCCGACAGCGACAAAGCCCGCGTCGCAGACCTGGTTGAAACCTATAAGGCTCAGGAGACCCAGCGCCTCGACCACACGGCCGCCGGCCTGCTTAACTTCGTGCAGTCGCACTCCAACAGCGCCTCCGCTCGTCTCAATGATTTCGTCAGCCATGTGGTGATGTTGAACGAAGCCGGACATATCAACGCCACTATCGTCAACAACTTCAAAGAGTTCAACAACGGATTCATTATCCGCGGTGCCATCGACGCCGACCCAATAGGCTGCCTCGTGAGCTCTGTCGACAGCGTTTTCAATGTGGTCAACGCTATGGAACTCAATCGTTTCAAAGACGTGCAACCCGGTTTTGACGCAGCTTCGCAGAATCTTTCGAATTTCCTCAACCACATGAGCGCCGACCTCGATCTCCCCACAGTGGCGCTCAACAGCGGAATGTTCACCGCTGTCGACTCCGACCCCAATACTTACGACACCGTCAAGAGCTCGTTCGGCCGGATATACAGCAGCATATTCGACATAAACGTCTACGACATCCTTGTATTCGTGGCCTTCGCCTTCTTCGCGTTGACCCACTATCTTTGCGAGTACCACACATACGTGGTCAACACGCTTCCGCCCGTATCCGACAAGGACGATATTCTTCTTTAATATTCTATCATTCGCGATATTATGCCACTTAATCAGACGCAAAAAACATTCTGTCTCCAAAATAGTGCCGAACGCATTTTTCAAGCGCTCACAAGTGCATCGTCGACAATCACCATCGAAGATCTCCGCCAGTTTGCCGCCGAAAAGCCGGAGTTCGCTACCAAGATGGCCCTTATAGAACAGCGGTTCGCGTCTGTCCCCTCGCCCGACGAGGTGCGCGACTATGAGGCTCTTCTCACCCTTGTCGACCCTTCGGCCCTCCGCGCCGCCATGGAGCGCTATCTCGATAAATGGGCACACAATATGGCTGCCGCCGAGCATGTCGACGATGTGCGTTACCGTTACCGCATCCTTAAAGAGGCCGGCGACTACGAGGCCATTCAGAATCATACGCTCAATATAGCCACACGCACTTTTGCCGAAAAGAAAGAGAACATTGAGGTGATGGAGCAGTATCTCAACGACTACAGCCATCCCGGGGGCGCCCCTATGGAGCATGTGATGAACGTGGAGCACTGGCTCCGCGATGCCAAGAGCAACTTCGATCGCGAAGTGAGCCAAATGTGGGATGCACTCTTCGACGACAACCGCCGCCTCAAAAGCCTCGACGAGCTGAAGCGCTTCCTCGATATTGCCCGAGGTTACGGCAACTTCTCCGTCGAAGCAGACAACGCTGCCTGGGAATGGGCCATGACCGACGACGACGTGATGTCGGCCGTGCGCGAATATCAGGAGTTTGTCAACAACCTCGGTATACATTCCGGCGAGGTTGAGAATTTAGAGAATCTCTACCGCCGTTGGTCGCGCGTCAATCAGGCCGACATTTTCGAGGTGATAGAGTTCGCCAACGAGAATCCCGGCCTAGGTTTCCGCAAGGAGGTCGACGATACCATCCGCGGCCTTCTCGACGATGAGATTGAAAAAATAGTGGCACGTCCGGCCGACTACGGCAAGGATGAGTTCCTCGCCCTCTACGACGCTGTCCCCCGCGACCTCAAAAATGTTCTCCTCGCCGCTATAGGCGAACCCGCCGACGACGAAAAGATTATTGAGCGTCTCCGCAATCTTGACAATATTATCCGTACTAAAATTCTGAAAATTCCTCCTGTGAGCGAGCAGGGCATAGCCGAAGGCGGTGCATCGCGAACCGACATAATGTTTTTCGGTACCACCAACAGCGGCAAAACGTGCGTGCTCACCGGTCTTTTCGGCAACGGTCGGCTGCATCCCGACAGCGCCGATTGGTGCGGCCGCTATGCCCTCGCTCTCCAATCGTACGGAGAGCAACAGATTGCCCCACCGCACACCACGCTCGATTATGTCGCTATCGTGAATTGCGACATCACTAAGTCGGCCGATTGTGACAATGTCGTTTCTTTCAACCTCGTCGATATGGCCGGCGAGGACCTGCGCCGTAACATCACATTCATCGGCAACGACATCGACCCCGGCGAGGCCAAAATGGCATTCTCCGAAATGCCTGCAAAGGTGAGCTCGGTGATTTGCAACGACCACGACAAGGTGTTCTTCATAATCATCGATCCGACCGAAACGAGCGTTCTCCAGACTGGTGTCATCACCACGCTCCTCAATCTCTTCGGGCGCCCCGAAAACGCCGACGTCATGCGCCGTGTGCGGGCAATACACTTCATCGTCACCAAGGCCGACACCCTTCAGGGCAACCGTTTGCAGGCTGCCCGTCAGGCCGTGCATCGCATCATTAAGCAGGGCGACCGTGACAATCTCGTCAGAGTGTGCCGCCGCTTCGGCATCAACAGCTCCGGCGACGAGGCCAAGAACGGCCGCCCGCGCATCTTCCCCTTCTCGCTGGGTCGCTTCTACCCGGGCAACATCTACGCAGGCGACGGCGCCGACTCCAACGTTATTATCAACGTCCTGGCCGATTACGTCGTGGCCATGAAGGCCGACACCCCCATGCGCCGCCTGCGCCGCAAACTCACCACACCACTCGGAAGCTAAGCTCTATGGAAAATCCGATTTCACTCAGAATTTGGGCCCCGAATGCAGAGGGGCAGACCCGACAGTTCACCTCTGGCTGGGACGAATATTCCAGCTACGACGTTCCCGTCGATCCAACCATCAACGGCGACATCGACTATATCGTCGAGGCCAAGGGGGGCTTCGAGATATACCGAGGTGTCTTCAACAGTCTGCGTTACCGCTCGCGCGAATACTGCATCATCGTGGAGCTGCGCATAAAGTCGGGCTTCGTGCTTGTGCACCAGAGCGATAAGCGCACGCCCGTAAGTCCCGGCATACTCCTCCGCGAAGTCCTCAAACACATCATCGACAACTATCTCAAAGAGTCGTTCGGCAAATACAAATACCTCGACGAAGACCACGTGGCCTTCGAGGATTCTCGCATCCGCAACATCCTCGCACCCTACACCTCTGTGAGCACATGGGGCAAGCGTGTGCAAATGATAGGCGACAATAAGTCGTACAACGTAAAGGCTTCCTCAGAAAGCGAAGTCGATGCCGTTCTCCTTGCCATACCTACGGCCACCTCCTTGGCTGAGAGCTCGCAAGTTGTTGTGGGTGATTTCAAGACCGGCGGTGCCATGGCACAAGATTTGAAGAGTAATCCCGACTGCCAGCGCATCTATGTGCGCTGCCAACGCGCAGATGGCGCTACGGTCGATAAGGAACTTGCCGAAACTCCGGTGCATCTCAAACTCAGTGACTTCGCCCTCGACCCCGAAGTCTATAAACCAGTTGAGGTCATCCTTGACAGAGACAACATCCTGGAAAATTTCCGGCTCGATAAAAAGGTATTCAACCCCGCACAGGGTGTCACCGTCACGCTTTATTCGGAACAGCAACGTGTAGCCGTAACAATCACGCCCGAAGAGCAAACGCAAAACTTTAATGTTCAGCTTTCGGTTAATGGCATAGGTGAGGTTACGCC